>JAFAID010000048.1 GCA_019236925.1 Mycobacterium sp. | reverse complement strand
GTCGCGGAGTGCCGCAGCCGCTCCACATCGTCGTTGATCGAGCTGTCCTTTTCGATGTAGGTGTCGGTCTGCGCGATGTACGCCTCTGGCTGGTAGTAGTCGTAGTACGAGACGAAGTACTCGACGGCGTTGTGCGGCAACATCTCTCGAAGCTCGTTGGCCAACTGGGCGGCCAACGTTTTGTTCGGCGCCATCACCAGAGTCGGGCGCTGCAGCCGCTCGATGAGCCATGCGGTGGTTGCCGACTTCCCGGTGCCGGTGGCACCCAGCAGCACCACGTCGTGCTCGCCCGCCTGAATTCGCCGCTCCAGGTCATCGATAGCCGCGGGCTGGTCACCGGCCGGCGGGTAGGGACTGACCACCTCGAAGTGCCCACCCGCGCGCACCATGTCCTCGACAGGCCGGTATTCGGAGTGGGCGACAATCGGATGCTCGGTAGCGAAAGCCATGTTCACCAGGGTAGGCGGCATCACCGACAGCGTGCGACGACGATGCCGGCCGCAAAGCGGACGGAGGTGGGGGTACCCCCAGCCGCGAAGCGGCGAGGGGGCGAGGCGCACTACTGATCTAGGTTATCCCTGCTGACGAGTCCAGACCCGGGTCGCAGGGTCGCACTGGATCAGGTACCCGTCGTCCGACTTCGACATCGCGAAGACGGGGACGTTCGGCTCGTCACAGGAAGTCCCAATGGGATGCACTCCGGTGGTGACTGGTGCCTTGTCCCAGGTATTGGCTTCGCATACGACCTGCGCATTGGCGGTGGAATCGTAAGCCAGCCGGTCGGCGTCGCTGCACACCCCACCGAGCACGGGCGCAGACGACGCCGTGGCCGGTACCGCTGCCGTCGCAGAAGCCTGGCCGGGATCGGCAACGTCGACACCCGGAGGAACATCCCCGACCCGGGTCGCTACGACGGGAATCCGCAGCATCGCACCTTGCGCGCCACACCCGTTGCTCTGCACGGTTTGCGTTTGCACGCCGCGCAGCGTGCCGTCGGATTGCGGTGTCAACGACCAAACCACGGTCTCGTCCTGCGTCGATGTCTGGGTTTCCGGTGCCTGACGGCACTGTGTCTGTACCTCTCTGGGCGCGCTCTGCCAACGTCCGTCGACGAAATGCAAAACGCCGGCGTTGCCGGTGCCGGTGGTCTTCGCCGCTTGGTGACTGACGTTGTCCAGCTTGGTCCCGGTGGCGGCGCACCCGGTGTTCGTGCAGGCGGAATGGAAGGCCCACCAACTGGTTTGCGCGCCGTTGTTGCGGATAACGCCGTTGGACGTCTGTTTTGCGCGGTCGTAATCCAACCGATAGGCACCGTCGAGTACCGGTTGGGCGGCGGCCGGACTTGAACCGGGCAGCACCGCGGATGCCGAGGACGTCGCGTTGAAGCGAGGTGGTGGTGCAGGGTTCGACCGGGGCGGGTTGTCCCAGGAGAAAAACGAAATGGCCCAAGTGATGGTCAACGCGATGACCAGCGTGACAGCCGTCGCGGCGGCGATGCCGGTCTTGAGTGAAAATCTGTGGCGGCCGAGCTTCACCGAGGCGGCGCTGCGCTGCCTGAGACTGCCACGCGGGCGGGAGACCTTGTCGTTGAAGGCAGCGGCAAAATCGCGGCACCGATCGAATCGGTCCGCCGGATCCTTCGCGAGGGCTTTGAAGAAAACCTCATCGAGGCGTGCCAGGTCCGGACGGTGGTCGCTGAGCCTGGGCGGAGCCGCGTGCAGATGCTGCCCGATCACCGCGACCGGGTTGGAATGGCGATACAGCGGCACACCGGTCAGCAAGTGAAATGCGGTGGCGGCCAGCGCATACTGATCGGCCCGTCCATCAATGTTCGACCCGACCAACTGTTCGGGGGCGGCGTAGGCAACCGTTCCCACCGCGACGTTCGTCTCGGTGATTCCGCTGATATCGGCGAGTTGACGGGCAACGCCGAAATCCGCCAACAGGATCCGTCGATCGTCTTCCTCGGGATGGGTGAGCAAGATGTTGGCCGGCTTCACGTCGCGGTGCAGCATCCCTCGCACATGGGCGTAGTCGAGCGCGCCTGCGACAGCGTCGATGATCTCGCCGACGTCGCGTTCTGACATGCCGTTCCGGTAACGCTCTTTCACCAGTCGGGCTGCGTCGGTGCCCTCGACGTAGTCCATCGCGATCCAGAGCTGGCCTTCGAACTCACCGCGATCGTGCACCGCGACGATATGCGGATGGAACAGCGTTGCCGCCAAATCCGCTTCGCGGTTGAATCTCTCACGGAATTCCTCGTCGGCCGTCATCCCCTTCGCCAGGACTTTGAGCGCATCGCGACGTGGTAAACGCGGGTGCTTAGCGAGATAGACGTCGGCCATCCCGCCAGAGCCCAGCGGCCGCAAGATGGAGTAGCCGGCAAAAGCGGTACGGTTCGCCATCGCGCTGAACGGGATGTTGTCTTGGCCCCGTTGGCCGCCCGCGGCGGCGCCGCGATTCGGCAACGATCTGATCAGCGGCACTCGGTGTAGTAGTTCCGTGACGGCCAGATGCGGGAGCGATTCATAGCCGCGTCGAAAGATGTTGCGGGCACGCTGCGGGGCGCTCACCGGCCGCCGTTCCACATCCCAGCGCTCCGTGGTGTTGTTCGTTTCCTCATTCAATTGTCGTCACCCCCTCATATCGTCCAACACGCCGCGCGCAGCGGCTTAGACCTGGTTGATCCGTTTAAGGCCCCCGCAGAAAGGTTTGCACGCCAGACACTTTCAGGCTGTCAACCACCGGCGCCGTGTCGGCCGAAGCCGGCCCGGGCACAGCTGAAGGCAGTTCGCTCACCCTTCGCATGATGCCCGCGGAGGCGGTTGCCGGTGTTGGTGCCACGTATGAAACAGCTATGAATCGGCGTCTGGCCTGCTCACACGGGCGACCATTACGAAACATAGCGAAGTCACAGGTGCGTCGCGTGGAAGCTGGTCCGCGCAGCAACCGATACTGAAGTGGTGAGTCGACCATCCCCGCCCATGCTGACCATTTGGCACGACGGGTCGCAACATACGTTCACGGCAGGCCATGACGTGGTCATCGGACGCGACGTGGACGCCGACATCCGTATCGCGGACCCGCGGATCTCGCGCGAACATCTGATCCTGCGCTTCGAACAGGGCAAGTGGCTGGCGATCGACAATGGCTCAGTGAACGGGACCTTCGTCAACGGCTACCGCAGGCCGGTGATCGACATCTATGACGGCCAAAGCATCAACATCGGCAATGCCGGCGGGCCGCAGCTGAGCTTCGAGGTCGGGCAGCATCGTGGACGGGCGAGTCGGCCGCCGGGGGCCGGGTCGCAACGGGACACTGAGCCGTCCACCATCTCATGGTCGACGCCTGCCCCGCCCGGCCCGCCGTCTCGCTCACACCCGCCGGGCCGGGCCCGCGGCCCGCGACAAGCTAAGCCCAGGTCTCCCCGCCCGCCTGCGCCGCGATCGCATCCGGCTCCGCACTCGCGAAACACGCCGCGGCAGCCAACGCTCGAGCAGCCGACCGACGTGCATGTACCGCCGCCGCCGGGCCCGCCGCCTGCGGAGAGAACGGTCGTCAACGCGGGTTCGGCGCCACCGCCAGAGGTGGTGGCGCCCGCCGAGATGACCGTCGTCGGCGCGCGGTCCGGCGACGTATCGAACCTTGCGACCAGGTTTGTGAAGTTCCTGTCACAGCGGTCGGCAGCGCCCGCGAAACTGGCTGGTTCGGTCACCGTCGGCCGTGCCGCCGACAACGACATCGTCGTTCCCGACGTGCTGGCCTCTCGCCACCACGCGACGTTGGTGCTCACGCCGCTGGGCACCGAGATCCAGGACCGCAGCAGCAATGGGACATTCGTCAACGGCACCCGGGTCGGTTCCGCGATCTTGAGCGAAGGTGACGTGGTCACCATCGGTAACGTCGATCTGGTCGTCAGCGGCGGAATGTTGGTCCCCCGCAGCGAGACCGAGGCCGCAACGCGCACCGGCGGTCTGGAAGTGCGCGGCGTCGAGTACGTCGTCGATAACGGCAAGCAATTGCTGGACAACATCTCGCTGACCGCGCGTCCCGGAACGCTGACCGCCGTGATCGGCGGGTCGGGTGCCGGCAAGAGCACGCTGGCCAGGCTGATCGCCGGCTACACAACGCCGAGCTCCGGCTCGGTCACCTTCGAGGGCCACGACGTCCACGCCGAATACGCGTCGCTGCGCAGCCGGATCGGCATGGTCCCCCAAGACGACGTCGTGCACCGCCAGCTGACGGTGAACCAGGCGCTGGGCTACGCCGCGGAACTGCGGCTGCCGCCCGACACAACGAAAGCCGACCGCGCCAAGGTCGTCAACGGCGTACTCAAAGAACTAGATCTGACCAAGCACGCCGATACCCGGGTCGACAAGCTGTCCGGCGGTCAGCGCAAACGGGCTTCGGTGGCACTCGAGCTGCTCACCGGACCGTCGCTGTTGATCCTCGACGAGCCGACGTCGGGTCTGGACCCGGCGCTGGACCACCAGGTCATGACGATGCTGCGCCAACTCGCCGACGCCGGCCGGGTGGTGATCGTGGTGACGCACATGTTGTCCTACCTCGACACCTGCGACCAGCTGCTCTTGGTGGCCCCGGGCGGCAAGACGGCGTACTGCGGCCCGCCCGACCAGATCGGTGATGCGATGGGCACCACCAACTGGGCCAAAATCTTCAGCCAGGTGGGCGCCGATCCGGAGGAGGCCAACCGCCGCTTCCTCGAGCGAGACCAAGGGCCGCCGCCTGCGCAGACGGACCAGCCGGCCGACCTCGGCAAACCGGTTCACACCAGCTTGCGGCGCCAAATTTCGACGATCGCGCGCCGGCAGGTCCGGCTGGTCGTGGCCGACCGCGCCTACTTCGTCTTCCTGGCATTGTTGCCGTTCATCCTGGGTGCGCTGTCGCTGACCGTCCCGGGCACGAGCGGATTCGGCGTGCCCGGGCCACACGCGGGCACCCCGGACGAATCCGCCCAGATACTGGCCCTGCTGCTGCCGGCGGCGGCCTTCATGGGCACCGCGCTGACTATCCGCGACCTGGTCGGAGAGCGCCCCGTCTTCCAACGCGAGCAGGCAGTCGGCCTGTCAACGACGGCCTACCTGCTCGCCAAGACCGCGGTGTTCTGCGGTTTCGCGGTCCTGCAATCGGCGATCATCACCGCGATCGTGATGGTCGGTAAGGGGATGCCGACCCGCGGCGCGGTACTGCTTGGACACTCCAACCTCGCCGCTACCGTCGAGCTGTTCACGACGGTCGCCGCGACGTGTGTCGCCTCCGCGATCCTCGGCCTGGCCATCTCGTCGCTGGTTCGATCCAGTGAGCAGATCATGCCCCTATTCGTGGTGGCGGTGATGGCCCAGCTCGTGCTGTGCGGCGGGATGGTCCCGGTAACCGGCCGGCTGGGGCTCGACCAGCTGTCCTGGCTGATGCCCGCGCGCTGGGGCTACGCCGCGGCGTCGTCGACGGTCGACGTGCGCCACCTGGTGCCCGCTTCGCTGCTCCCCCAAGACCGGTTCTGGCAGCACACGCGGAACGTCTGGCTGTTCGATATGGGCATGCTCGCCACGCTGGCCGTGTTCTATGCCGGCTTTGTGCGCTGGAAGATCAGGCTCCGCCGTTGATCCCGGTCAGGTGACGCCATCCATCCGCCCAAACACGAGACGTTCGACCTCGTCGCCCGCACCAACACCGATCCCAAAGGGATCGTGCGGGCCGTCGATGACTACATCGTGCGGCCGTGGGGCCTCTATCTGGCCCGCCCGACGCCTGGTCGCAAGCAGTTCCACTACCTCGAGTCGTGGTTGCTCCCGTCGCTGGGCTTGCGGGCGACGGTCTTTCATTTCAACCCCGGCCACGAACGCGACCACGACTACTACCTCGACGTCGGCGAGTACGCGCCCGGTCCGTCCGTCTGGCGTTCCGAAGATCATTACCTCGACCTCGAAGTGCGCACCGGCCGGGGCGCGGACTTGGCCGATGTCGACGAGCTGCTGGACGCGGTCCGGTATGGCCTGCTGAGGCCGAAGGTCGCCGAGCAGGCCGTGCGGCGCGCCATGCACGCCGTCGACGGCCTGGCCCGCAACGACTACGACCTCAATGCCTGGCTGGCTAGCAACGGCATGCGGCTTGCATGGCGCTGACTTCGAAACTCTGTCGCGTACAGCCTATTTAGACGGCGAGCAACCGCTCAAAGAACTTGCGGTAGTGCACCAAAGCCAGGCGCAGGTCTTCGGTGGAGGCCTCTTCGCCGCGAACCCACTGCTCTTCCAGACGCGAGCGCACCTGGGCGAATCCAGTTGTGAGCTGCTCGAACACATCTGAGACCAAGGCATCCGCCTGGTGGACGCAGTCCTTGGGATCATCGACGAAGGCCGCCTGCACGCCGGCCCACCGGGCACGCAGCTCTGCGAGATCGTCGTCGGTAACAACCACGTCGTCCATTGACGATTCGTGCTGCGCACTCGCCGGTTCGGCCGCGGGAGCGTCGGTACTGGAAGCATCAGCATGTTGTGATGGTGCATCGGCAATGGGTTCAGCATCGGGCGCAACAGCCGTGCCCTTCGTCCGCGGCGATTCCGAGACAGCGGTCGGCGGCTCTTCGGGCGACTCGGTCATCGCTTGTCCTTCATGCGTGGTCATGCGCTTTTCTCCTGTGGTTGGTCGTTTTCGGTTGTGGTTGCGAGCAACTTTTCGAACAGCGCCCGATAATGCACGAACGCCTTGCGCTGCTGCTCGGTGCTGACGTCGTCTCGCTGCGACTCGCTGATGCCGTGCGCGGCGCGGTAATTGTCAACGATCTCCGGGTGGTCAACCGAGATGTCCGCGGCCCGCCGGTCGAAATCATCGACGGGGTAACCTCGTTGACGCATCACCTCGGTCACCAAACGATCGGCGACGCCCACGGCACTTGCCGGGTTGTCCACGAACCTGGCCTGCACCTCTTGCCAGCGGGCGGTGAAATCCGAGTGGGCCGCCGGCGTCAATGGAACGATGTCGAGCTTGCCTCGTTTGCGTTCTCGCGAAGTAAGTTCCCGGTTGGCGGCTTTCTCGCTTCCGGTCTCGGATAACAGCCGCTCGTACTCACGGCCATAGTGTTCTTTCATTCGCTGCGTTTTTCTGCGGCTGCTGAACATGCCTACAGCGACGATCACCGCGGGGACCGCCACGACGACGGCAGCCGCGATTGCAATCCATACCCAGACGCTCATGAGGGCTCCTTTCCCACATATGCGTAATAACCCGACCGGCGACGGCGTAAACGTCCTTTTGTGATGTGCGGCACACGGCTACGAAGACGAGCGGCGGTCTGCAGCGGACGCACCCTGGACGACGTCAACGAGTCACCTTGACGGATCTCGCCGGTCGCTGACGCTCATGCGCGTGCCGCCGACCCGAGAAACGACTGCCGGCAGCTAAACGCCGGCGCAAAACCGCGAGCGTAGTCTGTGCGGTCATGAGTTTCACCATGCACAGATGGACCGCGATCGCCGCTCTGACGACCGCTGCGGTCAGCACGCAGTTAACTCCTGCGACTGCGCGGGCCGAGCTGCACAACATCACTTACATCGCTCGGGTCGACGCGGTGGCCCCGGGCAGCCAGGCCACCTTCGTCACCGGCGACAACCAAACGAACTCCGCGCCGTTGAGTTCGATGCCCGGCAACGCATTTCAGGCCAACGCGGTACTGGCCGATCCCCATCAAGCCGGCCTGCAAGTGTCCATCCGGTGGCCATATTCGGCCAATGTGCATTGCGAGATCGACGTGGACGACAACGTCGCCACGCAAGTCGATCATTTCGTCCGACCGGCCGCAGGTAGTGCCGACCCGATGAATGGCGTGCTGCCCTGCGGCGCGCCGCTGCCTAATCCGTAGAGCTGACAGCCCGTTACGGGCGCCAGCCTGATCTGTCGGCCCAGTCCCATGCCCGGCGGTATGCCTCGAGAAACCACGGCTCTTTGGCGCTGACGTAGGCCGCGATGCCCCCGTTGGGCGCCGCAGCTTGTTCGGCTTTGCGTTTGACGGCCAAGTATCCGTCGCGGACGTCGGGATTGGCTTTCAACCAGTCAACGAACAGCAAGGCAAACTGCTGATTGGGCCAGCCGTCGACGCGAATGTGGACGTAGGTCGGGCGCCCGGGATCAGCTGATCCATGAAACCGCTTCTGCCACAGACCCGGGTCGTCAACGTGGTCGTAGCGCCCGACAGTGCTTCGAGCGTCGGATTTGGGCTCGTCGGTGCTGATGTGTTGGATACACGGGTAACCGGCAGACAGTAGCGCCGCGCCGAGTTCCTCTGCGGCTGACAATGATTCGACGGTGATCTGAATGTCGATGGCGTCCTTGGCGTCCAGCCCGGGAACCGCGGTGGAACCGATGTGGTCGACGCGCAACGCGTTTGCCCCACATGCGGTCTTGAGGCGGGCAACGATGCGCGCGGCCTGGTCGTGCCAGGCCGGATCGGCAGGTACCAGCCGGGCGGGCGGTCGAACAACTTGGCCGGCGCTGAGATTCGCGGCGAACGGCATGACGCGGTGATCCCACACCTCACGTGCACGCTTGGCCAGCTCCTCCGGAGTGCCCGAATTGTCCAGCCAGACATCGGCGACAGCGCGACGCTGCTTGTCATCGGCCTGCGCGGCGATGCGAGCGCGGGCGTCGTCCTCGGCCATACCGCGTTGTTCGACCAGCCGCGCCACCCGCAGTTCCGCGTCGGCAAAAACCACAACAACCAACGGGAACAACGGAGCCATCCCCGACTCCACCAGCAGTGGAATATCTTCCACCACAACCGAATCTTCCGGTACCGCTGCGATCAGCTCGGCACGACGCTTACCCACCAGTGGATGAACGATCCCATTGAGCGTCGCGCGGGTTCCGTCGCTGCTGAATGCCTTGGCAGCCAACGCGGGACGGTTCAACGCGCCGTCGGGCAACAGAATGTCGTCACCGAACGCGTCGACGAGTGCGGCCAATCCCTCGGTGCCGGGCTCGACCACCTCGCGGGCGATCACGTCACCGTCGACAACGACCCCACCGCACTGCGAAAACGTGGCCGAAACCGCCGACTTACCGGCGCCGATGCCGCCGGTCAGCCCGATCCGAAGCATCCCTAGTAGCTAGGCGCTACCGGCGAGCTTCTCCCGCAGTGCGGCGAGTTGCGCGTCGCTGGCCAGGGAGCCGCCCTGCTCTTCTTCGCCCGACGAGCCGTTGGCCTGCGGCCGCTCGGAAGCGGCGGCCTCGGCTGCGGCAAACTTCTCCATCTGCGTGGTGTGCATCTTGTGCCGGCGCTCGGCCTCGGCGTAGCGGGCTTCCCATTCGGTGCGCTGCGCGTCGAAACCTTCGAGCCATTCGTTGGTTTCGGGGTCGAAGCCCTCCGGGAAGATGTAGTTGCCCTGCTCGTCGTAGCTGTCGGCCATACCGTACTTGGCCGGGTCGAATTCCTCGGTGTAGTCCTCGTTGGCCTGCTTGAGCGACAGCGAGATTCGGCGACGCTCCAAGTCGATGTCGATGACCTTGACCATCGCGTCGTCACCCACCGCGACCACCTGGTCGGGCACCTCAACGTGGCGCTCGGCCAGCTCGGAGATGTGCACCAGGCCCTCGATGCCCTCCTCGACGCGGACGAACGCACCGAACGGCACCAGCTTGGTGACCTTGCCGGGCACGATCTGGCCGATGGCGTGGGTGCGGGCGAAGTGCCGCCACGGGTCTTCCTGAGTCGCCTTGAGCGACAACGAAACCCGCTCGCGGTCCATGTCGACGTCGAGCACCTCGACGGTGACCTCGTCGCCGACCTGTACGACCTCGGAGGGGTGGTCGATGTGCTTCCACGACAGCTCGGAAACGTGCACCAGACCGTCGACCCCGCCAAGGTCGACGAACGCGCCGAAGTTGACGATCGAGGAGACCACACCCTTGCGAATGGCGCCCTTCTGCAGCTGGTTGAGGAATTCGCTGCGCACCTCGGACTGCGTCTGCTCGAGCCAGGCGCGACGGGACAGCACGACATTGTTGCGGTTCTTGTCCAGCTCGATGATCTTGGCTTCGATCTCCTTGCCGATGTACGGCTGCAGATCGCGGACGCGTCGCATCTCGACCAGCGAGGCGGGCAGGAAGCCGCGCAGCCCGATGTCGAGGATCAGGCCGCCCTTGACGACCTCGATGACGGTGCCTTTGACGGCCTCGTCCTTCTCCTTGAGCGCCTCGATGGTGCCCCAGGCGCGCTCGTACTGCGCGCGCTTCTTGGACAGGATCAGCCGGCCTTCTTTGTCCTCCTTGGTGAGGACCAGGGCTTCGACTTCATCACCCACGGAAACGACCGCATTTGGGTCGACGTCGTGCTTGATGGACAGTTCGCGGGAGGGGATGACCCCTTCGGTCTTGTAGCCGATGTCGAGCAGGACCTCGTCCCGGTCAACCTTGACGATTGTCCCTTCGACGATGTCGCCATCGTTGAAGTACTTGATTGTTTTGTCGATGGC
>JAFAID010000027.1 GCA_019236925.1 Mycobacterium sp. | reverse complement strand
CTGCGGTGCCCATTTCGGCCTCCTAGCGCCTATAACATTGATATTTCGTTGTTATACTCAACGTAGACCCCTTGTGTCAAGATGACAACTGATGAATCCGGCGACTTCCCAGACCCCGACCGAGCGCAACGTGCGTGCCGAGTTGCTGGACGCTGCCGTGGCCATCCTCGACGAGGACGGTCCCGACGCGTTGCAGACCCGGAAGATCGCCAACGCCGCCGGGACCTCGACGATGGCGGTGTACACGCATTTCGGCGGCATGCCTGCGTTGATCGCCGCCGTCGCCGAGGAGGGATTGCGCCAGTTCGACGCGGCGCTGACGGTGGCGCCGACGTCGGACCCTGTCGCGGATCTGATGGCCACCGGGATCGCCTACCGGCGCTACGCCATCGAGCGTCCGCATATGTACCGGCTGATGTTCGGCAGCACGAGCGCGCATGGCATCAACGCGCCGGCGCACGATGTTCTGACGCTGTCCGTGGCCGAGATCAACGACCACTACCCCAGCTTCGCGCATGTCGTGCGCGGTGTGCACCGGTGCATGCTGGCGGGGCGGATCGCCGCAGGATCGCCCTCTGACGACGCCACCGTGGTCGCCGTCGCCGCTCAGTTCTGGGCGTCGATCCACGGTTTTGTGATGCTCGAGCTCGCGGGTTACTACGGCGCGCAGGGCAGTGCGGTGGGCCCGGTGCTTGCTTCGTTGACGACGAATCTTCTTGTTTCGCTTGGCGATTCGCCTGAGCAAGTGCGGAAGTCGCAGAGCTTGGCCGTGCAGCCGCGCTGAGGACACGAAACCCCCGGAGCCTGCGCGGCTCCGGGGGTTTTCGCTGAGTCGACTACTTGACGGTGACGGTGGCGCCGGCGGCCTCGAGCTTGGTCTTGGCCTCCTCGGCGGCCTCCTTCGGAGCCTTCTCCAGGACCGGCTTGGGCGCGCCGTCGACCAGGTCCTTGGCCTCCTTGAGGCCCAGGCCCGAGACGATCTCGCGGACAACCTTGATGACGCCGATCTTCTTGTCGCCGGCGGCCTCGAGGATGACGTCGAACTCGGACTGCTCCTCGGCTGCCTCGGCGGCCGGAGCGCCCCCGCCGGGAGCGGCGGCGGCGACGGCGACCGGTGCGGCCGCGGTGACCTCGAAGGTCTCCTCGAACTTCTTCACGAACTCCGAGAGCTCCAACAGGGTGAGTTCCTTGAACGCGTCGAGCAGTTCGTCGGTGGACAACTTGGACATGGTGCGGGTCCTTCCTTGGTGGGTTTGGGGTTATTCGGTGGTTTCGGCGGGTGTTTCGGCTGGCGTTTCGGCCGTCTCGGTCTCAGCTGCGGGAGCCTCGGCGGCTGGAGCCGCAGGCTGTTCCGCGGCTTTCTTCTCCTGCAGTGCGGCAACGAGCCTGGCCACCTGCGAGGCCGGCGCGTTGAACAGCCCGGCTGCCTTCGACAGGTTGGCCTTCATCGCGCCGGCCAGTTTGGCCAGCAGTACCTCGCGCGACTCCAGGTCGGCGATGCGCTCGACTTCGGCGACGGTCAGCGGGTGACCGTCCATGTAGCCGCCCTTGATGACCAGCGCCTTGTGCTCCTTGGCGAAGGTCTTGATGGCCTTGGCGGCATCGACCGCCTCACCGCTGACGAACGCGATCGCGGTGGGTCCGACGAACAGCTCGTCAAGCCCCTCGACGCCCGCTTCGGAGGCGGCGCGCTTGATCAGGGTGTTCTTGGCGACCGAGTAGGTCGCCGACGGGGCCAGCGACCGACGCAGCTCGGCCAGATTGGCCACGGACAGCCCGCGATACTCGGTGATCACGGTGGCAGTCGCAACCCTGAACTGCTCGGCGATGTCTGCAACGGCGGTGGCCTTGTCAGCCCGGGCCATGCATACCTCCTTGGGGTCACGGCCCGGAAATGACGAACGCCCCGACGCAGGAAGCGGTCGGGGCGTGAACAGTGCGTCGGCGCGCGCCGACGAAGGTCTGCCTCGTCCTCCTGCGTGGGCCGCCGGGAATTCCCGGACCTTCAACCGATTGCTCGGTGACCGACGGTCTTCGGTGGATCGGCATCCACAATAGCGTGGCCCGCCGCTATCAGCCAAAACGGTGAACCTTCAGCGCGCAGCGCCAGCACCCGGCGATGAATCCGGTGCTCAGTGCAGCGCGGCATCTGACCAGGGCCGTACAGACCGCGCCCAAGTCGGCGCACTCTGCCTCTGCGTCTCTCGCAGCGCAATGCGTCCGATACCGACTTGGGCGCAGGGCTGGCAACGCTAAAGCCATGGAACGCAAGCGCATCAAGCAGCTCGGTGATGGTCGACCGACCGTGACTCAACAGATGCATCGTCAGTACGTAGCGAAGTTCGATACCCCGCAGGTTGTTCATCGTCGGACGGTCGATGTCGGTACGACATCGACTCAAAATCGCTCTGAGCGTTTAGGGGGCTGCGCCCCGGTGTGGGGAGATGGAAATTCGGCTTGAGTGCCCAGGACGCTCACCAGGGCATTCGTCCTATTTCCGAGTCAGGCGGGCTCAACGCGCATGGGTCCGCCGAGTGGCTCAAGTGACAGATGAGGCCAGTGCTGCCGCGCCGATCAGACCGGCGTCGCCACCAAGCACAGCCGGCACCACCCGCAGGCCGCGGATGAAGTCCAGACCCGCGTAGCCGGCCAACGCCTCGTTCAGCGGGTCGAACAGCGTCCGACCAGAGTTGGCCACTCCGCCACCCACAATGACCAGGTCCAGGTCACACACCGCTCCGACCGAGGCGATCATCGCGGCAAGAGCAGTGGCGCCGCGGCGAAACGCCCGCACCGCCACCACATCACCGGCGTCGGCCGCTTGGGCCAGCGTGGCCGCATCGGCGCCCGGCGGCGCCGCCCAGCCGTTGGCCAGCGCCCACCGCGTCATCCATGGCCCAGCCGCGACCGTCTCCACACAGCCGTGGCCGCCGCAGGAGCACCGCTGTCCGTCGAGTTCGACCACGACGTGCCCGACGTGTCCGGCATTTCCGGTCCGCCCGTGATACGGGACCCCATCGAGCACCAGCCCACCGCCCACCCCGGTAGAGACCACCATGCCGAGCAGGAAGCGCGCGCCGCGCCCGGCGCCACGCCAGTGCTCGCCGAGCGCCATGCACACGCCGTCACCGGCCAACTGCACCGGCACGCCCGGCACCGCGGCGGCGACCCGGTCGCGCAGCGGAAACTCGCGCCAGCAGGGGATGTTGATCGGGCTGGCGGTCCCCGCCGCCAGGTCGAGGGGTCCGGACGAGCCGATGCCGACCGCGCTGATCCCACCCCCGGCAGCTTGCATCGCGTCGACGATCATCCGCTCAACCACAGCCCAAGTATGTTCTGCACCAAGGTTTTTCGGTGTCGGCATGTGCAGGGTGTGCACCAGCGCACCGGACTGGTCGACGAGGCCGACGGCGATCTTGGTGCCGCCGACATCGAGGGTCAGGGTGAGCATCCGCGGGTCAGTGCCGGTGAGTGTTATCGGGTTGACGCGGGTCGCCGGGATGCTCGTATCCGGGTGCCAGTTGCACCAGCTCGGCCCGGCGTTCGTCGAGCCATACCCGGAAAGCCCGGCGCCGCGCGGCGGCCCGGAGATGGTCGGCGACCACCGAGCGCACCTGGTGCAACGGCGGGGCGGCGATAGCCGGGGCGCGCCAGCCATGGCGGTCGGGACCCGTCGCGGCGAACCGCAGCGGGTTTCGGGCGTGGTAGCCGGCCACATCGTCGTCGCTGACATCGACCGCGGCGGTGACGCGGGCGAACAGTGCGCGCGCGCAGGGGTCCGACAGCGCCGCCGCGGCGATGCTGCCGATCTCGAGCCGGGCCGTGGTGTCGGGCAGCAGCTCAGCCTCGCTCGGCGCGTCCCGCCCGGTCTCGCCCAACGCAGCTGCCTCGGCGGCGATCACCCGTTCGGTCACGATCAGTTGGGTCAGCCAGCGCCGCAGCTGCCTGCCTTCACTGGTGCCCGCGGCCGGCAGCGCAGCCGCCAGCGGGCCGCCGCGCAGGCGCGCCTCACGCGCGTCGACGTCGTCCACCGGCACCGGAACGCCGTCGACCGTCGCCGCGACTCGCGCGGTCATCGGACCGTCACCTTCACCGCAGGTGAGTACACCAGCCGGCCGGCGCAGCCGACCCGGACCAGGGCCCACCACTGGCCCGGTTCCACCCAGGCCGGCGGGCTCACGTCGAAGCCGAGCTCGACAGTGCCGCGGGCGGGCAGCACCGCGCCTAGCGCCGCCGGGCCGATCCACTCCCAAGTCCCCCACGGGCTGATCAGGTGGGCCTCCAAGCTCAGGTCGGCGCAGGCGTCGGTGCCGATGGTGACGGCCAGGCGAGCCGAGTCGCCCGCGGCCACCTCGACGTCGGCCGGCCCGTCGACCAGGTACGCCAGCCCACCGTCGTCAGCCCCACCGACCGACACCAGGCAGACGTCCTCGACGACCTGACGCCACGCAGGGGGCACTTTGGCGGCGCCGGTGACGTGCAGCTGCGCGCGCACCGGATACAGGCCGGGCTTGGCCCGCGGCGGCATCGTCAGCACGACGTCGGCCTCCAGGTGTTCACCGGGCCGCAGTGTGAAGGGCAGCACGGCCGGGCTGGCCGACCAGCCGTGCGGGCACACCAGCGTGACGGTGCCGGCCAGCGGCGTGTCGCAGCTATCGCTGGCCGCGGTCAAGCGCAACACCACGTCGTCACCCGCAGCGGCGGCGAGCCGGTGCGGG
>JAFAID010000644.1 GCA_019236925.1 Mycobacterium sp. | reverse complement strand
CCGAGGTTCGCCGCGGCGCTCAACGACGATCTTGCGGTGCCTGTCGCGCTGGCCGAAGTGCACCACGCCCGCGCGGAAGGAAACCGCGCGCTCGATGCCGGTGACCACGACAACGCGATGGCCAGCGCCGCCGCGATCCGAGCGATGATGGGCATCCTCGGTTGCGACCCGCTCGACGAGCGGTGGGAGTCGCACGACGAGACATCAGCCGCGCTGGCCGCGGTGGACGTGCTGGTGCGCGCCGAGCTGGAGCGCCGCGAACAAGCCCGCGTGCAGCGTGACTGGAAGCTGGCCGACGAGATCCGGGATCGGCTCAAGGATGCCGGCATCGAGGTCACCGACACCGGCGACGGCCCGCAGTGGTCGCTGGGAACCCAAGCCGATGGCCGGTAATTCGCAACGCCGCGGGGCGGTACGCAAACCCGGCACGAAGAAAGGGCCCACCGTCGGCTCGGGCGGCCAACGCCGCCGCGGGCTAGAAGGCCGCGGCGCCACTCCGCCCGCGCGTATGCGGCCCAACCATCCGGCCGCCAGGCGGGTCAAGGAGCAGCAGCGCCGCCCCGCTAAACGCGGCCACGACGACGTCGAAACGGTTCTGGGGCGAAACCCGGTACTGGAGTGCCTGCGGGCGGGCGTTCCGGCGACCGCGCTCTACGTTGCGCTTGGAGCTCAGGCCGACGAACGCCTCACCGAATCCGTCACTCTGGCAGCCGATTCCGGTATCGCGATTCTCGAAGTGCCGCGCACTGACCTGGATCGGATGACAACCAACGGCCTGCATCAAGGGATCGCATTACAGGTGCCGCCCTACGAGTACCTCCATCCCGACGAGCTGCTCGAGACAGCGTTGGACACCCCGCCCGCACTGCTGGTCGCGTTGGACAACATCTCGGACCCGCGAAACCTGGGTGCGATCGTGCGGTCGGTCGCGGCGTTTGCCGGTCACGGAGTGTTGATCCCGCAGCGGCGGTCTGCGTCGGTGACAGCGGTGGCCTGGCGGACCAGCGCCGGCGCGGCGGCGCGGGTTCCGATCGCGCGCGCCACCAATCTCAATCGGACACTTAAGGATTGGGCGAATCGCGGTTTTCAGCTCGTCGGGCTGGACGCCGACGGCGAGACGGTCCTCGATGATTTGGACGCCGAAGGTCCGCTGGTGGTGGTCGTCGGATCGGAAGGAAAGGGACTGTCGCGCCTGGTGCGTCAGAACTGTGACGCGGTGGTGTCGATACCGATGGCCGGCCCCGCCGAATCGTTGAACGCCTCGGTCGCCGCCGGGGTGGTGCTGGCCGAGATCGCCCGTCAGCGCAGGCGGTAGTCGAATTGGCTGCCCGATTTGTCGTGCGCATTGGCGCCGCTCTGCTCGCCGTCCTTGTGTTGCCGCTGGCGCCGCCGATGGCCGCGGAGTCGCGCGACTTCGACCTGCAGGCCCATGCCGGTGGCCGCGGCCAGGCGACCGGCGAATCGCTGCGGGCCTTCGCCAAATCGATCGAACTCGGCGTCAGCACACTCGAACTCGACATCAACGTCACCAAAGATCGCCAACCGTTGGTCTGGCATGACCCGATCATCGCGCCGGAACAGTGCGCCGACACCGGGCCGGCGTTCGTCGGCGACCGGTCATATCCCTACGTCGGAAAACTCATCCACGACCTGACCTTGACGCAGATCCGCACGCTGGACTGCGGCAAGCCGAACAGCCAATTTCCGAACGCTGAAGTGGTGCGGGGCAACAAGATAGCCATCCTGCCGGAGGTCTTCGCCCTCGCCGACTCGTATCGCGCCGATGTGCGCTACAACATCGAAACCAAGGTCGCCGCCGATCGACCAGCCATAACGGCCGATCCCCAAGAGTTCGTCGACGTGGTGTTGGCGGCGATCAGGGCGGCGGGCAAGGTCGGTCGGGTGGAAATCCAAAGTTTCGACTGGCGAACGTTGCCGCTCGTGCACCAGGCCGAGCCGTCGATTCCTCTGGTGACGCTGTGGAATGAGCAGACCTGGGTTCCGGGTTCGCCCTGGCTGGCCGGCGTCAACCCCGCGGTCGTCGGTGATCCGGTGATCGGGGCGACGCTGGTCGGCGCGAACATCCTCTCGCCCGCTTATGCTTTGGTCGACAAGTCTTTGGTCGACCGGGCGCATTCGTTGGGGCTCAGCGTCATTCCGTGGACTGTCGACGACGCGAACGACATGCGGGCCCTGATCGCCGACGGTGTCGACGGTCTCATCACCAACTACCCTGCCTTGCTGCGTACTGCGCCGGCCGACCTCGGTATGCGATTGCCACCGGCCTACCACCGCTGACTCAATCGCCACAGCGGCCACGTCAGCACCCTCAGGTGGTGGGACATGGTGTTAGGAAACGAAGGCGCATGTGATATGACCGCGCCTGATATCAGATCCGCTATCACGATGTAGAAGACACTGCCCTTCCTCGGAGTGACTCCGAGACTCCTGGTTCCGTCGAGGTTCAAAGGCCCAACAGTCGCACACCGGCCCACAGCGCCATCGCCGCCGCCACCAGCGCTGTGGGGACGGTGCACAGCCCGAGCCTGGTGTATTCGCCGACGCTGGCCGACACGTCGTAACGGCGTAGCACGCTGCGCCACAACAGATTCGACAACGATCCGACATAGGTAAGGTTGGGGCCGATGTTCACCCCGATCAGCACCGCCAGCACCGCCGCCGGCCCGCTTGTTGCGACCAGCGGTACCAACACCAATGTCGCGGGCAGGTTGTTGACGATGTTGGCCAGCACCGCAGCCACCACCGCGAATCCCAGCAATGCGGGCAGGCCACAACCGGACGGCAGCACCGCACCCATCCGCTCGGCCACACCGTTGCGCATAACCGCCTGCACCACAACGCCCAACGCCAGCACGAACAGCAGAAACGGTATGTTCACCGCGCGCACGATCGCCGCCGCAGTGGTGTGCCGTCGGCTCAGGCTGCGCACCGCCATCACCGCCGCCCCGACAAGCGCCGCCCAGGCCGGCGCCACCCCCGCCGCCTCCGCGATCACGAACCCGGCCAGCGTCAGCGCCACCACCACGATTGCGAACACCGGCGTCCGCGGCGCCGGCTCGGTGTCCTGGGGATCGGGCTGCACGCTGAGATCCCGCCGGAAAAACACCCGAAAGACGAGATAGACGGCGGCCACCGCGGCCAGCCACGGTAGCGCCATCACCACGGTGAACTTGGTGAACGACACGTTGGCGACGTGAAATGCGAGCAAGTTGGTCAGGTTCGACACCGGCAGCAGCAACGACGCGGCATTGGCCAAGTGTGCGGTCGCATACGCGTGTGGACGCACCGGCGCCCGCAGCCGCCGGACCGTGGTCAGCACCACCGGTGTTAGCAACACGACGGTGGCGTCCAGGCTCAGCACCGCCGTGATCGTGGCGGCGATCGCGAACACTTGCCGCAGCAGGCGTTGCGACCCGGGGCGGCCGCGCGCCATCGCAGCGCCCGCCGCCTCGAACAGCCCTTCGTCGTCGCACATTTTGGCCAGCACCAGCACCGCGCCGAGGAAAGCGACGACGCGCGACAGCCGGGCCGCCTCGGCAGCCGCGTCGTGCATCGAGATCGCGCCGACGGCTATCAGCACGACGACGGCCGGAACGGCGGCGAACGCCTCGGGCCAACCGCGGGGACGGGCGACCGCGAACGCGAGAACCACCGCCAGCGCCAGCAGAGCCAGAAACAGCGTCAAATTCCGACCCACGGGTCTTCGCGCCGCCACACCGTCGGCATATCCAGCGCGACACCGTCCTGATCGGCCAGCTTGCTCAGGAAACCAAGCGAGAAATCCAAGTCGTCGCCCGCATAAGGCAACGCCCGCAACGGCTTTGACAGCGGGCGGAAGAAATCGTCCCAATGGACCAACACCACACGGCGCGCACCCACGGTGCGCACCGTCTCCGTCCAGTAGTTGACCAGATAAGACTCGGGCTGCAGGCCCAGCTGGCCCACGCCAAGGTAGACGACATCGGCGCGGTGGCCTGCCAGCGTACCCCTCACGAAGCCGGCGCTGCCCTGGATCAACAGCCGCCGGTCCGACGGCTGGTGATGTACCAGCGTCGACCAGGACTCGCCGCACCGGTAGGCGGACGCCCTCACCGGCGTTATCACCGGCGCAGTGATCTCCCCGGGGAACCGGTCGGGAGGGCTGTGACGCGACTCGATCAGCGTAATATCAAAGGCGCCCAACTGAATTGGCTCACCGGACGCTGCGACGACGAGACGGTCTGCGGCCAGGCCGTAGCCACGTCCGACGTAGGCCGCCGATTCGCCGCCGACCAGTTGCGCGCCGGTGCGATCGGCGACCAGCGCGGAATCCAGCGCGTGGTCGTAATGCGTGTGCACCGGAATAACCGCGTCGAGCCGAGTCAGCTTGAGGCGGGCCAGGCACCCGTCGACCAGGGCCGGCGACGGCGACACCTTGCCCAACCCCACCCGGGCCAGGCTGGGCCGGGAGAAGAAGCCGTCGGTCATCAACGTCGAGGACCCGTCGTCGAGCAGCAGCGTCGACACCCCCAGCCACGTCACCGTCAGCGGCGCACCGGATTCGGCGACCGGCACGCTGAACCGGTGTGCATACCGCCCGATGTCCGGACGCCCGGCCCGGAGTCGCATCAGCAGAACGCCTTGACGTCAATCCCGTCGGCCTTCAGCCGCTCCCGCACCGCCGTCGCAATCTGCACTGCTCCAGGTGAATCACCGTGCACGCAAACCGATTCCACGTGCACCTCAATCGTCGACCCCTCGACCGCAGTGACATGTCCCGTGGTCACCATGTCCGCCACCCGTTCGGCGATGGCGACCGGATCGTCCAGCACCGCACCGCGTTCGCGCCGCGACACTAGCTGGCCGTCCGGTCGGTAGGCGCGGTCGGCGAACGCCTCGGGTACCGTGCGCAGGCCACGCTGCTGCGCTTCGTTGAAAAACGCCGAACCCGCCAGGCCCAGCACTGGCAAGCCGGCATCCACCGTTTGCACCGCCTCTGCGACGGCGGCGGCCTGCTCGCGGTTCGTCACGATCGTGTTGTACAGCGCACCATGGGTTTGACGTAAGACACCGCGGAGCCCGCCGCTTGGGCAAGTCCGTGTAACGCGCCGATCTGATACACGACGTCGGCGAGCAGATCCTCCGCCGTGACGTCGATGAAGCGTCTGCCGAAGCCGGCCAGGTCGCGGTAGCTGACCTGCGCGCCGATCCGCACGCCGCGCTCGGCGGCCAGCCGGCATACCCGCAACAGGCCGGCCGGATCGCCCGCGTGGAAGCCGCAGGCCACGTTGGCGCTGGTGACGATGCCGAGCATGGCGTCGTCGTCACCGAGTCGCCAGACACCGAAGCCCTCGCCCAGGTCGGCATTGAGGTCGATAGAGCCCACGATGGCTAGCTTAAGACGGGGACGTGACCTTCCGATCGGGCGCCATCTGATGAAATCCGGCCGGAATGCCCGGTAACCTCTCACTGCATGAGCCCCACGCCGCGACGGCGGGCAACCCTGGCGTCGTTGGCGGCCGAGCTCAAGGTCTCGCGCACCACCATCTCGAATGCGTACAACCGGCCTGATCAACTCTCGCCCGCGCTGCGCGAAAGAGTGCTCGCCACGGCCAAACGCATCGGCTATCCCGGACCCGATCCGGTGGCGCGATCACTGCGCACACGGCGGGCCGGGGCGGTAGGTCTGATGATCACCGAACCGCTCACGTATTCCTTCAGCGACCCGGCAGCACTGGATTTCGTTGCGGGACTTGCCCAGTCGTGCGAAGAGGTCGGTCAGGGGCTGATGCTGGTAGCCGTCGGACCAAGCCGCAGCGTGGCGGATGGGACAGCATCCGTGCTCGCCGCGGGGGTGGACGGATTCGCGGTCTACTCCGCAGCCGGAGACGATCCCTACCTGCAGGTCGTGCTGGAACGGCGACTGCCGGTTGTGGTCGTCGACCAGCCCAAAGAGGTACCCGGCGCGTCTGCGGTGGGCATTGACGACCGGGGGGCGATGCGCAAGCTCGGCGATTACGTGCTTGGTTTAGGTCATCGGGAGATCGGGCTGTTGACGATGCGGCTGCGCCGGGACCGCAGTAAGACCAGTCAGGGCGTGGTCGACTCCGAACGCCTCCGCTCGTCGACGTTTCACGTGCAAAGCGAACGCATCGGCGGTGTCCGCGATGCGATGGCCGCGGCCGGCCTCGACCCGGAATCATTGACCGTGGTGGAAAGCTATGAGCACACCCCGGCATCCGGTGGCGATGCGGCAAAGGTTGCGCTCGAGGCCAATCCGCGGATCACCGCGCTGATGTGCACCGCCGACGTGCTGGCCTTGTCGGCCATGGATTATCTACGCGGCCGCGGCATATACGCGCCGGGCCAAATGACCGTCACCGGCTTCGACGGCATACCCGATGCCATCGGCCGCGGTCTGACCACGGTCGCGCAGCCGAGCCTGCAAAAGGGCCGCCGGGCCGGCGAGCTCTTGCACGAAGACAATATCCACGCCGTAGTTGAGGTGCTCGACACCGAACTAATCCGCGGACGCACTGCCGGGCCCCCGGCCTGACCCGCAGCGGTCAGATCTGCGGGGTCTCCCCGTTGCCGATCAGCAGCCGAACCGCAAGATCGAGCCGCTTGCTCACGTCGGTGGCCGAGGCCCGCCGGGTGAGCCAGGCCAGCAGGTTGGATGTCCACACATTCGAGATCACCCGGGCGATGTGGTACTGGTCCTCGCTCGGTTCGCCGTCGCTCATCGCGCGGGCGAACATCGAGTCGATCAGCTTCTCGACGTGATCGACCTCGCCCGTCGCGGACGCGTCGGCGAACACGTAGGCGCGGGTCATCGCCTCGGTGAGCAGCGGATTGCGCTGCATCGCGCGGTTGAGCTGGCTGACCATGTAGCTCAGCCGCTGGTACGGCGTTCCACCGGTCAGCGCGGAGCGGTCGGTCTTGGCGTCGATGCGTTCGAATTCGCGACCCAGCGCGGAAACCAGCAGATGCACCTTCGAAGGGAAATAGCGGTAGAGCGTGCCCACCGCGACGTCAGCGCGATCGGCGACCGCGCGCATCTGAACTGCCTCGTAGCCGCCCTTGGAGGCGATGGCCATCGTCGCGTCCAGGATGCGTTTGCGACGCTCGCGCTGCGCTTCAGACCCGAGCTCGGACTCGGCCAATACCGCCACGCTCATCACCTCACGAGGCTGCGCTGTGGACGCGCTCGGGGGTTGACCCGAGTCGGTCTGGGCCGGCCCCGGAACAGAAGGGGACATTTGACGGACAGCTCCTTTTCTCGCGTCCTCGCTGGAAACGATACGCATGCCGAGCGCGAATTTCTCACCTCCGTGCCGCCGGGACACCGGGATGTCCTGCTGCGATGGCATTCGACTTGACGGTCGATCGCTGGCACTATTAGAACACGTTCTAGTCCGATGACGATGCAGCTTCCGTAGGAAGGTGAGGAGGAATCGGGCAATTAGCGCTGAACTGAGGAGCCGATCGTGCCAACCACCATCACCGACGAACAGTTCGCCGCGCGCGAGTTGGTGCGTGATTGGGCCGCCGGTTCCGGCGCAACGGCCGCGGTCCGGGCTATTGAACAGGGTGAGCCAAATGCCTGGCGGCCGGTTTTTGGCGGACTGACCGACCTGGGATTGTTCGGTGTCGCGGTCCCCGAGGAATGCGGCGGGGCCGGCGGGAGCATCGAGGATCTGTGCGCAATGATCGAGGAGGCCGCCAAAGCCCTGGTGCCAGGCCCGGTGGCGACGACGGCTTTGGCCACGCTGGTGGTTGCCGATCCGGAGCTGCGCGCCGCGCTGGCATCGGGCGAACGTACCGCCGGGGTGGCGCTCGACGGTGACGTCGAGTTCGATGCCGCCGGCTCGCGGGCCTCGGGCACGGTGCCCCGGGTACTGGGGGCCTCTAAAGATACGGCTGACGAGCTGCTGTTGCTGCCGGTCGGCGGAAAATGGATGCTCATCGACCCAGCCGCCGCCGACGCAGCTGGCTCTGTAGCGATCGAGCCGCTGCATGCCACCGACTTTTCCCGGCCGTTGGCGCGGGTGGTGCTGACCTCGGCGCCGGCGATTGTGCTGGACGCCGCCGGGGACCGGATGGAAAACCTGGCCGCGACCGTGCTGTCCGCCGAAGCGGCGGGGATCGCCCGCTGGGCGCTGGATACCGCGGTCGCCTACGCCAAGGTGCGCGAGCAGTTCGGCAAGCCGATCGGCAGCTTTCAGGCGATCAAGCACCTGTGCGCCGAGATGCTGTGCCGTGCCGAGCAGGTGGCGGTCGCGGCCGCCGATGCTGCCCGCGCCGCGGGCGATGCCGACGATCACCAGTTGTCGATCGCCGCGGCCATCGCCGCGGGCGTAGCTATCGAGGCGGTGAAGGCCAACGTCAAAGACTGCATCCAGGTGCTCGGCGGGATCGGCATCACCTGGGAGCACGACGCACACCTGTACCTGCGTCGGGCCTATGGAATCGGGCAGTTCCTCGGCGGGCCGGCGCGCTGGCTGCGCCGGACCACCGAGTTGACCCAGGCTGGTGTGCGCCGTCGCCTCAGTATCGACCTCAGCGAGGTGGCCGACCTACGACCCCAGATCGCTGAAGCGGTCGCCGGGGTCGCCGCGCTGCCCGCCGACAAGCGGCAGGCGGCGCTGGCCGAAGCGGGGCTGTTGGCGCCGCACTGGCCGGCGCCGTACGGCCGCGGCGCCGGGCCGGCCGAGCAGTTACTGATCGATCAGGAGATGTCGTCGGCGGGTGTGCCGCGGCCCGACCTGGTGATCGGCTGGTGGGCGGCACCGACCATTCTCGAACACGGCACGCCCGAGCAGGTCGAGCAATTCGTTCCGGCTACCCTGCGCGGCGAAATCTTCTGGTGCCAACTGTTTTCCGAGCCGGAAGCCGGCTCGGATCTGGCGTCGCTGCGTACCAAAGCGGTGCGGGTGGAGGGCGGCTGGAAGCTCACCGGCCAGAAGGTGTGGACGTCGAGGGCGCATGACGCGCAGTGGGGCGTGTGCCTGGCCCGTACCGATCCCGAGGCGCCGAAACACGAAGGCATCACTTACTTTCTGATCGACATGAGCTCGCCGGGCATCCTGATCCGGCCGCTGCGCGAAATCACCGGCCACGCGTTGTTCAACGAGGTTTTTCTCGACGGCGTGTTCGTCCCCGACGAGATGGTGGTCGGCACGGTGAACGATGGCTGGCGGCTGGCCCGTACCACACTGGCGAACGAGCGGGTCGCGATGGCGCAGGGCACTGCGCTGGGCAACCCGATGGAACAGCTGCTCGCAGCGGCAGCAGAGATCGATCTCGATGTCGCGCAACAGGATCGGCT
>JAFAID010000526.1 GCA_019236925.1 Mycobacterium sp. | reverse complement strand
CGGTGGCCACGGCGGCACTAACGTCACGGTCGGCAACGGCGGCAACGGCGGAGCCGTCGGGGCCGCAGGCAACGGTGTCGGCGCCGGCCATGCCGGCACCGACGGGGCCGGCGGCGACGGTGCGCAGGGCAGCGTCGGCGGCAGCGGAGGCAGCGGCGGCACCGCTACCTCCCCCGGCACCGGCGGCCACGGCGGCAACGGCCAAAACGGTTCGGTCGGCGGCAACGGCGGCGCCAACGGCAACGGCACCGCGGGCACCACAGCCCCCGGGCTCGGCGTCGCAGGCGGGCCCACCGCCGGCACCCCCGGCAGCCCGCCCAGCGGCAACGTCGGCGGAGCTGGTGGCGCAGGCGGCGACGGCGGCACCAACGGCACCGGCGCACCCAAGTAATCCGACAGGAGGCAACACAACGGAGAGGCCCGCTTCGGCGGGCCTCTCTTTTGTTTGTGATTCGCGGATTGCCCACCTAGTCGGCCTGTGTCAACGTCATCGAAATTCCGACTGGTGTGGCTTCGGCCGATAATGGCGGACCTCCGTCGATGCCGCCGGCCTGACACCTGCAGCACCGGTCGACGGACGCCCGCTTTTCTGGCGCTCACCTGGGCGATTGCCAGCGCTCACCCGCCGCGGCCAGATAATATGTGCCGACATCACCGGGCGCGATTGCGCAACGCCAGCAAGCAAAAAGGGGGGCGCCCATGCCGGCCATCCACTTCATCTCGGGCCTGCCGCGGTCCGGCTCGACCCTGCTGGCCGCGTTGCTGCGACAAAACCCGCGTTTCGAGGCCGGCATGTCCGGTCCGCTGGCCGGCCTGTTCGGTGCCCTGCTCAGCGAGATGAGCGCACGCAACGAGTTTTCGGTGTTCATCGACGACGCCAAGCGCGAGCGCATTTTGCATGGGTTATTCGACAACTACTACGGCGACTCCAACGCCCAGGTGATCTTTGACACCAACCGCTTCTGGTGCGCGTGGATGCCGGCAATTAGCAGGCTTTTTCCCGACGCGAAAGTGATTGCCTGCGTGCGCGACATGCCCTGGGTGCTCGACACGCATCGAGCGGTTGGTCCAGCGCAACGTTTTTAGCCCGTCGTCGATTTTCAACTACAGCTCCGGCGGCACGGTCTATACCCGCGCCAACGGTGTGGTGGGTCCCGAGGGAATGGTCGGCGCTCCCTACGACGCGCTCAAACAGGCGTGCTACGGTGCGCAAAGGGAGCGCCTGCTGCTGGTCCAGTATGAAACGTTGATAACCGACCCGGCCAAGACAATGCATGCCATCTATGCGTTTATCGGCGAGCCGGCCTTCGAGCACGACTTCGACCACGTCGATTACGACGTCACCGAGTTCGACGAACGCGCCGGTACTCCGGGCTGCACACCGTGCGCGGCGCGGTCAAGCGCGAGCCGCGCGCGACTGTGCTGCCGCCGGACTTGTTTAACCGTTTCGTCAACGACGCCTTCTGGCGCGATCCGCAAAAAGTTCCCGAGGGCCTGCGAGTCGTGTGAGGTCTTCTTGACGACGAGGGAACGGTCGTGGTGTCGCGGCCGTTGCAGAGCAGGTGGTGAAAGCCGCTGTGGCGTGGCCGATCTCAGTGCCTACCATTGGCTGGCCGTTGCCCGTGACCGCGCCTCGGCGCCGGTTGATCGCGCGACACCATGGGATGGCGCAACTGCCCACGGACTCAACGTCTCGCCGCTAAACTCAGCGTGATCTGCGATATGCCTGGATGGTTCACTGTGAAGGAGTCGAGGCAGAAGTGAACGACAATCCGCGTGCCGATGTGGTCACTCGCCAATACGAGCGCTACCGGTACCCGCAGCCGATAGAGGACCTGGAAGTATGGCTGGCCAACAGCTGGGAGTGGTTCGACCCCAGTCACGCCCACCGGGTTTTGTGGCCGGACCGGGAGTACAAGGCCGATCTTGATATCTTGATCGCGGGCTGCGGCACCAACCAGGCAGCGGTTTTTGCGTTCATGAACCCCGATGCCAAAGTGGTGGCGGTCGATATCAGCCAGCCGTCGCTGGACCATCAGCAGTACCTCAAAGACAAGCACGGGTTGTTCAACCTCGAGTTGCACCTGCTGCCGATCGAGGAGCTGCCCTCGCTGGGCCGCGATTTCGACCTGGTCGTATCGACCGGTGTGCTGCACCACCTGGCGGATCCGCAGACAGGGATGAATGCCGTGGCGAGTTGTCTGCGACCCGATGGCGCCATGGGTGTGATGTTGTATGCGAAGTACGGGCGATTCGGGCTCGAGTTGCTGCAGTCGTTCTTCCGCGACTTAGGGTTGGGCCAAAACGAGTCGTCAATCGCGCAAGTGCGGGAGACGCTTTCGTTGCTGCCGGACGCTCACCCAGTGCAAAGCTATCTGAACATGGCGAAGAATTTGCAGTCCGATGCCGTGCTGGTGGACACCTTCCTGCACGGCCGCGAGCGCAGCTACACCGTCGATGACTGCATCGACCTCGTCACTACGGCCGGGCTCGTGTTTCAGGGGTGGTTCAATAAGGCGCCGTACTATCCGCACGAATTGTTCGCACGTCCCAATACCATCTATCCGGCCATCAATGCGTTGCCGGAGCCGGCGCTGTGGTCGGCGATCGAGCGTCTCCACACAGTGAACGCGTGCCACTTCTTTTTGGCGTGTCGTCCGGAGCGACCGAAAGAGTCGTATGCGATTGACTTTTCGACGCAGGACTGCCTGGATTACGTTCCGTTGATGCGCATGCGGTGCGGTCTGTCCGGCAACGAAATTTTCCGGTCGGACTGGCGGACAACGCTGAACTCGGCCCAGTTGCCTTTCGTGCAGCAGGTCGATGGCCATCGCACGATTCGAGAGATTGCCGCTTCAGTGCACACGGAGGCCTCGTCACGGGGCAGCCTGGCCGACGTCGAGAAATTCGCCCGCAAGCTGTTCCAGGCACTGTGGCGCCTTGATTTCCTGGCAATGGCCCTGAACCGTTAACCGATGAGCTTATGCGCGTTAACCGATGAGCGCGTGCGGCCCGCGTGCCGCTGAGCATCGTTGTGATACCGCCTCTTATGCAGTATCTGCTGGAGATGGCCTGCGGCAGACTCGATGCGGCCGAAACCATTTCGGCAATGCCTTACCAACGTCAGCGATGCACGATATCCTCAGCCAATGTCTGAAAGACCTCTCACGAAGCACGCCCATGGGGAAACCGACAAGCAGTCTTCCGTTAAGGAAGAGTCTGCCTCCAAGCAACACGCGCCCAACCCACGCTTCTCGGACGCGTCGCGGTGGCCCACGTACGCGGCCCTGGCAATCGCCGTGATCGCCCTGGTCCTTGCCGCCCTGGCGTATTTTTTCCCGTCACACAAGGGTGCCTCGGTGCCCCAGCAAGGCGGCGACGCGAAAGCGAACGTTTGTGCCGCCTACGCCGCTGCCCACAAAGCGGTCGTCATCAACACTCACATGCAGAGCGGCAACGACCCGGTTGCCGAACTTGCGGTGGCCACCAACGCACGTTTGGCCCTCATCGGGAGTGGCACATATCTGCGGGAACGGCTCGCCGCGAATAGCAAGGCTTCGGCTGATCTCGCCAACGCCGCCAATACATTTGCCAACACGGTCGAACAGCTGGGCATCAACTACCTGACCCAGGCGGGAGCCGATGTTCAGGATCCGTTACGGAAGGACCTGGACTCCCAAATCACCCAACTCGACAAGTTGTGCACATAACCGGCAAAGATCGGTTAACGACCCGCCGGTGACGGCCCGTTCATAGGAGGCAGGTAGATGGCTCGTCGCCTTGGTACAAAACGGCATGTGGTCGGCCTCGGCGCGACCGCGGCTATGTTTCTGGCTGCGGCGCTGACCCCGCTGGCCACCACGCCCGTCGCCAACGCTGACGTGATCGACCACGTCAGCATCAGCGGGCCGGCCCACTTCGATCCGCCGCCCGGCGGCGGCGGCAACGGCGGCCAAGGCGGCGCCGGCGGCCAGGGCGGCGCCGGCGGCCAGGGCGGCCACGGCGGCAATGGCGGTCACGGCGGCAACGGCGGGGCAGCTGGGGCAGGAGGGGCGCCCGGCGCGGGCGGGGCAGGTGGGGCCGGCGGCGCCCCGGGCCCCGGCGGTAAGCCCGGGCAGCCCGGGCAGCCCGGCCAACCCGGCGCACCCGGCCAGCCGGGCTAACCCGCGCGCGGTTGCGATCGGCTGCAACTAGCCGGTGCCGGCCTTCTGGTAGACGAGCCAGCGCATCTCGATCGGGGATGTCTCCCGCTCGACGTCGAACACGTCGCGGCCACTAACCCAATCGGCGTACCAGCTGGTGGGCGGCCAAGCGCCTTCGGGCAGATGAGTCTTCTCGTAGTCGTAGACGGAGTCGTCGCCAACGAGCTTAAGCGGCAGCATCGCCGTTGTGCTCGTCAGCTCGTCCCGGGTGAAGATCGTGGTGTAGACCTGCTGCCCGAGTTCCAGCGCGGCGTCGTCGGGCCTGTAGTCCCCGCGCGCCAGAAAGGCGTTGAACACCAGACATCCGCCGGGCGCCAGGCATCGGGCGGCCAGTTCGAACATGCCGCGCAGCTGCCGCGTCGTGCGGAAGTCGGACACCACCTCGGAGAGCACGATCAGGCGATAGTCCCCGCGCAGGTCGTCCATCGTCGGGAACACGTCGCGTTGGATGACGCGGATGTCCAGCGCTTCCCGTTGGGCCTCCGCGCGAATGACGTCGGCGAACTTCGGCGTCATCTCGACCGCGTCCACCGGGTGGCCTCGGCGCGCCAAGGCCAGGGCGTTGCGTCCGGTGCCGGCACCGACGTCGAGCACGGGATGGGTTCTGGGATCGCCCGCTTCGCTGGCCAGCGCCCACACCCGGGCGTCCGGTTCGGTGCCGAACAGCGGCGGCTTTCGGGTGGCGACCCAACGTTCGTAAGCGGCCTCGATCGTCGACCATTCGGCCCTGATGTGGTAGTTCAGCGCCGTGCCGATGGGAGAGTCGTACGAGATGACGATGTGCGACCGCGGGGAGGCCGCGTAGGCTTCGGCCAGCTGGGCCTCCAACGCCGTCTCGAGATGAGCAAGTTCGTCGTCAGTGAACTCGACACCCACACCGGCAAAGACGGTGTCACACATATTGACGTACTCGTCGAGCATCTCCGGAACGGCCGGCAGCGTGATCTGCCCGGTAACCACCGCTCCCCGGTACAACCGCCGGGCCATCGCTTCGCGCAACGTTGACGGATCGGTCGATCTCAGGGGTGGATCGTCCATCTTCTACACCGCCCAACCCGTCGACGTGGCCTTTCTCGCGCACACTACCGGTTGCAGCCCGGATTCGCCGGGGATCCTGCGGAGCACGATGTGGCCGAAGGGATTTCGGTACGGTGAGCACTGCGGCATCCTAAGATGTAGTACCTTGCCGCGGGACCAGCGGCCTTGCGGCCATCCCGGGCCGAGCGCTAGACACGCGAGGGGAGCGTGAGAAAGATGACCAGCCCAGTCGACGGCGAAGCCGGCGCGCTCGCCGCCAGCGGAAAGTTCGTTGGCGCGGCCCGCGGCGGGTTGCCGGTCAAGGACCTCGGCCGGCTTTTGCTGCGCTGCGCCGACCGGCCTGGTCTCGTGGCAGCGGTCAGCGCGTTTTTGGCTGAGGCAGGCGCCAACATCATCTCGCTGGACCAGCACTCAACCGAGCAGACCGGCGGAATATTCATGCAACGCACGGTCTTTCACCTGTCAGGGCTGGCGGCCGCGCGTGACGCTTTGGCTCGCGACTTCGCCGAGCAGGTGGCCGATAAGTTCGGGATGGACTTCCGGCTCACCGAGGCGGCCAAACCCAAACGGGTGGCCATCATGGCATCAAAAGAGGACCACTGTCTGCTGGACCTGTTGTGGCGCAACCGCCGTGGCGATCTCGACATGTCGGTGGTGATGGTGATCGCCAACCATCCCGACCTGGCCGACCAAGTCCGTCCGTTCGGGACGCCGTTCATTCACATCCCGGCTCACAAGGAGATTCGCGACGAGGCCGAACGACGTCAGCTTGACTTGCTGCGCGGCAACGTCGACTTGGTGGTGTTGGCGCGTTACATGCAGATTCTCTCCCCGCAGTTCCTCGGTGAAGTGGATTGCCCCATGATCAACATCCACCACTCCTTCCTGCCGGCGTTCATCGGCGCCGCGCCGTATCGGCGGGCCAAAGAGCGTGGGGTCAAGCTCGTCGGCGCGACCGCGCACTACGTGACCGCACAGCTCGATGAGGGGCCGATTATCGAGCAGGACGTCGTGCGGGTGGATCACCGTCACACCGTCGAGGATCTGGTCCGCCTGGGCGCCGACGTCGAACGCGCCACCTTGTCCCGCGCCGTGCGATGGCACTGCGAGGACCGTGTCATCCAATACGGCAACCAGACCATCATCTTCTGAGGTGTCGCCCGGCCAAGCCAACCTCGACTGTCGTACTGCGCCGATAACCCGAAAAAGCTGTTACTTTTTACCGCACCGTTGATCAACTACGGCACGGTCCGGGCCTACGGAAGGGTGTGCGGTGGCAACAGGGCTGCTCGTCATCGCCGCCGTGCTCTTCATCGCGGCGATCGCCGTTTTCGTCGCGGCGTTGCGGCGTCCTAAGGAACCACGCGGCGCCCGCCAGGATCCGCTCAAGTTCGCCTCCGCCGCGCCGGAATTCGGCCCCCGGCAGCTCGGCCCCGGTGCGATCGTCAGCCATGGCGGCATCGACTACGTGGTCCGCGGGTCGGTCACTTACCGCGAGGGCCCGTTCGTGTGGTGGGAGCACCTGCTGGAAGGCGGCGACAAGCCGGTCTGGTTCAGCGTCGAAGAAGACGACGGCCGGCTCAAGCTGGCGATGTGGGTCAGCCGCAAAGATCTTCAACTACAACCCGGCGGCGAGCATGTGGTCGACGACGTGACCTACCGGGAGTCGGAGCGCGGGCATGCCGGCTACACCACCGAGGGCACGACGGGTCTGCCGGCGGGCGGCGACATGGACTTCGTCGACTACGCCAATGCTGACGAGACCGCGCTGCTTTCCTTCGAGCGCTGGGCGCCGGACATGCCATGGGAGGTGTCGACCGGCAAGGCCGTGCTGACCGGCGAGCTCACCGTATACCCCGCCCCACCGGCGTCCGCGTAGGGCCACGTCGGTGCCGCTTCATCAGCTGTCGGTATCCCCTGCCGACGTCAACGGAGCGGGACTCGGACTGGCGCTCAACGCGCCCGCCCCTCCCCTGCTGGCCAGCGACCGACTGGCGCACCCCGACGGCGGCGCGCTGGTGCTCGGCGTCCTTGGCGCGTCGCACGTCATCACCGTCGAGCACGCGAACAGCCGCTTCTCCGAACAAGTCTCGTGCCAACTCGGCGGCGAGCTGCCCGAGCGCCGCGACGCGCCCGGCTACCACCTCGAATCCCGCACCGACGTTCACGACGAGCCGACCTTCCGCCGACTGGCACGCCGCCTGCGTGAACGCTGCGCGCGTGAAACCGGTTGGCTCGGGGGAACTTTCCCCGGCGATGACGCCGCGCTCACCGCGCTGGCGGCCCAGCCGGACGGCGCCGGCTGGCACTGGCAGACCTGGCACCTGTATCCGGCGCCGTCCGGCGGCACCGTCGTCTACACCGCCAGCCGGTGGCGTCCGTGAGCCGCAACCGCCTGTTCGTGATTGCTGTTGTGCTGGTTCTCGCCTCGGCTACCGCCTTGACGTTCGGAATATTGTTGCAGCGCAAGGATATTCGCTCGTTCATCGCCTCCCGCTATCACGAATACTCCCACGACGCGGACGGCACACGGTATGTGTGCGAGGGATCGCCTGCCCAGGTGGCCAACACGCTGGCCGGCTATCAGGACCCCGAGGCCCGCGCCTCCAATGCCGGTACCCAATACCTGCGTTACGACAACGCGATGGTGTCGGTCGGCCCGGACGGCCCGCACCCGTGCAGCGTGCGGGTCGAGGACTTGGCCGCCGGATACAGCCACGGCGCGTTCATCTTTCTCGGTCCCGGGTTTTACCCAGGCGCTCCGTCGGGCGGCGCCGGAGGCAGCTCCGGCGGCCCGGGCGGGACCAAATGACACCTAACCGGACGCAACGCGTAGGAGCGAAAAGGAGACCGCCATGTACCTGGCCCTCGAGTTAGGCACCATCGACCTCAATCCCGTCGTCAAAGGCGCTGTCGCCACCATCTTGTACTTCCTGGTCGGCGCCGCCGTCCTGGTCCTCGGGTTCATCGTGGTCGACCTGCTAACCCCGGGAAAGCTGCGGCAGCTGGTGTTCATCGACCGCCGACCCAACGCGGTCATACTTGCCTGCGCGAACTACATCGCGCTGGCCGCCGTCATCATCAGCGCGATCACCAACAGCTACAGCCAACTCGGCCAGGGACTCGTCGGCGTCGCGGTGTACGGGCTCATCGGCGTTGTCCTGCAGGGGATCGCCATTCTGACAATGCACTTCGTGATACCGGGCGACTTCCACGAACACGTCGACGAGCCGGAGCTGCATCCGGCGGCGTTCGCCACGGCGGTGATGCTGCTGGCCGTGGGAGGGGTGACCGCAGCCGCGCTCTCATGACTTCGTTCACGGGGTCTTCCGGGCGCTGGCGGGCGGTGCTGCTGGCCGCGGTCGCGGCGTGCGCGGCGTGCGGCATCATCTATGAACTTGCGCTGCTTACCCTTTCGGCGAGCCTCAACGGGGGCGGCATCGTCGCTACGTCGCTGATCGTCGCCGGCTACATCGCCGCGCTGGGCGCGGGCGCCCTGCTGGTCAAGCCGCTGCTGGCGCGGGCAGCGATCACCTTCATCGCCGTCGAAGCGTTGCTGGGCATCATCGGCGGATTGTCGGCGGCCGCACTGTACGTGATGTTTTCGTTCATCGGCGGATCCTTGTTAGTGCTCGCGGTGGGCACCGCGGTGATCGGCGCGCTGGTTGGCGCCGAGGTTCCGCTACTGATGACGCTGTTGCAACAGCGGCGAACCGCCGCCAAAGACCCAGCCACCGACACCGGCCGGACGGTGGCCAATCTCACCGCCGCCGACTACCTGGGCGCGCTGATCGGCGGGCTGGTTTGGCCGTTTCTGCTGCTGCCGCATCTGGGGATGATCCGCGGTGCGGCGGCCACCGGCATTATCAACCTGGTCGCCGCGGCGGTCGTCGCCATTTTCCTACTCCGACAAGTGGTTGGCGTCCGGCAGCTGATCACCGCGCTGTGTGCGCTGGCCGCAGCGCTGGCGCTGTTGGCCACATTGCTGGTGCGTGCTGCCGACATCGAGACGACCAGCCGCCAGCGGCTTTACGCCGACCCGATCATCGCCTACCGCCATTCGGCCTATCAGGAGATCGTGGTGACCCGTCGCGGCAACGACATGCGCCTCTACCTCGACGGCGGATTGCAGTTCTCCAGCCGCGACGAGTATCGCTACACCGAAAGCCTGGTCTATCCCGCGCTCGGTGCGGGCGCCCGCTCGGTGCTGGTGCTGGGCGGCGGCGACGGCCTGGCCGCCCGAGAGCTACTGCGCCAGCCCGGCGTCGAGAAGATCGTGCAGGTGGAACTCGACCCGGCGGTAGTCGAATTAGCCCGCACCACAATGCGTTCCGCGAACGGCGGTTCGCTGGACAATCCGCGCGTCAACGTGGTCACCGACGATGCGATGACCTGGCTGCGCGGCCCGCACTCGGGGTCGTTCGACGCGGTGATCGTCGACCTTCCCGACCCGGACACGCCGGTGCTGGGCCGGCTGTATTCAACCGAGTTCTATGCGCTGGTTTCGCGTGCACTGGCCCCCGGCGGGCTGATGGTGGTTCAGGCGGGCAGCCCTTATTCGACCCCAATCGCGTTCTGGCGCACGGTTTCCACGATCAAGACCGCGGGCTACGCCGCCTCGCCCTACCACGTGTACGTGCCGACCTTCGGCGACTGGGGATTTGCGCTGGCGCATCGCAGCGACACGCCACCGCGACCCACGATTCCGGCCAATGCGCCGCCACTGCGCTTCCTCAACCAGTCGGTGCTCGACGCCGCCACCGTCTTCGCCGACGACGTGCAACCCCGCACGCTAGAGCCCTCGACCCTGGAACACCCGCGGGTCGTCGAAGACATGCGCCACGGTTACGACTAGCGCCACTAGTCCTCGTCGAGCGCGGCCAGCACCTCGTCGGAGATGTCGACATTGGTGTAGACGTTCTGCACGTCGTCGCTGTCCTCCAGCGCGTCGACGAGCTTGAACACTTTGCGGGCACCGTCGAGGTCGACGGGCACGCTGACTGACGGCTGAAAGCTGGCCTCGGCGGAGTCGTAGTCGATGCCGGCGTCCTGCAGGGCGGTCCGCACCGCAACCAAATCCGCTGGCTCCGAGATGATCTCGAAGCTATCGTCGAGGTCGTTGACATCCTCGGCGCCGGCCTCGAGCACGGCGGTCAGCACGTCGTCCTCGGTCAGGCCATTCTTCTCCAGGGTCACTACGCCCTTGCGGGAGAACAGATATGACACTGACCCCGGGTCGGCCATGGTGCCGCCGTTGCGGGTCATCGCGACCCGGACCTCGCTGGCCGCGCGATTGCGGTTATCGGTCAGGCACTCGACCAACACTGCCACGCCGTTGGGCCCGTAGCCCTCGTAGGTGATGGTTTGCCAGTCGGCGCCGCCGGCTTCCTCGCCGGCACCCCGCTTGCGGGCCCGTTCGATATTGTCGTTGGGCACCGACGTCTTCTTGGCCTTCTGGATTGCGTCGTAGAGGGTCGGGTTGCCCGCGGGATCACCACCACCGGTGCGGGCCGCGACCTCGATGTTCTTGATAAGCCGGGCGAATTCCTTGCCACGGCGCGCATCTTTGACGGCCTTTTGATGCTTGGTGGTGGCCCATTTGGAATGGCCGCTCATCGGCGTACTACCTCTTCTGTCTTCTGTCGCTCTTAGTTCGCGCAACGAGTCTACGTGGGCAGCAGCCGCCGACTCCGCGGCAGCTCCCTTCCACCCCAGCGGCCTCAGCATCCACAACCGTCACACGAAATCGCTCGGTCCCAGCTCTCCGCTGTGAGTCAAGTGACGGCTGAAGCGTCACCCCCTCCAGGCTTGGTCCACCGCCACTGGGTCGACCCCCACGGGCCCGCGTCCGGCAGGTTGTCGGCAACGGCACGAACCACGCCCGGCCACCACTCGGCGTGGTAGTCGTCTCCGGACAACCAGCCTCCCGGCGCAACCTTGGGCGCCCACGCCTCGAGGTCGGCGGCGACGCTGGCGTAGTCGTGACGTGCGTCGATATGCACCCAGGCCAGCGATTCGTCAGCGAACAGCGCAGCGGCGTCGACGGAGTCGCTGATCACCAGTTGGATCGTGTCGGCCAAGCCGCAGTCGATGATGTTTCGGTGCAACAGCCCCGCGAACGTGCCACCGCCATGGGCGACCGCGGGCCCGTGCGCGTCGGTGTCGCACTGGCCTTCCGGCCCGCTCCCCCGACCGGTGTCGACCCCGATGATTCTCGTTTTGGCGTGAGTGCTGCGCACCACCTCGCCCAACGAGCAGATGCTGCGCCCGAGGTAGCACCCCACCTCGACAAACCAGCTGCCGTCCGGGAAATGGGCAACGGCTTCTTCTTGATGGCGACGCCACTGAAACCAGCCGGGTATGTCGCGCCACGAATATACCGGCTTATCGAACTTGCTCGCTGTCAACAGATTTCACCCATGGGGCGCTTCGGAGATCTTGCTGTCCGGCGACCCGATCGTTTGGCAGTAAAGCAACGCGGACGCACGTGTCGCCGAGAGCTCAAGGTTATTGGGTTCACTGCCGCTCTTGTCCTTGAGCATCTTGCTGACTTCTGAGTCCTGCTTCTTTTCGTCCTGCGTCTTGAAGTCCTTGCATGTGGTGTCGCCACCCATGTTGATGATCTGTGAGGCAGAGCAACCGCCGAGCAATAGCGCGGCGATCGCGAGTGCCGCGGCTCCAGTTCGCTTCATCGTCGTCCTTTCTGAGCCGGAACGATGGGTATCTTTTACACCGCAATCCCTCATCTCAAACTTTTTGTCTGCTCCGACCTTGCCGTGTGCACTACCGTTGAAATGGTGACGGCGCAAAACCCGCTACACGCGCTCCGGGACGCGTTGGGCAGCAGCAACTGTCACGCCGCCCCGTTGACGATGTCGACGAACAAGCGGTGGATGCGACGGTCTCCGGTCACCTCCGGATGAAACGCCGTGGCCAGCACCCGACCCTGCCGCACCGCGACCACGTGCCCGCCGGCCCGGGCCAGCACCTGCACACCGTCGCCGACGCGCTCCACCCACGGCGCGCGGATGAATACCGCGTGCACCGGATCGTCGAAGCCGCTGAAGTCGACATCGCCCTCAAACGAATCTACTTGACGTCCAAAAGCGTTGCGCCGCACTGTCATATCGATGCCTCGCAACGGGACGGCTGCCCGGCCGCCCGCGCCGGCGTCGAGGATCTCGCTGGCCAACAGGATCATGCCGGCGCAGGCCCCGTATGCCGGGAATCCGTCGGCCAGCCGGTCGCGCAGCGGCTCCAGCAAGTCCAGTTCGCGCAGCAGATGACTCATCGTGGTGGACTCGCCACCCGGGATGACCAGCGCGTCGACAGCATCGAGTTCGTCGCGGCGTCGGACGGACACCGGATCGGCACCCGCGTCGCGCAGTGCCGCCAGGTGTTCGCGGGTGTCGCCCTGCAGCGCTAACACCCCGATGCGTACCGCGCTCACTGTTCAGACGACCGGTATCCGCGGGTGAAGCGGGTCAGGCCCTCCTGCATGACGGCGGCGACCATCTCGCCGTATTGGTTGAAGATCTTGCCCTGGCACAGCGACCGCCCGCCGCAGGCCGACGGTGAGGACTGGTCGTAGAGCAACCACTCGTCGGCGCGGAACGCCCGCATGAACCACATCGCGTGGTCCAGCGACGCCACCTGCAGGTGCGAGCGTTCGTCGAGGTGATTCACCTGGGCCGAGCCCAGCAGGGTGAGGTCGCTCATGTAGGCCAGTGCGCAAATGTGCAGCACCGGGTCATCGGGCAGCGGATCGCGATGGCGGAACCACACCTGCTGCTGAGAAGCCTTGCCGGGCAGCCGCCGCAGCTGATCGCGCGGGACGATGCGGACGTCCCACTCCTCGAACTGCTTGAACCCGGCATCGTCGAACACCTTCATCGACTTCAATCCCGGCAGGTCATCCGGTGGCGGCGCCGACGGCATCACATCCTGGTGGTGGATGCCCTCCTGATCGGTCTGGAATGACGCCGACATCGAGAAAATCGTCTCGCCGTGCTGGATCGCGTTGACCCGCCGAGTGCAGAACGAACCGCCGTCGCGCACGCGTTCGACGAGGAAAACGGTGGGCGCCAGGGCATCTCCGGGCCGGATGAAGTATCCGTGCAGCGAGTGCACCAGGAAATGCGGGTCGACGGTGCGCACCGCCGACACCAGCGACTGGCCGGCCACATGGCCACCGAACGTTCGCTGGAAGTAACCCGAATGCGGGCTGAACACGCTCCCGCGGTAGATGTTGACCTCGAGTTGCTCAAGATCAAGGATCTTCTCGATCGACACGAGCTGTTCTTACCAGCCGCGTTCGGCCAGGCGATGCGGCGGGGCGATCTCCTCCACGTTGATGCCGACCATCGCTTCACCGAGCCCACGCGACACCTTGGCCAGCACGTCGGGATCGTCGTAGAAGGTGGTGGCCTTGACGATCGCCGCGGCGCGCTGCGCCGGGTCACCGGACTTGAAGATGCCCGAGCCCACGAAAACCCCTTCGGCGCCAAGCTGCATCATCATCGCGGCGTCGGCCGGGGTGGCGATCCCACCGGCGGTAAACAGCGTGACCGGCAGCTTGCCCGCTCGCGCCACCTCAACCACAAGATCGTAGGGCGCGGCGAGTTCCTTTGCCGCAACGTACAACTCGTCGTCGGGCAACGACGTCAGCCGGCGGATCTCGCCGCCGATGGCCCGCATGTGCGTGGTCGCGTTGGAGACGTCACCGGTGCCCGCTTCGCCCTTGGAGCGAATCATCGCCGCGCCCTCGCCGATGCGCCGCAGCGCCTCACCGAGATTGGTCGCGCCGCAGACAAACGGCACGGTGAACTTCCACTTGTCAATGTGGTGGGTGTAGTCAGCCGGGGTGAGCACCTCGGATTCGTCGATGTAGTCCACGCCCAGGCTCTGCAGGATCTGCGCCTCGACGAAGTGCCCGATGCGCGCCTTGGCCATCACCGGGATGGTGACCGCGGAGATGATGCCCTCGATCATGTCCGGGTCGCTCATCCGCGAGACGCCGCCCTGAGCGCGGATATCGGCGGGCACCCGCTCCAGCGCCATCACCGCAACGGCGCCGGCGCCTTCGGCGATGCGGGCGTGCTCCGGGGTGACGACGTCCATGATGACGCCGCCCTTGAGCATCTCGGCCATCCCGCGCTTGACCCGCGCCGTTCCGGTCTGCGGGCTGCCGTCTGACGCGGTATCCATAGGTCTGAGTCTAGTGGTGGACGGCAAACGACATTTCGCGCACCTCAGCGGATGGACTGCAGCTGGCGGGCCCGATCCGGAGCCCCGGCCAGCGCGATCGCCTCGGCGAGCAGTTCGGAGAGCTGCAGCGGGTACACCGTCTCGCCGGCCCCGACCAGCTCGGCGATGTCGGCAGTATCACACCAGCGGTGGCAGTGGATGTAGCGGTTCTCCAGGTCGGTCCGCCCGGCGGTGGACGGCTCGAACCGTCGGGTCCGGTAGACGAAGAAGAACTCCTCGCTGTCGATCGCCGCGCCGTTGAAGTCGAACACCGCGTCGCGCCGCCAGATCGGGCCGATGATGTCTGCGGGTTCGACGCGCAAACCGGTCTCCTCGGTCAGCTCACGAGCGGCGGCTTCGGCCAACGATTCACCCTCTGCGACCTGACCACCGACGGTGAACCACCACCGCGGCGCTGCCTTTTCAGCGTCGACCGGCGCTGCCGGGTCAGAGCCGCACAACAGCAACACCGCGCCCGATTCGTCGAGCAGCACCACCCGCGCCGAGGTGCGGCGGTCGGCCTGGGAATGAACGTCGTGGGGTAACGCCTCCGCCCGCTCGGCGATTTCGAAATAGCTTGGCAGCGCGGCTGTTCCACCTAGTCGCAGCAGCCGAACCAGACTCCGCTCGCGCAGCGCCAGCGTGTCCCGGACTGCGTCGTTGTGGAATCGGCGGGCCAGCAGCACCCGCGCTTCGGCGTCGGCCAGCTCGGCGATCAGTCCCGCCGGCAGCGACGCCGGGTCGACCGTCGCCAGCGCGGCCGACAGCTGGTTTTCGCAGGCCTCGCGGGCCTGCCGGGGCGCGCGTTCGGCGGCGTCGGCCAGCGCAACTAACTGCCGGGCACCGGCTGCGTCGGCTTCCGAGGCACCGAAGGCGTTCGCCGCGACGGCGCGGGCCACCACCGCGCGCCTGGCCAGCGCGCCGTCGAGGGCCTGCCAGGACAAGTCATATCGCACGTGCAGTCGGTCCAGCCGATTGGCGGTCTGATACGCCCAGGCGCCGAACACGATCAGCGCCACCAACAGCACGGCCAGCGCGATGACCAGGATGATCGTCGGCGTCATCAGCTCGCCACCTGGACCTTGGCGCCGGACCCGGCGACCGTCTCGTAGACCCGCATGATCTGGTTGGCCACCACCGACCAGTCGTAGCGTCGCACCGCCTCGGCGCCTGCCGCGATGTAGCGTTTGGCCAACCGATCGTTCTCCAGTACCGCGACCAGTCCGGCGGCCAGCGCAGCGGCGTCTTCGACCGGAACCAGTCGGCCCGCGTCGCCGTTGTTCAGCACCCGCCGGAACGCGTGCAGATCGCTGGCCACCACCGGGGTGCCGGCGGCCATCGCCTCGACGAGCACGATGCCGAAACTCTCCCCGCCGGTGTTCGGCGCACAGTAAACGTCGGCGCTGCGCAGCGCCGACGCTTTGGCGACGTCGTCCGCCTGGCCGAGGAAACGCAGGTGGCCCGCCAATCCGCCCGCTTTGCTACGTAATTCGTCTTCGTCACCGCGGCCCACGATCAGCACCTGCACACCCGGAAAGTGCTCGACCAGGCTGGGCAGCGCGTCGATCAGCACGGCCATGCCCTTGCGGGGTTCGTCGTAGCGGCCCACAAACAACACCGTCTTGCCGGGCCGCGGATACCCGTCGAGCACTGGTGCTGAGGCGAACGAAGCCACGTCGACACCGTTGGGAATCTCGACCGCATCCGACCCCAGCGCTTCCATCTGCCAGCGCCTGGCCAGGTCGGACACCGCGATGCGGCCGACAATCTTCTCGTGCCAGGGTCGCAGCACACCCTGGAAGACCGCCAGCGTCAGCGATCTGGTGGTCGACGTGTGAAATGTCGCCACGATCGGCCCCTCGGCTATCCGCAGCGCCCACATCGACAGGCTTGGCGCATTCGGCTCATGCAGATGCAGCACGTCGAAGTCGCCTTCGGCCAGCCACCGCCTGACCTTGCCGTGGACCGCCGGGCTGAACTGCAGCCTGGCCACCGAACCGTTGTAGGGAATCGGGACGGCCCTGCCCGCGGAGACGACGTAGTCGGGCAGCTTGACGTGTGGTGAAGCGGGCGCCAGCACGCTGACGTCCTGGCCGCGGGCGCGCATCACCTCGGCGAGCTGCAATACATGCGACTGCACCCCGCCCGGCACATCGAACGAGTACGGACACACCATGCCGATTTGCATCAAGCCCCCGCCAATCGGGCCCGTCGTTCGTCGGAAAGATCCGCCAGCCACTGCGGCTGCAGCATATGCCAGTCGGCGGGATATTCGGCGATGTTGCGGGCAAAGACGTCGGCCAGCGCCTGGGTGATGATGCCGACGTCGCCGCTGCCGCAGTCCAGCGGCGGGTGGAACGCGATTCGACAGGCGTCGCCCTCGTACCAGCAATGCACGGGAAGCAGCGCCGCGCCGGTTTTGATGGCCAGCTTCGCCGAGCCGGCGGGCATCCTGGTCGGCTCGCCGAAGAAATCGACCTGGACGCCGGAGCGGCTGAGGTCCCGCTCGGCCATCAGACACACAAGTTTGTTGTCCCGCAGCCGTTCACTGAGCAGCCGGAACGGTGGCTGCTCGCCGCCGGACAGCGGGATCACCTCGAAGCCCAGGCTCTCCCGGTAGTCGATGAACCGCCGGTACAGCGACTCGGGCTTGAGCCGCTCCGCGACGGTGGTGAACCTGCCGTAGGTCTGGGCCAGCCACACCCCGCCCATATCCCAGTTGCCACTGTGCGGCAACGCCATTACCGCACCACGCCCCGCCGCCAGTGCCGTGTCGAGATATTCGTCGCCCACAACCTGTTCGGCGATTTCTCGGCCCAGCGCGTGGTGATCCATTGCCGGCAACCGGAACGCCTCCCGCCAGTAGCGGGCATAGGACGCCAGCGACGCCCGCATCAGGCTGCCCGGCACTTCTTTCGGCGGAACACCGATGACGCGCGCCAAGTTCTTACGCAGTTGGGCCGGCCCTCCGTTGCGGGACGCGTACAGCGCTCCGGCGTCGAAAACGTTGCGCGCGGCGAATTCCGGCATCGTGCGCACCACCATCCACCCGGCGGCATAACCCCAGTCGGTCATCCGGCTACCCAGCGGGAGACCGCTGACCCCAGGCAGCTTCAGGCCCGCCGGGACGATCACGGCTCGCTATTCCCCGGCTGAACGTTGCCCTGCCCGCCGGCTGGGGGCATCGGATCGGCAGCGCCGGGCGAATGCCGCACGGTGTGCAGCCGCTGAGCACAGGTGATCATGCTGGCCACGGCCAGCAGCCACATCGCTACGTGCAACGCCCACGGCAGCGGGAACACCGGCAGGTCCGAAAATCCCGCCCCCACCAGTACGATGATCAATCTTTCCGGCCGTTCGATGAAGCCGCCGTCACCGCGGAGCCCGCTGGCTTCGGCACGGGCCTTGATGTAGGAGATGACCTGCGAGGTGACCAGGCAGATCAACGTCGCCACCACCAACGACGGGCTGTGCAAGCCGAAGGCCGCCCACCACACCAGCCCGCAGAACACCGCACCGTCGCTAATGCGGTCGCAGGTGGCATCCAGCACGGCGCCGAACCGGCTGCCGCCGCCGCTTTCTCGCGCCATGGCCCCGTCGACCAGATCGAACATCACGAAAAACCAGATCACCAACGTGCCGGCGAACAGCCGGCCGGTCGGAAACAGCGTCAGCGCCGCCAACACGGCGGCGGCGGTGGCGATGATCGTGACGCTGTCGGCGGTGAAGCCGGCACGCAGGAGCGCCCGGGCCACTGGTGTGGTGACCCGCGCGACGCCCTCTCGCGACAATAGTTTGCTCATAGTTTGCTCACGGTTGCTTTTCCCACTCGCTGGCCAGCAGACGACGGGTGTCGCGCAGCAATTGCGGGATGACCTTGGAGTCGCCGATGATCGTGATGAAGTTGGCGTCGCCACCCCACCGCGGCACCACGTGCACGTGCAGGTGTTCGGCCAGCGAGCCGCCCGCCGATTCGCCCAAATTCAGGCCGACATTGAAGCCGTGCGGCCGAGACACGTTCTTGATGACGCGAATCGCCTTCTGCGTGAACGCCATCAGCTCGGCGGTCTCCTTGTCGGTGAGATCCTCCAGCTCGGATACCCGCCGATACGGCACCACCATCAAATGACCCGGGTTGTACGGGTAGAGGTTGAGCACGGCGTAGACGAGCTCGCCGCGAGCGACCACCAGGCCGTCCTCGTCGGACAATTGCGGGATGTCGGTGAACGGCTGGTCCGGCGTGGAGTTGTCCCGCCGCAGCGGGGCCTCGGCGAGGTAGCTCATCCGGTACGGCGTCCACAACCGCTGCAGGTGATCAGTTTCACCGACGCCCCGGTCGATGATCGATTCGTCCTCAGCCACGACCGCTCACCTTGATCAAATCAGCAGTAGGAGTTGAGTTTTCACGCTCAGCAATCCACTGCGCAATGGTGGCCACCGCCTCGTCGCGGGGAACTCCGTTGATCTGCGTGCGGTCGCCGAACCGGAAACTCACCGCGCCGGCCTCGACGTCGCGGTCGCCGGCCAGCAGCATGAACGGCACCTTTTGGTTGGTGTGGTTGACGATCTTCTTGGCCATCCGGTCGTCGCTGGAATCCACCTCGACGCGGATTCCATGCGACTTCAGCTGCGCAGCAACGTCTTCCAGGTAGGCGATGTGATCGTCGGCAACCGGGATGCCGACCACTTGCACCGGCGCCAGCCAGGCCGGGAACGCGCCCGCGTAGTGCTCGGTGAGGATAGCGAAAAACCGCTCGATCGACCCGAACAGCGCGCGGTGGATCAGCACCGGCCGCTGCCGCGACCCGTCGCTGGCGGTGTACTCCAAGTCGAACCGCTCGGGCATGTTGAAGTCCAGCTGAATGGTCGACATCTGCCAGCTGCGGCCCAACGCGTCCTTGACCTGCACCGAGATCTTCGGACCGTAGAACGCTGCGCCGCCCGGGTCTGGCACCAGGTGCAGACCCGAGGCCTCGGCGACCTCACGCAGAACCTCGGTGGCCTCCTCCCACGCCGCCTCGGAGCCCACGTACTTGTCCGGATCCTTGGTCGACAGCTCCAGGTAGAAGTCGTCTAATCCGTAGTCGGCCAGCAGGTCGAGCACAAAACGCAGCAGCGAGGCCAGCTCGTCGCGCATCTGCTCGGGCGCGCAATAAATGTGCGCGTCGTCCTGCGTCATGCCGCGCACCCGGGTCAGCCCGTGCACCACACCGGACTTCTCGTACCGGTAGACGGTACCGAACTCGAAGAGCCGCAATGGAAGTTCGCGGTAGGAGCGGCCGCGTGCCCGATAGATCAGATGGTGCATCGGGCAGTTCATCGGCTTGAGATAGTAGTCCTGGCCCGGCTTGCGCACCGTCCCGTCGTCGTTGTACTCCGCGTCGAGATGCATGGGCGGGAACATGCTCTCGGCGTACCACTCGAGATGGCCCGACGTGATGTAGAGCTGCTCCTTGGTGATGTGCGGGCTAGTGACGAAGTCGTAGCCGGCCTCGATGTGCTTGCGCCGCGAGTACTCCTCTAGCTCCCCGCGCACGATGCCGCCCTTGGGGTGGAAAACCGCTAGCCCAGAACCGATTTCGTCGGGAAAGCTAAACAAGTCCAGCTCGACGCCCAGCTTGCGGTGGTCGCGACGCTGGGCTTCCTCCAGCAACTGCAGATGGTGATCCAGCGCCTCCTGCGACTCCCACGCGGTGCCGTAGATGCGCTGCAGGCTGGCGTTGTTCTGGTCGCCGCGCCAGTAGGCGGCGGAACTTCTGGTCAGCTTGAACGCCGGGATGTGCTTGGTGGTCGGGATGTGCGGTCCGCGGCACAAATCGCCCCAGACCCGTTCCCGGGTACGGGGATTCAGGTTGTCGTAAGCGGTGAGCTCGTCGCCGCCGATTTCCATGATTTCGGGGTCGCCCGACTTGTCGTCGACGAGTTCGAGCTTGTAGGGCTCGTCGGCCAGCTCTTCGCGCGCCTGGTCTTTGGACTCGTAGACGCGCCGGTCGAATAGCTGCCCGTCCTTGACGATCTGGCGCATCCGCTTTTCCAGCTTCGCCAAGTCCTCCGGCGTGAACGGATCCGCCACGTCGAAGTCGTAGTAGAAGCCGTCGGTGATCGGCGGCCCGATCCCGAGCTTGGCGTGTGGGAACAGGTCCTGGACGGCCTGAGCCAACACGTGTGCGGTCGAGTGCCGGATAACGCTGCGCCCGTCGTCGGTGTCGGCCGCCACCGGCGTGACCTCGGCGTCCTCTGCAGGAACCCAGCTCAAGTCGCGCAGCTTGCCCTCGGCGTCTCGCACCACCACGATCGCGTCGGGGGCACCACGGCCGGGCAGGCCCGCGTCGCGCACCGCGGCGGCCGCGGTCGTCCCGGCAGGCACCCGGATCGGGGCTGCTGGGGCCGGGTGTGCGAGGGCGGTCATCGGCGCAGTCTCCATGGCTTTCGGGTGTTCAAACGGACCCGACCATGCTATCGGGATGGCGACCCGCATCTGCCGAAGCCTTAGGGCTGCCCGGGTTTGAGTAGCACGAACAGCGCCTCGCTGTCGGTCAGCACCGTGTCGCCGTCGCTCAACCGGCCCGACACGAAGATCTTGCGTCCTTCGACCCGGTCGACCCCCGCGTCGATCTGCAGCTCCTTTTCGATCGGGACGACCTGGCGGTAATTGATATGCAGGTATGCGGTGCGCTGGCGGGGACCGCCGGTGATCACCCCGGATGTCATACCCAAGACGGAATCGAACAGCAGCCCCAGGGCACCACCATGCACGGCCCCGTTGCGTCCCAAGTGAAACCGCCGAAACCGCGCCCAGCCCTGGATCCGGCCGTCGTCCGTTCTGTGCACCTTCATCGGCACCGGCAGGATGTTGCCGCGGTTCGGCAGGTCCATCCGGCGGCCCGACGGCGTCGTCCACTCGTCGGCGTCAAACGGGCTGAGCAGGTCGGACACCTTCTCGATAAGGTCGGCCGCCTCGCTGATCACGCCGTCGGGAGCGTCGACCGCCCGGGCGTGATCCTGCAACGCACGCACGGCCTCGATGAACCGGCCGTAGTCGGGCCCGCCCTTGATCGTCGGCTCGGGCGGATTGAACCCGCCGCCCGGATGTCGCGCATGTTCGCCGGCCACCAGAACACCGTATTGGGTGGGCCGCCGGCGGCGAACCCCAAGGCCGCCTAGCTGTTCTGTTGAGCGCCCGCCGCGGCCAGCGTCTCGAATTCCTCGTCGGTCAGCCTGATCTCCGCTGCAGAGACGTTCTGCTCCAGATGGGCAACGCTGGACGTGCCGGGAATCGGCAGCATCACCGGGGACCGCTTCAACAGCCAGGCCAGCGCCAACTGGGACGGCGTCGCATCGTGACCGGCGGCAACCTTCTGCAGCGGACCGTCGGGCGCGGCCAGCGGCCCAGCGGCCAGCGGGAACCACGGGATGAAGGCGATGCCCTGGCTGGTCGCGGCGTCCAGCAGCGGCTCGGCCGTGCGGGCGGCCAGGTTGTACATGTTCTGCACCGACACGATCGGCGTTATCTGCTGGGCGGCGCTGAGCTGATCGACGTTGACCTCGGACAGGCCGATATGGCGGATCTTGCCTTCCTTCTGCAACGCGACAAGTTCGCCGACCTGGTCGGCCAACGGGAAGTTGGGATCGACGCGGTGCAGCTGAAACAGGTCGATGGTCTCGACGCCGAGGCGCCGCAGGCTCATTTCGCATTCCTGGCGCAGGTAACTGGGATTACCCAGCGGAATCCAGACGTCCGGCCCGGTCCGCAGCAGCCCGGCTTTGGTCGCGATGACCAGGCCGTCATAGGGATGCAGCGCCTCGTGGATGATGTCCTCGGATATGTAGGGACCGTACGAGTCGGCGGTGTCGATGAAGTTGACGCCGAGCTCCACGGCGCGACGCAGCACCCGCACCGCTTCGTCGCGGTCGGCCGGCGGACCCCAGACGCCTTTGCCGGTCAAGCGCATTGCGCCGAAACCGAGGCGGTTGACCGTCAGTTCGCCACCGAGGGTGAGTGTTCCGGATGCCTGGGCTGGTTGTGCGGTGTTGGTGGTCACGCTTACGACCGTACGCCGCAGGAACCCACCAGAGGCGGCGTGGCAAGCTAAGGCAGGTGGACTTGTACACGATCAGTCACATGCCGCTGACCTATCCCGAAGTCGGTGCGACCGCCGGCCCTCCGCCGCCGGGATACCGCCACCTCGGTTTTGTCTCCCAGGTCGGCGCGGGTCATCAGCGTTACGAGGAGGCCGCTGACGCGGTCATGCGCTGGGGGATGCAACGCGGAGCCGGTTTGCGCGTCGAGGCCAGCAGCGACGTGGTCGAGGTTGGCGCAGTGGTGGTGGTCAAGATGGGTTTCCTGAAAGCACCCTGCCGCGTGGTCTACGTCATCGACGAACCCGGTGTCCGTGGATTCGCCTATGGCACGCTGCCCGGTCACCCCGAGTCCGGTGAGGAACGGTTTGTGGTGCGCTATGACCCGGTCACCGCCGCGGTGTACGCCGAAGTCTCGGCATTCTCCCGGCCGGCGACGTGGTGGAGCAAAGCCGGCGGCCCGTTCACGTCGCTGGCCCAGCGTGTGATCGCCAAGCGTTACGTTCGCGCGGTGTGACCGCTAACGCCACCCGGCGAGCAGGCTTTCCGCTCCCTCGCAGAGGCGGTCGATGACCTGGCCCACCGGTGCGACGCCGGTGACCATGCCGACGCCCTGGCCGGCATCCACCGGGGCGGTTCGACGATCGTCGGCGGCGATCGCGGTGGCCAGTTCGTCCAAAGCATCGGGGTCGTCGGCCAGCGCGTCCTCGTGACCGGTCCAGCGCGCGATGAAGTCGTTGCGCAGCACCCGCGACGGGAACCGCTTCGACCACGGCAGTCCACGAACGATGTCGTATACCCGGGTGCTGGTGGTGTCGGTTTCGCGGGCCGCGACCAACGCGCGACGGGACGCATCGGTCGTCAGCGCCTCGGGACTGGCCGACAGCACGGTGCCTAACCACGCGCCGCTGGCGCCGGCGGCCAGCACGGCTGCCAGGCTTCGCGGTGAGGCGATGCCGCCGGCCGCCAGCACCGGCACCGATACGACGTCCAGGACCGAGTCCAGCAACGGCAGGGTGCCGATCGTCGCATCTCCGTGGCCACCACCCTCGGAACCGCGGGCCACCAGGAGATCGATCCCGGCGTCTTGGGCCCGCTGCGCCTCGGCCCTGTTGTAAACCTGTGTGGCGGCGGCGATCCCGGCCTCGTGGGCGCGGTCGACCCAGGACAAGTCAGTTCCGAAACTGACCGAGACGAGCACGGGCTGCGCGGCGAACGCGGCATCGAGCAGTGCCGGCTCCTTGCGGATCACCCAGTCCACCAAGCCAATTCCGAACGTTCCGTGCACCTGTGGTAATTCCGCGCGAAGCGCCGACGTCGATCCGGCACTGCCCATGCCCACCATGCCCAGCCCACCGGCGGCGGTCACCGCGGCGGCAAGTCTTCCGCCGGCGACACCTCCCATGGGGGCGTTGACGATTGGCACCCGCAAGCCCATGCGCCGCGACCACGGCGTCGACAGCATCGGACTAGGCCGAGGGAAGGCTCTTAAAGACGGTCAGCATGACCACCGAGTCGTCGACTGCCTGCAGCGAGTGGCGTTGCGGCGGGATCACAACGTAGTCGCCGGCCTTACCGTCCCATGCGTCGTCACCGGCGGTGAGGCGCACGTGTCCTTGCAGCACCTGCAATGACGCCTGCCCGGGGCTGTCGTGTTCGGAGAGCTCCCGGCCGGCGAGCAACGCCATCACGGTCTGCCGCAGTTCGTGGGTGTGACCGCCGTGAATGGTGTGCGACGCGCGGCCACTGTGTGCCTGGCGCGCCTGGTCGAGCTGTTGGTTGGCCAAGCTGGTCAGCGAAACGGAATCCATCGGTGAGTCCTTCGGTTGGCCCAGAATGTCGGAAGTCCCTCAGTTGGATAGTAGAAGAATCCCGCCGGCGGCCAAGGCGAGTGCCTTGATCGCCTCGAGACCGATGTAGACGTAATGGCCGCGCGAGCGCGGCGCATCCCGGCCGGCGAGCACTTCGTCCGAGCGGCGATTCAACCGGGGCCGCACCGCCCCGATCTGCAGGGCCAACGCAGCGAACGCGGTCGCCAACGCCGCCGCCGCGGCCGCTGGCGGCGGGCTTGCCAGTGTGGTCACCAGGATGACGATGGCCAGAACCACCTCGACGGTGTTCAGCGCGCGAAAGACCAAGCGGCCGATGCCGAGGCCGATCTGCAGTGTGACGTTTGGCGCGCGGAACTTCAGCGGCGCTTCGAGAAACGAGATGGCCAGCACCATGCCCAGCCAGACGAAGACAACGGCGACGGCTACTGCCGAAGCCAAACTCATATCGCCGTGGTCTGCGGGTTGAGTTGCACCACGCACAGATCCGGCTCGACGAACGCGTCCAGCCGATCGACCGTCACCGGTGCCTCCCAGGTTTCCAGCGCACCACGCATGAGTCCCAAGTGAATCGAGCAGATGACAGCTTTCTGGCTTTCCGCCAGCTCGAGAAACGGGCAGTGCCGTAACTCGACCTGCTCGCTTCCCCGACGTTCGGGGGCGAAGCCGAGACCGTCGAGGAAACCGACCAGGTGTTCGATCGATTCCTCCGCGTCGGGCGCCTCGGCCGTGGCCGGAGGCGGCGGTCTGAGCTGCAGACCCCACTCGCGACCGGCAGCCATCGCCCTGGCGTCGGCATCCCGGTCGTCGGCCAGAGCCACGGCAAGGATCTCGGCCAATAGCCGGTAATGCCGCGGGCCGCCGGGATCCATTCGCTGCGTCGCGCGGTACATCAGGGCGGGCCGGCCGGGGCCTTTGCGGTCCGACGCGACTTGCTCCACCCGGCCGGTGCTGACCAGTGTGTCGAGGTGGAACCGGACGGTGTTGGGGTGCACGTCGAGCATGTCGGCGATGGTGGCGATGCTCGTCGGAGAGTGCGCCGCTTTCAGCACCCTCAGCACGTCGTCGCGGCGACCGAGGGATTGCCTTGCTGGCTGGGCGCTCATTCTGCCGAACATTCTGCTCCAGGCAGGCCGCCGATCAGCTCCGTTTCGTCATAAAACGGAGCGAC
>JAFAID010000487.1 GCA_019236925.1 Mycobacterium sp. | reverse complement strand
TTGGCGCCAAGCAAATCGAGAAATCGCACCCGATGGATTCTTCCGAAACATTGGAACGCAACCTGGGCAGCGTGAATATCAACGACACTCAGGGCGGGCCCTTGCAGGCCGACGTGAACTTCCGCGGATTCACGGCCTCGCCGATCCTGGGCACCCCACAGGGCATTTCGGTTTTCGTCGATGGTGTTCGTGTCAACGAGGCCTTCGGCGACACCGTCAATTGGGACCTGATTCCGCCATCGGCGATTGCTCGCATCACGGTGATTCCTGGATCGAATCCAGTGTTCGGGCTGAATACGCTCGGCGGTGCGCTCGCGGTACAGACCAAGAGCGGTTTCGAGTTCCCGGGTACGAATGCATCCGTCGAATACGGCTCATGGGACCGCAGGACCGCCCAGATATCCTCCGGCGGTCACGGGGAGGAGGCCGAATACTTTGTCGCAGGCCGCAGCACGAACGACAACGGGTGGGCCGAGCACAACCCATCGCGCCAGAAGCAGCTCTTCTCCAAGTTCGGCTATCAGACCGATGACACGGATATCGACGCCAGTCTCACCTACGTTGATGACTTCACGGAAGGCAACCAGACCATTCCACTGTCGTTTCTTGCAGATCCGCGCCAGATCTACTCGTATCCCGACTGGCAGTACGACAAGATGTGGTTCGCCAACGTACAGGCTTCGCATTCGCTGGGCGGGCAGCAGGTCCTGTCGGCCGATGTGTATTTCCGATCGGTTCGCTCGTCGATCTTCAATAACAACGTGAACAACAACTACGATGCCGCGCTGGGTCTTGTGCCATTTAACTTCCCAGGCAACAACATCACGAATGGCATCGACCAGAATCGCGAGGGGCTGTCGCTCCAGTACAACGGCATTTCAGACCTCTTTGGGCGTCGTAACAACGCCACGGTCGGAGCAGCAGCGGACCACGGCAGCATCGGGTTCACGCAGTTCTATCAGGACGCGACGATCGCGCCCGACCGCAGCACCCCCTCATCCCAACCCTTCCACGAGCAGATCGATCTGGATTCCACCGACGACAACATCGGGGTCTATGCCACGGACCTGTTCGAAATCAGCAAATCGCTGAGCCTGACGTTGGCCGGCCGCTTCAACCGTGCGATCTTGCATCTGCGCGATCAGCTCGGCAGCGCACTAAGCGGTGACCACAGCTTCGGCAGGTTCAATCCGGCGGTTGGCCTCAATTTCTCGCCCGTGTCCTCCGTAACGACGTACGCGTCGTACAACGAAGGCATGCGGGTACCGACGCCGGTTGAATTGACGTGCGCCGATCCGAACGCTCCCTGCAGCCTGCCCAACGCTTTCACGGCCGACCCTCCGCTGAAGGCCGTAGTCTCAAAGACGTTCGAGCTCGGTGCGCGCGGTAACCTCGGAAAGGACATGTCCTGGTCCTCGGCGATTTACCGAAGCACGCTGGACGACGATATCCAATTCATCAGCAGCGGTGGCGCCGCCACGACGTCGGGGTATTTCAAGAACGTCGGCCAAACGCGCCGCCAAGGGGTTGAGCTGGGTTTCAATGGCACCGTGAAGCCGATCACCTGGCGTGTCGACTACGACTACGTCCAGGCCACTTACCGAACGCCGCTTACGCTGAACAGTCCGGACAATTCATCGGCGCAGCCACTGACGTGTCCGACGTGCGCCGACATCCGGGTGTTGCCGGGGAACCGCATACCGGGAATCCCCCTTCATGTTGCCAAGCTCGATCTGGACTACGAACCGAGCGCGCGTTGGAGTGCGGCGATGAACGTGGTCGCTCAATCGTCGACGTTCCCGCGAGGTGACGAGAACAACCAGGACGTGCAAGGTCCGGTGCCAGGCTTCGCCGTCGTGAATCTGAACGGGCAGGTGAAGCTGACGCAAAGGCTGGAACTGTTTGCTAAAGTCGACAACCTGTTCGATCGCCTCTATTCGTCGTACGGCGTCCTAAGCGCCAACGCGTTTCACCTGGCCGGCCACGCCTTCGATTCGAATCCTGCAAACTGGCCGCGAGAGCAGTTCCGGTCGATCGGCCCCGGACGTGGCGCTTGGGTTGGGCTGAGCTACAGCTTCGGTAAATGATTCAACTCGCGCGAACCGTTTCGCGCCAGATTTCGCGCCACATACCGGGAGCAGTCCGCCAGAACAGCGGCGCCTCGCCTTATACACCGCCGATGCGGCCGCGCTCTGTGATAGCCTTCGCCGCTCATAACACTCACAACCTGGTGATGAACATGCCCCGACTGATCGCGCTGCTGGTGACCTGTCTTGTGGCGACCGCGGCATCTGCGCAGTTTCGGATCCCGTCCGACAGCCGCCTGCAAACGATTACGACCAAGAAGACCATAAAGATCGCCTATCGGACGGACGCGCGGCCGTTTTCCTTCGTCAACGACCGCAACGAGCCGGTCGGTTTCTCCATCGATATCTGCAAGCTGGTCGTGAGCTCGATCGAACGGCAGTTCGGGCTCGACCACGTCAACGTCGAATGGGTTCCGGTCACGGTACAGACGCGGTTCTCGACCGTGGCGAGCGGCAAGGCCGACATGGAGTGCGGATCAAGCACGGTGACGCTGGGGCGCATGAAGGAAGTGGATTTTTCCAACTTCATCTTCGTCGAGAGCACGGGGCTGGCGATCAGCAGGGCCTCCAATATCCGCTCGTTTGCCGACATGGTGGGCCGGAAGATCGCGGTCGTGTCCGGCTCCTCGAACGAGCACGCCATCGCAACGGTGCTGAAACAGAACAACTTCCAGGCGACGCTCGTTCCCGTCAAGAGCGGCGAGGAAGGCATGGGGTTGCTGGAAGCGGGCAAGGTCGATGGTTTTGCCAGCGACAAGCTGCTGCTGGCGGGCGCCAACATCAAGGACCCGGACAAGTTGATCATGCTGCCGGACGACCTGTCGGTCGAGCCCTATGGCATCGTGCTGCCGCAGGGCGACTGGGCCCTGCGACTGGCCGTAAACACCGGCCTGGCGCAGATCTTTCGCAGCGAGCAGCTGGCCACGGTATTCAGAGGATGGTTCGATCGGGCCGGCCTGCAGATGGGCCCGGTACAGGGGATCGTGTACGGTCTGGGCGCCTTGTCGGATTGATCGCGCGCTCGAAGAAGCGCTGCGGGTGGGTTGACCCTTCGCGAAAATCCTGTGCATGGTTCCCGCTCCAACGCGCCAGCGCGGCAATTGAAACACTCGATACTGCTAGAAGCGGAACGTGACGTCGGCGCCGGCACTCCACCCGTGGAAGTTGCTGCCCCACAGATACGAGCCGCCGACCCCGATCCATTGCGCTTTCCAGAGCTGGTTGAGGAAGTCCAGCACCAAGCGGCCGTGCGCTTCGTAGATATGCTGGGTGTTGAGCCCGTCCTTCAGGTCGCCCAGCAGCTCCGTGCGGCTGAAGTAGCCGCCGCTGCGCAGCTCGTGGCCGTACACCTGCTCGCCCAGCGGGATATCCACGTCGATCTTGTCATCGATGGACCACGAGTTGCCATTGACGCGGACATTCGAGTTAGAAGTTCTGGAGCTCTCGGTGTGAAAGAACGTTGGATCCGAAGACAGCGTGATGATGGTGCGATCCCAGGTGTACAGGTACTGGATGTTCACCGCGGGCCGCACCGTCCAGGTGTCGGCGTCCCAGTTGACCAGGCCTAATTGAGTCGCCTGAATCACATTGGCCTGCATGAATGCGCCTACGGCAGTGTATTCGTTGGACGTATGCCCATACATCCCCATCACGGTCGGGGCCAGGCTCAGGCGGTCGTTCAGCCAGAAACGCGCGCCCCCGCCGAACTGGATCGCGAAGCTCCGGTTCTCGCTGGTATCGCCGTTCAGCAAGCCGGTATGAAAGTGGTTCTTGTCGTCGACGAACCCCATGCTGCCCTGCAGCCGGGGCTGCCACCCGATGTCCAGATCGCCCAGTTTCTGCGGGTCGCCGACATCGCCGGAGCCGCCGAACTTGTTGACGGTGATCTCTATGTCGTTGGCCCCGCTGGATTTGTAGCTTCCGCCCGCCAGCCCGAAATCGCCCCCCAGGACGGTCAGCGCCTCGACGCGGGTGCCGATCGCGTTCTTGAGCTGATCGGCCTGCGCGGTCGTCAACTGGCTTCGGGCTGAGCCAGGCAGCAAGCCGAGCAGGACTGACCCGGTCGCACCGATGACGCGCAGGAAATAGCAGACGGAAGAGCGTTGATTTTTCATGTTGACTTCTTGTCGCTCCGGGTCGGGGCGTCGGGGTGTCGTGCAACGAGTACCAGCTTCTAAGGCTTCTCGACCTCCAGCGCAACCGCCTCGATGGTCCGGATCACGACGTCGTCACCCGCTTCCATCTCGAGAAGCTTGACGTCCAGGCCGACCTTGAACGTCTCGTTCCGGCCATTGGGATACTGCAGCGTCAGCAGCCGATAGCTCGGATCGACCATCAATACCCTGGCGTCGGATTTGACGGCCCTGGGCGGGCCGCCCGCGACCGGCAACTGGCCGTTCTTCAGTACGTAGACCGTGAGCTCCTGCGCCATCGTGGCCTCGACCTTGTCGCCGGCTTTGATCCGGTCGAAGTCGGACACTTTGGGGCCCACCCTGTAGGTGGCCCTGGTAGCGTCC
>JAFAID010000378.1 GCA_019236925.1 Mycobacterium sp. | reverse complement strand
GGGCAATATCTGCGCTTGTTCACGAAAGATGGATCGGAGCAACACCGAAGCGTCGACGAGCAGCAATCATGACCGACCACAACAAGATCGCCGTTCTCGCCGGTGGCTGCTTTTGGGGCATGGAGGACCTGTTCCGCGAGCAGCCCGGTGTGGTGTTCACCCGGGTTGGCTACACCGGCGGCAGCAACACGCATCCCACCTATCGCAATCATCCCGGTCACGCCGAGGCACTCGAAATCACCTACGACCCAGACGAGACCGATTATCGGGCACTGTTGGGGTTCTTCTTTCAGATCCACGATCCAACCACCAAGAACCGCCAGGGCAACGATGTCGGAACCAGTTACCGGTCCGCAATTTTCTATCTGGACGACGAGCAGAGACAGATCGCGTTGGACACCATCGCCGACATCGACGCGTCAGGACTGTGGCCCGGCGGGGTCGTCACCGAGGTCAACCCGGCCGGCGAGTTTTGGGAGGCCGAGCCTGAGCACCAGAACTACTTGCAGCGCTACCCGTCCGGCTACACATGCCACTACATTCGCCCCCAGTGGAGGTTGTCCAACAGCGGTGACGCTGCCGGCGTGGGGGCAGCTACGGAAGAACATGCCAACCCTACTCAATAACTACCTGGGCTCGGTAACCCAGGACAGGGACCCGACAACTCCGCCTGATTGGCAGGTGCTGTTCAGCGGGTACGCGCCGTTGGTGCTCTACGCCGCCGTATGTGTCGCAGGAAGGGTTTTAGCGCGGCCCAGCAATCGGAGAGCGCCGGTGACGGGATGACTCAGAACCCAAGTCTGGCTGCCCTGTCGGCGGCGGGGGTGTCGGTCTGGCTGGATGACTTGTCCCGCAGCCTGCTGCAATCCGGCAAGCTGCAGCAACTGATCGACACGAGAAGCGTTGTCGGCGTTACCACTAACCCGTCCACCTTTGAGCGCGCACTGACGCAGGGCTGCGCTTACGATGGCCAGATCGCCGAGCTGACGGCCCGCGGTACCGACATCGACACCGCAGTCCGCACGGCCATCACCGACGACGTCCGGGCGGCCTGCGATGTGCTGCGCCCGCAGTGGGAGGCCTCCGACGGCGTCGACGGAAGAGTGTCGATTGAAGTCGACCCGTCGCTGGCGCACAACACCGATGCAACAGTCACGCAGGCCGTCGAGTTGGCCAAGATCGTCGACCGGCCCAACGTCTTCATCAAAATACCGGCCACCGCCGCGGGGCTGCCCGCCATCACCGCGACGCTGGCCAAAGGTGTTTCAGTCAATGTGACGCTGATCTTTTCTGTACAACGGCACCAAGCTGTGATGAACGCCTACCTGGCCGGTATCGAAGCCGCCCAGCACACGGGCGCTGATTTATCTCAAATCCATTCGGTGGCGTCACTTTTCGTGTCGAGGGTGGACACCGAAGTCGACAAGCGACTCGAGGCGATCGGCACCGATGAGGCACTCACACTGCGGGGGCAGGCGGGCGTCGCCAACGCTCGATTGGCCTACGCCGCCTACCAGCAGGTCTTCGAAGCTCATCCGCGCTACACGGCGCTGCGCGCCGCGGGTGCTCGCGTGCAACGCCCGCTATGGGCCTCCACCGGAGTAAAAAACACCGCCTACCCCGACACGATGTACGTCACCGAACTGGTGGCACCAAACACGATCAGCACCATTCCTGAGCCGACACTGGAGGCGGTGGCCGACCACGGCGTCATCGCAGGTGGAACCGTGACTGGCAAGGCGGTGCAGGCGCAAGAGGTGTTCGATCGGCTGACGGCGGTCGGTATCGATCTGCCCAACGTGTTCGCTGTGCTCGAACACGACGGGGTGTCCAAATTCGCGGCGTCCTGGTCGCGGGCACTTCAGCGCTAAACACTTTGTGGTGCTTCAACGTTCACCAATCTAGGAGACCGATCTGATGTCTACCTCGGCGCCACCGTCGGGAGAGCTTCGCGCCAGCCGGCCATTCCCGAAGCGTACCGGCCCCACGGGTAGCCTCATCTACAAGCTAATCACCACGACCGATCACAAAGTGATCGGGATCATGTATGTCGTCGCGTGCTTTACGTTCTTTTTCGTCGGCGGCCTCATGGCGCTGCTGATACGTGGCGAGCTGGCCGCGCCCGGGCTCCAGTTCTTATCCAATGAGCAGTACAACCAACTGTTCACCATGCACGGCACGGTCATGCTGCTGTTTTATGCGACCCCGATCGTGTTCGGGTTCGCCAACCTGGTGCTGCCCCTGCAAATCGGCGCCCCGGATGTCGCCTTTCCACGGCTCAACGCATTGTCGTTGTGGCTCTTCGTGTTCGGTGCGATCATCGCCCTGGGCGGCTTCATCGCCCCCGGCGGGCCAGCGGACTTCGGCTGGACCGCCTACACCCCGCTTTCCGACGCGATCCATTCCCCGGGGGCGGGAGGTGATCTGTGGATCCTGGGACTCATCGTCGGTGGGTTGGGCACCATCCTGGGCGGGGTCAACATGATCACCACCGTGGCGTGCCTGCGCGCGCCAGGAATGACGATGTTTCGGATGCCGATCTTCACCTGGAACATCCTCGTCACCAGCATCATGGTGCTAGTGGCCTTCCCGCTGTTGACGGCCGCGTTGTTCGGCCTGGCCGCCGACCGCCACCTCGGCGCACACGTGTTTGACCCAGCCAACGGCGGAGTCCTGCTGTGGCAGCACATGTTCTGGTTCTTCGGCCACCCCGAGGTCTACATCATCGCACTGCCTTTCTTCGGCATCATCACCGAAATCATTCCCGTGTTTGCCCGTAAACCGTTGTTTGGCTACTCCACCATGGTCTACGCCACGATCGCGATCGGTGCGCTGTCGATCGCAGTGTGGGCTCATCATCTCTATGCCACCGGTGCGGTGCTGCTGCCATTTTTTGCCTTCACCACCTACCTCATTGCGGTTCCCACCGGAATCAAATTCGTCAATTGGATCGGCACAATGTGGAAGGGGCAGTTGACCTTCGAGACCCCGATGCTTTTCGCGCTGGGCTTTTTGGTGACCTTTCTGCTCGGTGGCCTGTCGGGCGTGCTACTGGCGAGCCCGCCAATCGACTTCCACGTCACCGACACATACTTCGTGGTCGCCCACTTCCACTACGTGCTGTTCGGCACCATCGTCTTCGCCACTTACGGCGGGGTGTACTTCTGGTTTCCCAAAATGACCGGGCGGCTACTCGACGAACGGCTCGGCAAGCTTCACTTCTGGCTGACGTTCATCGGGTTTCACGCAACATTTTTGGTACAACACTGGCTCGGCAGTAAGGGAATGCCGCGCCGCTACGCCGACTACCTGCCCACCGACGGGTTCACTACGCTCAATGTTGTCTCTACGATCGGGGCGTTCATACTTGGGGCTTCGATGCTGCCGTTCGTGTGGAACGTGTTCCGTAGCTGGCGCTACGGCGAAGTGGTCACGGTCGACGATCCATGGGGCTACGGCAACTCCCTAGAGTGGGCCACCAGCAGCCCACCTGCGCGGCATAACTTCACCGAACTGCCCCGCATCCGCTCTGAGCGGCCCGCCTTCGAACTGCACTATCCGCACATGATTGAGCGGATGCGCAGTGAGGCCCACGTCCTGCGCGCACGAGGGAACACGCGATAACTGCCACTGGAATGGTCACGGGTGAGACGGGAGACTTGATCTAACACTGCGAAGGCTGCGATGTGGTTGGCCGCACTGTTGTGGTATTCGGGGCTAATGCGATCCCGGCGCTGGTGCACAGGCCGGCTCTGGCAGATCCAAATCTGATTTGCTCAGACGGTAGATTTCAAGGGTCAGGTTGTAGTACTTGTCGGTCTCACCGACCCATTCCATGCCCACTCGCCGCGCCGTGGCCACCCCGCGATGATTGCCTGGCCGCACGACAGCGAAGACTTCACTGACACCAACATTTGTGAATGCTTGATGGGCCACCGCATGACCTGCTTCCGCGCCGTAGCCGTGCCCCCACAGCGTCGGTTTAACCTGCCATCCGATCTCGAGATCGGTGCGGCCGGGTGGAAGTGGAAGCAGTGCCACTCCTCCGATTAGGTCGCCAGATTCTCTGTCGGTGATCGCCCATCGGCCCAGGGGCAGTCCGGCCGCGTCGCTTTCGGTGATCCATGCGCCCAGGAGTTGGCGCATGGACGCGTCGTCGGTGATCAACGGCAGCGCCGGACACAGCCAACGCGAAACCTCCGGCGCCCCGTATATCCCACAGGCGGCGAGGTCGTCGTCGAGTTGCCACGCGCGCAATAGGAGCCGGCTCGTCAGGATGCGTCGCGTGTCAGGGTCCCATTCGACATGGCGATGCTCAACCATCTCGTCTCCTGGGCTCGTGATGCGAGTCGAATAGTAGATCGCGCAATTGCTTTCGTCCGCGGTTGAGCCTCGAACTTACGGTTCCTTGCCGGGTGTCCGTCATGGCGGCGATCTCCTTGTAGGAGTATCCCGCAATGTCGGCAAAATACACAGCGATGCGAAACTGCTCAGGTAACAGCATCATTGCGGCCTTGAGGTGGGGGTCTGGCAACATTTCGAGCGCGTGCTCTTCGGCCGACCGTAGCCCCCCAGGCGTCCGTGAGGCACTGGCTACCAGCTGTTGATCGGTGATCTCATCAGTCGAATGTTGTGCGGGACGGCGCTTTTGCCTCCGATAGCTGCTGATGTAGGTGTTAGTCATGATCCGCCGCAGCCATGCTTTGAGATTCGTTCCTGGCTCGAACGCGCGGAGACCGGCATAAGCATTGAGCACTGTTTCCTGCACCAGATCCTCCGCGTCTGCTCGATTGGAGGTCATCCGAAGAGCTTGCCAATAGAGCGGCTCAAGAAGCGGAATGATGGCGCTTTCAAATTGAGTGCTCATCGGGCCGTCTGGCACCTTCGTACATTCCGTGCGGACGCCGCTCACGTTATGTTCCTACCATCGCGAAAAGTATTGGCACGCATTGAGGCGCGGTTGCGCCCGCGTTGATGCGCGTTCCTTCCAGGGCCGATCCCCGCCTCACGCACACATGACCGCGGGTACGGTATTTACTCGACTCCACAGAACCTCCATTGCCGTTCTGGGGCCAGCATTCACCGCCGCAGGATGAGTGGTCATCACCCGCCGAGGCAATTCATCCGGGTGAGCGCACGCGCCACCCACTACATCAAGTCGGCCGCTAGGGCTGTGGCTGCTTGCTGGAGTGGTGCGCTGGCGGCTGCGCAACTCACCTGCCCACTTTGTGTGCGCCTTCGATACGAAAACCGTTGAGGTTGCCGGCCCGATCCACCGGTCCTGGCGGTTCGTCTGTCGTTTATCACCCGGGTGAGTGACGGAGGTGGGCGACGACAGTTCACCCCTCTGCGCGCCATGCTCTTAACGTCTACACCCGCGCAGCCGCGTGTTCTGTTGTGTAAGACAACCATCGCCCTAACAAGGAGGACATAGTGAGCGCCGCGAGGAGAATGCTGGAGACCTATCCACGAGATCTAGGCCGGATCAATATAGAAAAGCTGGTCACATGTATCGACGCCTGTCTTGAATGCGACCAAGCCTGCACAGCGTGTGCAGACGCCTGCCTCAGTGAAAACGACGTCAATCACTTAACCAAATGCGTCCGTACTTGCCTTGACTGCTCGGATGTCTGCGCGACAACCGGCCGCGTCGTGTCCCGGCACACAGACTACGACGCCAACTTGACTAGGGCGGTGCTCGAAACGTGCGCCACCGCCTGTAAGACAAGCGCAGACGAGTGCGACAAGCATGCGGCGAAACACGAGCATTGCCGCGTGTGCGCCGACGTATGCCGTCGCTGTGAACGAGCCTGCCGCGAGCTTGTTGAGGCGCTCGGTTGAGCCAACCGCCGATCGGTCACGATACTTCGCTGCGCGAGTGTGACCTTGGAGATAAGGATTGGAGACGGCGCTGATGGGGATTTCTGAATTCGATGATGTGCAGGCCCATCTGCTCGAACCAGAAGAAAGCCTGGACTCAGAACAGACTGGTATCGACCTCGACGAAGGCTACTCACCTCCGGAACGCCCGCGTGAACTGCGGGCGTGGGGTCTCACCACGAGGGAAGCGCGTACCCATGAAAGTCTGGCGCGCCGACTGGCCCGTGAGGTGCCCGACGTGACCGATCAGTGGGATGGCGACGGAATCGGTGATAGCGCCGACAGCGATGGCGAGCCAATCGACGATCAGGTCGGCGACATGCGCGCAGGTCGGCTCGTCGCCTTCGACGTCGACCCTACGGACCCAGGTACGGATTACCTGGCCCACGACGTCGGTATTGACGGCGGTGCTGCCTCGGCTGAGGAAGCCGCCATGCATATCGTCGTCGATGAAGACACCAGCGACGGTGAGGGATGGCGTCTCTGATGACCTGCCGTCCCGCCAGTTGGTGAGGTGTGAGCTGTGGTGACCCGCATTGTGATCCTGGGCGGCGGTCCGGCCGGGTACGAGGCGGCATTGGTTGCAGCTGCACGAGGTCCCGCCGTAGCCTGCGTCACCGTCGTCGATTCCGACGGAGTCGGCGGCGCCGCGGTGCTGTGCGACTGCGTGCCATCGAAGACCTTTATCGCCTCCACGGGGCTGCGCACCGAACTGCGGCGGGCAACCCGCCTGGGTTTCGACATCAACATCGACGACGCCAAGATCTGTTTGGCAGAAATCCACCAGCGGATCAAGACGCTTGCTGCCGAGCAGTCGGTGGATATTACCGCCCAGCTGCTGAGCATGGGTGTCGAGTTGATCGCGGGACGCGGCGAGCTGGTTGATGCGGCTCCCGGTTTGGCGAGTCACCGCGTCAAGGTGACCGCGCGCGACGGCAGCACCACGATTCGCGATGCCGATGTGGTGTTGATTGCCACCGGCGCCAGCCCCCGGATCCTGCCGTCGGCGCACCCCGACGGCGAGCGCATCCTGACCTGGCGCCAGCTCTACGATCTGGACGCATTGCCCGACCATCTGATCGTGGTTGGTTCCGGTGTAACCGGCACCGAATTCGCCAACGCCTACACCGAATTGGGCGTTGATGTCACGGTGGTGGCCAGCCGGGACAGGGTGCTGCCCTATGAAGACGCCGACGCCGCGCAGGTTATCGAGGAATCGTTCGCCCAACGCGGCGTCAAACTGATCAAAAAGGCCCGGGCACAATCCGTGAGGCGCACTGACGACGGGGTGCTAGTGACAATGACCGACGGGCGGACCGTCGAGGGCAGCCATGCACTGATGACACTTGGGTCAGTGCCCAACACCGGCCGGCTAGGTCTACAGCGTGTGGGGATCGAACCCGGGCCCGGCAACTACATTGCCGTCGACCGGGTATCGCGGACACCGGTCGCGGGCATTTACGCTGCGGGGGACTGCACTGGTGTTCTGCCGTTAGCCTCAGTTGCCGCAATGCAAGGCCGGATCGCTATGTATCACGCGCTCGGTGAAGCCGTTAATCCGCTCCGGTTGCGCACCGTCGCGGCGACGGTGTTCACCCACCCAGAGGTCGCCGCGGTCGGCGTCTCGCAGACCGCGATCGACAACGGCTCGATTCAGGCCCGCGTCATCATGCTGCCGTTGAAAACCAATGCGCGGGCGAAAATGTCGGAGCTGCGTCAGGGCTTCGTCAAACTATTTTGCCGGCAGGACAGCGGCGTGGTAATCGGTGGCGTGGTGGTCGCGCCGATCGCTTCGGAATTGATACTGCCTATCGCGATGGCTGTTCAAAACCGGATCACCGTTGACGATTTGGCGCAGACGCTTGCGATCTATCCGTCGCTGTCCGGCTCGGTCACCGAGGCGGCCCGCCGGCTCATAGC
>JAFAID010000615.1 GCA_019236925.1 Mycobacterium sp. | reverse complement strand
ACCATCGACGAACTCAACGCCAACCCCGAGTGCACCGGCTACATCGTGCAGTTGCCGCTGCCCAAGCACCTGGACGAGAACGCCGCGCTGGAGCGCGTCGACCCGGACAAGGACGCCGACGGGTTGCACCCGACGAACCTGGGCCGGCTGGTGCTGGGCACCCCGGCGCCGTTGCCGTGCACCGCGCGCGGCATCGTGCACCTGTTGCGGCGCTTCGACGTCGAGATCGCCGGCGCGCACGTGGTGGTCCTCGGTCGCGGTGTCACGGTCGGTCGTCCGCTCGGGCTGATACTGACGCGCCGCTCAGAAAACGCCACTGTCACTTTGTGTCACACCGGAACTCGTGATCTGCCCGCGCTGACCAGGCAGGCGGACATCATCGTGGCGGCGGTGGGTGTCCCGCATTTGCTCACCGCTGACATGGTGCGTCCCGGTGCCGCCGTCGTCGATGTCGGTGTCAGCCGTACCGGCGACGGGCTGGTCGGCGACGTGCACCCGGATGTGTGGGAGGTCGCCGGTCAGGTCTCCCCGAATCCGGGCGGCGTCGGTCTGTTGACCCGCGCGTTTCTGTTGACCAACGTCGTGGAATTGGCCGAAGCGCAATGAGTTTGCGTCAACTGGTTCGCTCCCAGTGGCCGATCGTGACGGTAGTGCTGATCTTCACCGTGGCGTTCACGCTGGCGGCGGCGAACTTCTGGCGCCGCGGCTCGCTGTTGATCGGCATCGGGGTCGGGGTCGCCGCCGTGCTGCGGCTAGCGCTCACCGAAGACCGGGCCGGGCTTCTGGTGGTGCGCAGCAAAGGAATCGACTTCACCACGATGGCGCTGGTCGCCGCCGCGATGGTCTATATCGCCTGGACGATCGACCCGCTGGGTACCCGTTAGATCCCCGGGACCATGCCCGGCATGCCGGGCATGCCTGACATGCCCGGGACCTGTTGCAAACCAGATACGTTGCCGCCGAGTATGTTTGCCATCTCCTCAGGGCAGTAGGTCTGTATCGCGATAGTGGTGAACATCTGGGCCATCTGCGGTGACATGCCCCGGTGCGCGACGCCCGATGCGGCAGCGGCGAAGCTGCCTCCCGGCTGGGCGAGCATCGGGCAGATGGACTGGCCCACGGCCATCGCGTTTCCCGGTTCGCCGTACTCGATGCCGGCGTGGCTCAGCGCGTCGATGAAGTCGTCGTCGTGCGGGTCTGCCTCTACCGGAGCCGAAAACAATGCGGCCGCGGTGATCAGGCAACCGGCACCCAGCAGCAATCGAACGGCCAGTGGTTGGTTGTTCAAGCGCCAAATCAAGTTGCGTGTGATCTCGAGCGTCGCCATGTCGTCCTCCTCACGTGGTGGGACTGCAACCGCGGCACTCAAGAGTCCCCGTTAGAAACCCTCGTTTATCGGCGTCACGTTCACAACACGGTGAGGTTAAGGTTCGCGCACGTTTGGGTTATCCCGCGACACGTCATGCGGCACCGCGGTTCTGGTGGTTGACAATGCGGGACGTGACGCAATCGCGGGAGGCGTGAGGTGACGCGTGAGATCTCGCGGCAGACGTTTCTGCGGGGTGCCGTCGGAGCGTTGGCCGCCGGCGCGATCCTCGGGCCGGGACGAGCCGGATCGGGCGCAGCCAGTGCCGATCCGATTGCCTCCGGCTGGGGGCCGCTTGCCTCGGCCATCGGTGGGCAGGTGGTTTCACCGGACAACGGTGCGCAATTCGGCACAGCCAAACAGGTTTTCAACACCAACTACAACGGCTTGACCCCGGCGGTCGTCGTTGTCCCGACATCGCCGCAGGACGTGCAGAAGGCGATGGCATTCGCTGCTGCCCACAACCTCAAGGTCGCTCCGCGCAGCGGTGGACACTCCTACATCGGGGCGTCAACGGCAAACGGAACCATGGTGCTCGACCTGCGCCAGTTACCGGGGGGAATCAACTACGACGGTGCCACCGGCCAGGTCACGGTGACTCCGGCGACCAGTTTGTATGCGATACACCAGGCGCTGGCCGCGGCCGGCCGGGGGATCCCGACGGGTACCTGCCCGTCGGTCGGTGCCTCCGGGCACGCCCTGGGCGGCGGGCTGGGCGCCCATTCCCGGCACGCTGGCCTGATGTGTGACGCGTTGCGATCGGCAACGGTGGTGCTGCCCAGCGGCCAGGCGGTCACCGCGTCCGCCGCCAGCAACCCCGACCTGTTCTGGGCGTTACGCGGTGGCGGTGGCGGCAACTTCGGGGTGACCACCTCACTGACCTTTGCCACCTTCCCGACCGGTGACGTCGACGCCGTGAACCTGAATTTCCCGCCGCAGTCATTCGCGCAGGTCCTCGTTGGTTGGCAGAACTGGCTGCGGACCGCCGACCGAAGCAGCTGGGCGCTGGCCGACGCCACCGTCGACCCGATGGGCACGCACTGTCGCATCCTCGCGACATGCCCGGCCGGGTCGGGTGGCGCCGTGTCGAACGCCATCGTTTCCGCTGTCGGAATGCAACCGACCGGCACCGAGCACCACACGTTCAACTACTTGGACCTGGTGAACTATCTGGCCGTCGGCAACCTCAACCCGTCGCCGCTGGGATATGTCGGCGGATCCGATGTCTTCACCACGATCACCCCGGCCGCCGCCCAGGGGATCGCCGCGGCGGTCAACGCCTTTCCGCGTGGCGCCGGCCGCATGCTGGCGATCATGCACGCTCTGGACGGCACGCTGGCCAGCGTGCCGCCGGGCGCCACAGCGTTCCCGTGGCGTCAGCAGTCCGCGCTGGTGCAGTGGTACGTCGAAACCGGTGACCCTGCGGCGGGGACCGGCTGGCTCAACGTGGCGCACCAGGCGGTGCAACCGTATTCGGTCGGCGGCTACGTGAACTATCTCGAGGTGAACCAGCCGGCGGCGCGCTACTTCGGGCCGAACATGTCCCGGCTGAGCGCTGTGCGGCAGCAATACGATCCCGGCCGAGTCATGTTCTCCGGGCTCAACTTCTGACGTCGAACGTGCAGCGCATCCACAGTTTGGCATTTATCCACAGGTAGGCATTCTCGGAGCGATTCAGTAAACCGGCCGCGATATCATTCGAACATGCATTCGAGTTGCCGAGAGGACATCGTCAAGCGGTTTGACGCGCTGCACGATGCGGTGTCTGACGTGCTCGAAGTGTCTTCCGATGTGCTGACAACGCCCGAATGCCTGGCATTGCTAGAGCGTCTTGAAACCGAGACGCGGCGGCTCCCGGTGGCCGGTCATCCGTTGATCAATCAACTGGCCCGCCAAGCCAGCGAGACCGAGCTGGGTGGCAAGCTGTCGCATGCGTTGGCCAATCGGTTGCGGATCAGCCGCGGGGAAGCCGGCCGGCGCGTCCATGAGGCCGACGACTTGGGGCCGCGTCAGTCGGTCACCGGCGAATCGCTGCCGCCGCGGCTGGAAGCGACCGCCGCCGCTCAGCGCGACGGGAGAATTGGGGCCGGCCACGTAGCGGTGATCCGCAGTTTCGATCACGCGCTGCCGGATTTCGTCGACATCGAGACCCGCCAGAAAGCCGAAGCGCAGTTGGCCCGGTTGGGCGGCGAGCATCGCCCCGACGAGTTGAGCAAGCTGGCCGATAAACTTCTCGACTGCCTGAATCCCGATGGCAGTTTCACCGACGAGGATCGGGCTCGCCGGCGCGGCATCATCATTGGCAATCAGGGTTTGGACGGGATGAGCCCGATCACGGGGTATCTGACGCCCGAGGCGCGGGCCACCATCGACGCAGTGCTGGCCAAACAAGCCGCCCCGGGCATGTGCAACCCCGAGGATCAGACGCCGTGCGTGAGCGGCATCCCGTCGCAAGAAGCCATCGAACACGACACCCGTAGCGCCGCGCAACGCAATCACGACGCGCTCACCGCGGCCGGTCGCGCGCTGCTGGCCTCCGGTGATCTGGGAAAGCACAACGGCTTACCGGCGTCGATCATCGTCACCGCCACCCTGCGCGAACTAGAGGCCGCTGCGGGCAGGGGGCTCACCGGCGGCGGCACCCTGCTACCCATGAGCGATGTGATCCGCATGGCCGGCCACGCCCACCACTACCTAGCCATATTCGACAAAGGCCGAGCGTTGGCGCTCTATCACACCAAACGCTTAGCCTCACCGGCCCAGCGAATAGTGTTGCACGCCAAGGATCGTGGCTGCACGGCGCCGGGCTGCGATGTGCCGGGATACCTCACCGAAGTCCATCACGTGACACCCTGGGCGAAAACCCACACCACCGACGTCAACGACATCACGTTCGGCTGCGGCGGCCACCACGCCCTGGCCGAACAAGGCTGGACCACCCGCAAAAATCAACACTGCGACACCGAATGGATCCCGCCTCCGCACCTGGACTACGGCCAACCGAGGGTTAACACATTCCATCACCCGGAAAAGCTACTGAGGGATGACGAAGACGATCCGTAACTGGGGTCGCGCGGTCGGCGGCGTAGCGGAATGCGGGTCATCACCTACCACAGGAGTTGGCGTAACGCTGCGCGGATTGTGACCTGTAAGGTTAATGACCCCTGAGCTGAGGGTTCTGGCAGAGAGATACAGGTAGACAAGATGACACTCAGACAACACAGTCTCGCCGTCGCCTCGGCCGTGGTTGCAGCCGTCTCGATCACTTTGGCCGCAAGCCCCGCCGCGGCCGCCGACCCCCCGGGTTGTGTGCCCCTGAACGGAACTCAACTCGACGCCCATGCCGGTTACACCAACTACCTGGGTATCTTCTACAACATCGACGTGACTTACTGGTATCAGGACGGTGCGGTCAACTGGCAAAAGACCGTTAACGGCGCATTTGGCAACAGCTCCGCCGGAGCCGTGCCCGCCGCACCGGGAAACACCGCGACTATCCCCGGCGACTTCCAAGGGAGCCCCCTCCTCGTGACCATCTGCAGCAAATGACCTGAGAACGCGAGACGAGTGCGTATTTCGCCTTGGAGATGGGACTGCCCAATATGCGAAGCGCCACCACCACCAGGCGAGATGCCTCCCTGCCGAGCGATGTACAACGAGAGCAGTCGCCTCATCCGTCTGGCGCGTGCGTTGTGTCCCGGTAACAACCCGGTTTTCCTACCAATAACGAGCTTGATCTGCCGCCGCACCAATAAGATCTACGACACACCGCAGGTGCGACGAACCACCACCGCCGTGCGATGAACCGCCCCCGGTTTCGTAAACACTTGAGGCCTATATCGTTACGGCTGCGCTCGGCAACGAGATAGCACGTTGAAGTGTTCTTCGGCGGTTCGCGGTCAACCCCGCATCAACACCTACCACCACCCCGAAAAACTGCTTCGCGACGACGAAGACGACGACGAGGGGGAGCGATAATCGCTACGTCGACAACGTCGCCCGCACGCAGACCGTGACGTAGGGCAGCGCAAGGCCTCCGGCGTTCGCCAATGCCGGGTGGGTTGCCAGCAACTCGCGTACCTGGTCCAGCGTTTTGGTACGCACTTCGGTCGGCGAGGTAATGCAGTAGCTGCGCGAAGCGACCAAGTCGATCAATGCTTGTGGCGTAAGGTAATTCGTCCACTCGACCTGATGGCGCTCTACTCCGGTAAACGGCTCGGGCAGTGTCACCTTGTCGCGGACCGGGTCCCCGTCGCGGCCGATGATATGACCCAGCTCCCGCACCCAGCCGAGCCGCTCGTCGCGGGTGTTCCACACCAAACCGAGTCGTCCGCCCGGCCGCAGCACCCTGGCCACTTCCGGAATCGCCCGCTGCGGGTTGAACCAGTGCCAAGCCTGCGCGACGAGCACAGCATCAACGCTGTTGTCCGCCAACGGAATTTCTTCCGCCGTGCCGAGCAGCGCCGGTGTGTCCGGCAGCGACTTGCGCAGCATCTCCAGCATCTCGGCGATCGGATCGACGGCGACCACATCCAGTCCCCGTTCCACCAGCCGGGTGGTCAGCTTCCCGGTCCCGGCGCCGAGGTCCAGCACGTCTCGGGCCCCGGCCGGCAGCAGCCAGTCGATCGCCTCCGGCGGGTACGACGGGCGGCCGCGCTCGTACGCGGCCGCTTCAGAGCCAAACGACAATGAGCGGGCCTGCCGGAACTGCGTCACCGTGGACACGTGCCTTCACCGATGGCCGATTCGACGGACAAGTCGAGGGTCTTGCATACCAGTTCCCCAACTGCCTCGGATTCCACCAGGAACCCGTCGTGCCCATAGATGGAGTCGACGATGTGCAGCTCGCTACATCCGGGCAACAGTTCGGCGAGTTCCTCTTGCAGCCGCAGCGGGTAGAGCCGGTCAGAGGTGATACCGCCGACCACCACCGGTACCGGGCAGCCGCGCAGCGCCGCGGCGACGCCGCCGCGGCCCCGGCCGACGTCGTGACGGGACAGCGCCTCGCTGAGCACTACATAGCTGCCGGCGTCGAAGCGGGACACCAGCTTGCCGCCCTGGTGCTCGAGGTAGCTCTGCACCGCGTAGCGGCCGCCCGCTACCGGATTCGCCGGACCTTCCCCGCCCTGCGCTTTGTTGGCGAAGCGGGTGTCCAGCTCGACCTCGCCGCGGTAGGTCAGGTGCGCGAAGCGGCGGGCGATCTGCAGGCCGGCGTCGGGGGTGCGCCCGGTGCGGTAGTAGTCGCCGCCCTGCCAGTCGGGGTCGGCCTTGATCGCCTCGATCTGGGTGCATTGGGTGCCGATTTGGTCGGCCGTCGCCCGCGCGCCCACCGCCAGCAGCAGCCCCGCGCCCACCCGGTCGGGGTGGCCGACGATCCATTCCAGTGCGCGGGCTCCACCCATCGAACCGCCGACCACGGCGGCAACCTCGGTGACGCCCAGCGCCGCCAGCGCGGCCACGTCGGCCTCGACCTGATCTCGCACCGATATCAACGGAAACCTTGAGCCCCAAGGCTTCCCATCAGGGGCAAGTGAGCTCGGCCCGGTCGAGCCGCGGCAGCCGCCCAGCACAT
>JAFAID010000557.1 GCA_019236925.1 Mycobacterium sp. | reverse complement strand
AAGACGTCGCAGCCTATGCCGACTCGGCTCTCTGGGCGGCTGACTTGCATGCGGTTATCGAGGCCGCCGGTGTCTCTCGGCCGATCATCGTGGGATGGTCTCTCGGCGGACTTATCGCGGGGTATTATCTGAGGAGCTATGGTCAGGATCGGGTCGGTGGCGTCAATCTGGTCGGCGCCGTGACCAAACTGTCACTCGAACTCCTGGGCCAGGCAGCGCTGGCCGATAGGGAGCGCTTGTCCTCTCCCGACCTTGCCACGCGCACCGAGGCCTACGCGAGCTTTCTCGCAGCCTGCTTCGTGGTGCCGCCTCCAGAGGCCGATTTCCGGCGGATGCTGGTCTTCAACGGCATGGTGCCGCGAGGGGTGCAGCAGGCTGTGCCAACCCTTGATAGTGACGGATTGGACGAGGTATGGGCGAATGTCCCCAAGCTGTTGGTGACCTGGGGTGATGAGGAGCGGCACACGCGATTCGAGATGTCGCACCGCGTCCTCGACCTCAATCCAGCCGCTCGGATGTCGATCTATGAGGGAGTCGCACACGCGCCGTTTTACGAGCGGCCCGAGCGTTTCAATCGCGAACTCGCGGCCTTTGCAAAAGGCTAATCGAGGAGTCCACCGTGTCTTTCCTTGAGGTCGCTGCCGCACTGCTCGTGGCTCTCCTATGGGGGGTACAGTTCGTCACCAGTAAATATGGGGTCGATGTCTTTCCACCACTGCTTTTCGTCACGCTGAGGTTTGCGACGGTTGGGCTTCTGCTCCTGCCGTTTGCTGGCCGGCCCTCGCGCCGCGAGATCGTGGTCTCGGCGGCAATTTCGGTATTCTTCGGCGGCTTGTGTTTCGGTCTCTTTTTCGTGGGGCTGCACCTCGGACTTGCCGGCATCTCCGCCATAATTGTCCAGCTTATGACGCCATTTACAGTCCTGTTCGCTTGGCCATTGCTGGGCGAACGACCGCCGCTTCGCGTGGTAGTCGGGGTCGTTGTGGCCTTTGCCGGTGTCGCCCTGGCGCTGGCAGACCCTGGGGAGCCGGTGCCGGCAGTGGCGGTTCTACTGGTCACAGGAGCGGCCGCCGCGCAGGCTTTCGGCAATGTCCTGATCAAGCGCTTTGGCCCGCTTCAACCGATGCGTCTCATGGCGTGGCTGTCGCTCTTTACCGTGCCCCAGGTTGGTGTCGCCTCTGCTTTGTTCGAAACTGGTCAGGAGGCTGCGGTGCGGAACGCCAGCGTCCCAGCCTGGCTCGCGCTCGGCTACGCCGTCCTTTTTGGCGCGGTGATCGGCTTCGGGTTATGGTTCTGGTTGATCGGCCGTTGCTCTCTAGCCCGGCTCGCCCCGTTCGCCCTTCTCCAGACGGTCTTCGCCATCGGCACCGGGATCATCTTTCTCCACGAGAGAGTAAGCGTCCCGCTACTCTTCGGTGCGTCGATCTGCATCGGCGGCGTCGCACTAACGCAAGTCGGTGCGAACGCCGACAAAGCAACCGCCGCACGAAACAATTTGTTCAAAGGAGGTCAATATGAGTGAGATCACCGCTCGAACCATCGCACCAGCGTTTTTTCCCGGCTTCCGCAGGCTCGATGCGAAAGTTCATGGTGTCCGGTTCACGGGCGCTATAGGGGGCAGCGGGCCGCCGGTGCTGCTGCTGCACGGGTATCCGCAGACGCATATCGCCTGGCGCAAGCTCGCGCCGGATCTTTCACAGTCATACACGCTCGTCATCCCAGATTTACCAGGCTACGGCGCTAGCCGCCCGGAAGCAATGCAGCCGCGCTGGACGAAAAGGCGTGTTGGTACGGCCCTCGTCGTATTGATGCGCAGCCTGGAACACCATCGCTTCGCTGTCGTTGGGCACGACCGCGGCGCGTGGGTGGGCTACCGACTGGCGCTGGATCATCCCGACGTGGTCGCGGCATTCTCTTCGCTAACTGTCGTGCCAACACTCGATGCCATGTCGGCCGTCGACCACCGCTTCTCGACGAAGAATTTTCATTGGTTCCTGTTCGCACAGGATGCAGATCTACCCGAGCGGCTGCCGACCGCAGCACCGGACGATTTCATCGACCGAGCCTTGGCCACAATGGCGGGC
>JAFAID010000532.1 GCA_019236925.1 Mycobacterium sp. | reverse complement strand
ACCAGTTCAGCGGTATCGGCGAGCGTGCCGATGATCAGGTTCGAGCCGTCGCTGTCGGCCAGAACCCGTTCGCGAAGCGTGTCTGCTCGCTCAAGCAGCGCGAGCGATTCGCGGTACAGCGTCGAGCCGGCCCGTGTCGGCCGCACTCCCTTCGGTGTCCGCTCTAGCAAGGTGATACCGAGGTCTTCTTCGAGTTGACGCATGGCTCGGCTCAATGGCGGCTGGGTCATGTGCAGACGCGTCGCAGCCCTGCCAATGTGGCGCTCTTCGGCTACCGCCACGAAATAACGCAGCAGGCGTAACTCCACCCTGCAACACGATACCCGTTGGGTATGGAAGCCACCAAGAATGACTTGGACAAGGCGAGCCCGCTGGGCCAACCATGGCGGCAGGGGTCATCAACGCCAGAAGGGACCATCACCATGACGATGCCGACCGTGACAATAGCCTGCGGCCAATACGACACGACCCGTGCGCTCTTCGACGGCACCGCCGCAGTTGCGGGCGCGACGGTCCAGATGCACACCGCGCACACGCTGCCTGAGATCTTTGCGGGGATGATGCGGCGCCACCAGTTCGATGTCTCGGAACTTGGATTGACGTTTTACCTTCGAGCACTTGAGCTCAACCCGCACCAGCTGCCCTATGTCGCCATCCCAGCGTTTCCCAATCGTGTGTTCCGGCACTCGTGTGTTTTTGTCCATGCCGATAGTGGCATAGCCGAGCCGGCGGACCTCGTCGGCAAGACGATCGGTGAGTTCGGCATCTATGGCCAAGACTCCGGCCTGTGGGCCAAGGGTGCATTGATGGACGACTACGGCTTCAAGCCGGGGGAGAACCGGTGGGTGATCGGGGGCCTCGACGTGCCGGCCCCACCGCTGGACTTCGTTGCTCACCCCCATCCAGTCGATCTCCACGTCACAGCGGCGCCAGTGGGCAAGTCTCTGGGTTCGATGCTTGAGACGGGCGAGATCGACGCTTTGTTCACCGCGAACGTCCCGCAATGCGTGCTGGATGGATCACCACACGTGCAGCGCTTGTTCCCCGACTACGAGGTGGTGGAACGTGCCTATTTCGAGCGGACGGGCGTCTTCCCGATCATGCACGCCGTCGTCATCTCACGTGACCTCCTGAACACGCACCCCGCGATGGGACGCGCTGTATATGAGGCGTTCCTGGCAGCGAAAGATATTGCTGCCGAACGCTATCGGCAGACTCGACGACTCTACCAGGTCTCCACCATGGTGCCCTGGATGGACGCACTGGTCGAGCGAAACACCGCACAGTTTGGCGACGACTGGTGGCCGTACGGCATGTCGGCAAACCGTCAGGCGATCGACACTTACCTGCGTTACCACTTCGAACAAGGACTGTCCTCCCGTCGGTGGACCGCCGACGAGATATTCCTTCCTGAACTTCTCGGTACGTAACCGGACCCGATCGAGAAAGGCCACACCAAATGCTGAGGATCACCGCCCTCGAGGAGCACTTTGTCACCCGCGCCGTGGTTGACGCATGGCGCTCCGTCGACGCACGTTGGCAAGACCTCGCGCTGGGGCTTTCGTCTCAAGGACCAACAGCGCGCCGTCTTTTGGACATCGGCGCGGACCGCATCACGGAGATGGATGACGCCGGAATCACAGTGCAGGTCTTGTCCCTGAGCACTCCGGGCCTGGCGATGCTTGCCCCCGCTGACGCGATCGCGCTCCAGAGTATGACCAACGACCAACTCGCCGAAGCGATTCGAAGCCAGCCCGACCGGCTCCAAGGCCTTGCGACGCTGGCGACACCGGTCCCCGAAAAGGCTGCGCAGGAACTTGAACGTGCCGTGTGCCGCCTCGGGCTCAACGGCGCGATGCTATTCGCGCACTCGCGGAGCAAGAACCTCGACGACCGGAGCTGCTGGCCCATTTTCGAAGCGGCCGCCGCACTTCGGGCACCGCTGTACCTGCACCCGCAATCACCACCACCGGCGGTGCGCCAGTCCTACTACACCGGATTCGATCCCGCGCTCAACACCGCCCTGTCAACGCACGGCATCGGCTGGCACTACGACACCGGCATCCAGGTGTTGCGGCTGATCCTCAGTGGTGTGTTCGACCACTTC
>JAFAID010000478.1 GCA_019236925.1 Mycobacterium sp. | reverse complement strand
TGGGGCAATAGGAATGGCTGGCCATGGGGCAATAGGAATGGCTGGCCATGGTGCACCCTGGCCCTATGGGGGTAAAATTTCGGGGTGTTTTCCAACCGCATACGTAGCCCTCGGGCGGGCAGCGTGCGGTCAGCAGGTCGCTGGGTCGGCCTGGGCGCTTCTGCGCTGGTCAACGCCGCCGGCCTGCTCGTCTCCCCAAGCGCGGCGCCGGTCGCCTCAGCCGACAACTGCCCTGATGCCGAGGTCGTCTTCGCGCGAGGTACCAACGAGCCACCGGGCCTCGGCCGGGTCGGCGACGCCTTCGTCGGCTCGCTGCGCCAGCAGACCGGCGGCATGAACATCAGGACCTACGGGGTGAACTATCCCGCCGGCATGCTGCAGCTGCACGGCGGTGACGGCGCCAATGACGCGATTTCCCACGTCAAGTCCACGGTGTCGTCCTGCCCAAACACCAAGATCGTGCTGGGCGGCTATTCGCAAGGCGCGAGCGTGATCGACATCGTCGCCGGCGTTCCCATCGGCGGCATCAACTGGGGCAGTTTGCTACCGCCGGAGTACGCGAACAACGTCGCAGCGGTCGTTACGTTTGGCAACGTGGCTGACCGCGCCGGCGGATCGCTGCCTGTCCAGAGCGCCATGCTCGGTTCCAAGGCGATCGATCTCTGCAACCCGAACGACCCGATTTGTCACGCGGGTCAGGGTAACGAGTGGCGCGGGCACAGCGAGGGCTACATCCCCGTGTACACCACTCAGGCAGCGGCTTTCGTTGGGTCCAAGCTTTTGGCTGGGACCGGCCAGGAGGTGCCCGGATTTGGGCCGTCGGTGCCCTGGTACGGCCCGCAGACGCCCTGGTACGGCCCCCCGACGCCGGGGTATGGACCGCAGACGCCGGGGTACGGCCCCCCGACGCCGGGGTACGGCCCCCAGACGCCGGGGTATGGACCGCAGACGCCAGGGTACGGCCCGCAGATGCCGGGATACGGCCCGCAGACGCCGGGGTCTGGCCCGTCGATACACGGATCCGTTCCGCCGGACTCGCCTGCCCCCCAAGCCCCGTTGGTCTAGGCGGTTCACTGACCGATGGCGGCAGGGACTCGTACCAATCCCTGCACTTGGCCAGCACCGGGCAGTCGCGAAGACAGAGGTTGACCGCTCGGTGGATGGCCAGCGGGTCGTCGGTGTCATCGAACAGCGAATGGCGGCCGACGTAACAGTCGTCGGTGAGGTCGACCCCGCCGCCGATGGCCGCTTCACCCCGACGGTTCGGAGCTGAACAACTAACGGAGTCAGCGCGGTTGAGGTGTCTGAGCTCTCGACATCGTTACAGGTGAGTCGCATTCAGATGCCACCGACGCCGATGCATCCGTGCTGGCGAACTACCCACATTCACGAGCTGAGTTGGATGGCCGGGCCCGTCCTTGGCGGCCGTTGGGCGCTCAGCCGGCACGGCCCCTCTCGATGCGGTAGTGGCGCACCAGGGCGTCGGTCGAGCTGTCCGATTGCTTGTCCGGCGAGGCGTCCTCGGTGATGACCGGCAGCAGCGCCTTGGCCTGCGTCTTGCCCAGCTCGACGCCCCATTGGTCGAACGAGTCGATGCCCCACACCACGCCCTCGGTGAAGACCTGATGCTCGTACAGGGCGATCAACTGGCCCAGCACCGATGGGGTGAGCCTGGTAGCCAGGATGGATGTGGTCGGGCGGTTGCCGGGCATCACCTTGTGCGGCACCACATCGGCGGGTGTGCCCTCGGCGGCGATCTCCTCGGCCGTCTTGCCGAATGCCAGCACCTGCGTCTGGGCGAAGAAGTTGCTCATCAGCAGGTCGTGCATGCTGCCAGTGCCGTCGGCGGTGGGCAGGTCGTCGGTCGGTTGGCTGAAACCGATGAAGTCGGCCGGCACCAGCCGTGTGCCCTGGTGCAGCAACTGGTAGAACGCGTGCTGCCCGTTGGTTCCCGGTTCACCCCAATAGATTTCACCGGTATCGGTGACGACCGGGGTGCCGTCGGCGCGGGTTGACTTGCCGTTGGATTCCATCGTCAGCTGCTGCAGATACGCGGCGAAGCGTGCCAGGTCGTTGGAGTACGGCAGCACCACACGTGACTGTGCGCCAAAGAAATTCGAGTACCACAGCCCGATCAGCCCCAGCAGCACCGGAGCGTTGGATTCCAGCGGTGCGGTCCGGAAATGTTCGTCGACAAGGTGGAACCCTGACAGGAAGTCCGCGAATGCCTCGCGGCCGATCGCGGCCATCACCGAGAGCCCGATTGCTGAGTCGACCGAATAGCGTCCGCCGACCCAGTCCCAGAATCCGAACATGTTGTGGGTGTCGATGCCGAACTCGTCGACCAGCTTCTTGTTGGTCGAGACGGCAACGAAGTGCTTGGCCACCGCGTGGTCGCCGAGCGCATCGGTCAGCCAGCGCCGGGCCGCGGTGGCATTGGTCAGCGTCTCGAGCGTCGTGAACGTCTTCGAGGCAACGATGAAAAGTGTTGTCGCCGGGTCTAAGTCGGCCAATGTCGCGATCAGGTCGGCAGGGTCGACGTTGGAGACGAACCGCGCCGAGATGCCGGCGTCGGCGTAGTGACGCAGCGCCTGGTAGACCATCACCGGTCCGAGGTCCGAACCTCCGATCCCGATGTTGACGACCGTGCTGATGCGTTTCCCTGTCGCGCCGGTCCACTCGCCGCTGCGCAGCCGATCGGTGAAGTCGCCCATTGCGTCGAGCACCGCGTGCACGTCCTCGACGACGTTTTGCCCGTCGACGACCAGCTTCGCGTCCCGCGGCAGCCGCAGCGCGGTGTGCAGCACCGCGCGATTTTCCGAGACGTTGATGTGCACGCCGTCGAACATCTCGTCGCGGCGCTGCTCGAGGTGGGCGGTGCGGGCCAGGTCGATGAGCAGTTTCACGGTCTCGCGGGTGACGCGGTGTTTGCTGTAGTCGATGTAAAGATCGCCCACGGTGACAGTGAACTCGCCGGCGCGGTCGGGGTCGTCGGCGAAGAATTCGCGTAGCTGAGTCGTTCCGATCTGCTCGTGATGCTTGCGCAGTGCGTTCCAGGCCGGGGTCGCAGTTATATCTGGGATGCCAAGGCTCCGTTCAACCGCAGTCATGTTGTTGACCCTAGTCAGGTTGACCGGTGCCGCAATGAAGGCGAGGTGAACGAGGTGCTAACCGGCCGGATCAGTGACCGAGTCGGCCGCGGCCCATTCTCAGCAGCAGCATGGCCAGGTCCTTGCCGTCAGGGCCGAGTTCGCTGTAGCGCTCGATGACCTTCATTTCGCGGCTGTGCACCAAGCGGGTGCCGCCAGAGGCCATCCTGGCTTTGCCGATCGCCTTGGACACTTCGGTACGGCGCTTCACCGCGGCCAAGATCTCGGCATCGAGTCGGTCGATCTCGTGGCGCAGGTCGTCGATATCGGTGAGTTCTTCGGTTTCGATTGTCATGGGGGACTCCGGATTCTCGTTGTGTGGGGGTTGTGGTCTCATCCGGTATCGGGCCTCACACAAGAGACGAGCCCCGGATCCGGAAGCGGACCACGGGGCTCTGGAAGCAGCTAAGCCACGGGCACCGCTGGCCGGTACCCGTAGAAAAATCGCCGCTGCATGTTGAGCACGGATTGAGTGTGCCA
>JAFAID010000302.1 GCA_019236925.1 Mycobacterium sp. | reverse complement strand
GATCAACGACTCCAGCATGGCCCGTCCGGAGACCCCCACGATGTCAGAGGCCACCGCGGACAGTTTGATGCCGGCGTCTTCGAGCAGCTTCTCCAGCCGCTGCACCTCGCGTGAGCGTTCCCGGGTGATCGCCGTGCGTGCCCGGGTCAGGTCGCGAAGCTGCCGGATCGGTTCGGGTGGCACGAACGAGCCTCGCACCAAACCGTGCGCGCCGAGTTGGGCCAGCCAGGTCGCGTCGGCGACATCGGTCTTGCGGCCCGGGAGGTTTTTCACATGCCGCGCATTAACGAGCAGCACCTCAAACCCCGCGTCCTCCAACAGGTAGTAAAACGGCTTCCAATAGTCACTAGTGGCCTCCATCACCACACACGTGATCCGCTCGGCGATCAGATGCTCACGCAGCGCCAAGATCTGGCTGGTCATCGACCCCCAAGTGGTCACCGTCTCAACGGTTTTGCGCCGCCCAGCACCGGCGATGCGGACGCACACCTTGGCGTCTTTTTTCGAGATATCCAGCCCGGCACAACGGGCATGAACGACTTCCACGGCGCTTGTCTCCCTTCCCACGCGGGTACCTGGGGTGTCCGTCGTGGGGAGGGCAGGGAATGCAAAAGTCTGACGCTCGGGCTCAATGGCACCAATCCACGGTTCCTGTGGAAGCCCTCCGCCACCATGCTGACCTACAGGCTCAACGGCACCACTGAGGCAATCGGGGTCGACCACGACGAACCAGACCAGTCTGCGCCCCCACACCCCGACCGACAACGGCGGCGACCCGGCACCTAATCTTCGTCCACCACGGTGCGCATCGAAGACCGCGCCGTATTGCTGACCTGCTGCTTCCAGCGCAGCCAGCAGAGCAAACTCCCAGCACGGGATTCGCGGTCAATCCATTCAAACCCTGGTCAGGCGAAAATTAACCGCTCAGGCGACCCTGCAGGACCCAATTTCGGCGCCACTCATATCTTTTTCATAGGTTGTACCTAGCGCGCCCTATTCGTTCCCCACGCATCATTTCAGCATGAGTGAAACACACGAAACACCAACCACACCGACCACGGTCGCCACCAACCCGACAGTGCCAACAACTGAGCCAGCTAAACCGTATTGGCTCTATAGGTTCGCGGCATGGGTTGTGATCGTCGCCGGGATCCTGTTCATCGTCACGACCGTCTTCTTCGCCGGCTTCAAGATTGCCGGCCATCATGGTCACCACGGATGCCACCACCACTGGGCGCAGCACCACGCCATGGGCCCAGGGGGCATGCACCACGGCCACGGCCCTGGGGCTGGCTTCCACGGCGGGCCTGGCGGTCCGGGGGGTTCTGCCAGCTTGGGACCCTCACAGCCGCCGCAGTCCGTCGCTCCGTCGCTGGCTCCGGCGAACCCGTAGCCCGTCATTGCCATCAGCCCGGCGCCCCGGCAGTGGGGCGCCGGGCTCCTTGACGGCCGTGTCCGGTCGCGGCCGTTGCTGACCTGAGGCATTATTAAAAAGCATGAGCGAGACCCCGCAGCCGCCGATTCCGCCGCCCCCCGTCGCGCCGCCGCCCGTCTTGCCTCCGCAGCCACAGTCTGAGCGGGTCTATCAGGCAGCCGCCTGGGTGGCGATCGTGGCGGGAGTTTTGCTCATCGCCGTGGTCATCCTGCGTTTCGCCTGGTTCTTGTGCTACTAGGGCGGTGGCCACCCGGCCCGGTTTCGCGTTGCCGGTGCCGACGCGTAGTTGATAACTTCTCCGCAACGCTTGAGCGCGGTGTTTGATGGCCGCCGCGCACCTCGGCATTATCGAGGGATGACCCAAGCACCCCAGCCCCAGTTCCAGCCGCCCGGCCCGCCTCCGCCGCCGCACGCAGCGCCGCCCGTCGCGAAGCCTTCGCGGCTCTACCAGGCTGCGGCGTGGGTGGTGATCGTCGCCGGCACGGTTTTCATCGTGGCGGTTATCTTTTTCGCCGGCGCCGCGGTCGCCTGGCATGAGCAACCGTACCGCCATCACCACGGCATGTACGGTCCCGGCGGTGGTCAGGAAGGTCCCGAAGGGATGTTCGTCTACCCGGGTGGATCATTCCCACCCGGGATGGGCCCCGGCTGGCCCGGCGGTCCGATGATGCCAGGGCCCTTCGGCCCGGGTATGGGTCCGGGTGGACCCGGCGGCCATGGCGGTGGTCATGGCGGTCCGCCCCCCGTGCCGTAACGCGAGCCAAAGTATCTGCGGCGCACCAGCATTCGACAGCGAGCTTGATCGCCGACGTGGGCCAGAACCGCCGCGGCGGGCACCTTCGGCTTCTGTTTGGGTGGGCCACTTGGCATGATCGAGATCCATGACCATCGAAGTCGTGGCGGCGGTGACGATTGGCGTGGCGGTCGGTGGTGTCGCGGCAGTATGCGTGGCCCCGGTCGCGGCAGCCCGACCGTCGGATCCGGGCGTGGTCAGCTACGCGGTCCTGGGCAAGGGTTCGGTGGGCAACATCGTCGGCGGGCCGATGCGCGACGAATCGCTGTTCACCCAGCCGTTCCAGCCGTACTTCGTCGACCTCCCGGCGTGCAACAACTGGGCCGACATCGGGTTGCCGGAGGTCTACAACGATCCCGACCTGGCATCGTTCAACGGTGCCAGTACGCAGACCTCGCCGACCGACCAGACGCATTTCGTCAAGCAAGCGGTGGGTGTCTTCGCAACCGTCGACGCCGCCCACTGGGCGTTTCGTCGTGTCGTGGACCGCACGGTCGGCTGCTCCGGGCAGACCACAGCGATGCATCTGGACAACGGAGCCACTCAAGTGTGGTCATTTGACGGCGGGCCGCCCGGTGCTGCCGATGCGGCATGGACCAAACAGGAAGCTGGTACCGACCGTCGATGTTTCACCCAGACCCGTCTGCGGGAAAACGTGCTCCTGCAAGCGAAGGTCTGTCAGTCCGGCAACGGCGGTCCCGCGGTAAACGTGCTGGCCGGCGCCATGGAGAACACGCTGGGTCAATAACCGTGGCGAGTTCGCGGCATGGCGCCTCGGCGCCCGAAATCACGGAGCCGCCAACCGCAGGAATATGTCGGTGCCCTCTGGAAGATGGAAGCTTGTGACTATCGTTGGATAGCCGCGCGCAATCAGCGGTCCGCGACCGACGGTCCGGGCCCCGAAGGGATCGGGAATATGGCGTTTGCCGTCGCGTCGCAGCCGGATCAAGCGCGCCCCGCAGAAAGTGAGCTGGCCAGTTCGTCGGCCGCAGCGCAGTGCATCGCCGGCAGCTGCTTGTCCGACGGCCCGGTAGGGCGAGTCGGCCTGGAGGTCGAGGCGCATTGTTACGACCCGGCCGACCCGCACCGCAGACCGACCTGGGATGAGATCACCGACGTCCTGGAATCACTTTCGGCGATGCCGGGCGGCAGCGTGGTGACCGTCGAACCCGGTGGCGCCGTGGAATTGTCCGGCCCGCCCGTCGATGGCGTGGTGCCGGCGATCGAGGCGATGACCACCGACCAAGCCTTGCTGCGAAAAGCTTTCGCCGCCGTCGGCCTGGGACTGGTATTGCTGGGCGCTGATCCGCTGCGGCCGGCCAAGCGCATCAATCCGGGCGCGCGCTACCGCGCGATGGAACAGTTCTTCCAGGCAAGCCACACCGGTGTGGTTGGAGCAGCGATGATGACGTCGACGGCGTCGGTCCAGGTCAATCTCGACGCCGGGCCCGCCGCCGGCTGGGCTGACCGGGTCCGGTTGGCCCACGCCCTGGGGCCCACCTTGGTCGCGATCGCCGCCAATTCGTCGCTGCTGGGTGGCGCGTTTTCCGGCTGGCGGTCGTCCCGGCAGCGAGTGTGGAGTCAGCTCGACTCGGCGCGGTGCGGACCCATCCTGACCGCCAGCGGTGAGGACCCCGGCACCGACTGGGCGCGCTACGCGCTGAAGGCGCCGGTGATGCTGGTGCATTGCCCCGAGGCGGTGCCGGTGACGCACTATCTGCCCTTTGCGGACTGGGCCGACGGCCGCGAGTTGCTCGGCGGGCGCCGGCCGACCAGCCACGACCTGGAATACCACCTGACCACGCTGTTCCCGCCGGTGCGTCCACGGCAGTGGCTGGAAATCCGCTACCTGGACAGCGTTCCCGATGCCATCTGGCCGGCGGTGGTGTTCACATTGGTGACTCTGCTCGACGACCCGGTGGCCGCCGACATCGCGGCTGAAGCCGTCCAACCGGTCGCTACCTCTTGGGACGTCGCTGCCCGGGTCGGGCTCGGCGATCAGCGGCTGCACACCGCGGCCACCCGGTGCGTGGCCGTCGCCGCGGAACGCGTGCCGCCCGACCTCAGCGAGGCGATGCAGCGTCTGGTTGCGGCGGTCGAACGGGGCCGCTGTCCCGCCGACGACTTTTCCGACCAGGTGATCGCGAACGGCATCGAGGCCACGGTTGCTCGGCTGGCGCTGGGGGAGCCGTGACGCCGAGCGAAGCACTGGCCCGCGATTTAGGCCGAGCGCGGGACCGGACCCTGCGGCTGGTCGATTTCGATGACGCCGAACTCCGCCGCCAATACGACCCGCTGATGAGCCCGTTGGTGTGGGACCTGGCGCACATCGGTCAGCAGGAAGAGCTGTGGCTGTTGCGCGGTGGTGACCCGGATCGGCCGGGGATGTTGCCCCGCGCCGTCGAGGACCTCTACGACGCCTTCGTGCACTCCCGGGCCAGTCGCGTCGACCTGCCGCTGCTGTCCCCGGACCAAGCGCGGGCGTATTGCCGGACGGTGCGATCGGCCGCGCTGGATGCCCTCGATGCGCTACCTGACGAGCCGGGCCACAACTTCGCGTTCGGGATGGTGGTCAGTCACGAGAACCAGCACGACGAAACGATGCTGCAGGCGCTGAATCTGCGCAGCGGTCCGCCGCTGCTGCCGGACACGTCCATGCTGCCGGCCGGCCGGTCGGCACTGGCCGGGACATCGGTGTTGGTGCCCGGTGGTGAGTTCGTCCTGGGCGTCGACGCGGCCAGCGAGCCGTTCTCGCTGGATAACGAACGCCCCGCTCACGTGGTGGATGTCCCGGCGTTTCGCATCGGACGAGTTCCGGTCACCAACGGCGAATGGCGGCAGTTCATCGACGACGGCGGTTACGCGCAGCCGCGGTGGTGGTCAGCGCGGGGCTGGGAGCACCGCCAAACCGCGGGCCTGACCGCGCCACAGTTCTGGGACGTCGCCGGGCAGACACGTAGCCGCTTCGGTCGCGTCGAGGACATCCCTGCCGGCGAACCGGTCCAACATGTCAGCTACTTCGAGGCTGAGGCCTACGCCGCGTGGGCCGGTGCCCGGCTGCCCACCGAGACCGAATGGGAGAAGGCGTGCGCATGGGATCCCGAGATCAGCGCGAGGCGTCGCTATCCGTGGGGAGCCGAGGAGCCGTCGACCACCCATGCCAACCTCGGCGGCGAGGCACTGCGCCCGGCGCCGGTCGGCGCCTACCCGGCCGGCGCGTCGGCCTACGGTGTCGAGCAGATGCTCGGAGACGTCTGGGAGTGGACCAGCTCGACGTTGCAACCCTGGCCGGGCTTCACGCCGATGATCTACCAGCGCTACTCCCAGCCGTTCTTCGGCGGGGACTACCGGGTGCTGCGCGGCGGGTCATGGGCCGTGGAGTCGGCCGTCCTGCGGCCCAGCTTCCGTAACTGGGATCACCCGTATCGGCGGCAGATCTTCAGCGGAGTCCGGTTGGCGTGGTCCGTTGCCGACGATCAAGCCGGGGGCCGCGTCTGATGTGCCGACACCTCGGCTGGTTTGGACGCGAAATCTCGGTCTCCGCGTTGGTGCTCGACCCGCCGCATGGTCTTCGGGTGCAGTCGTATGCCCCGCGCCGGCAAAAATATTGCCTGTTGAACGCCGACGGTTGGGGAGTCGGGTTTTTCGACGGCGCGACGCCGCGGCGCTGGCGCAGCATCGCACCGTTGTGGGGAGACGTCTCGTTCGGCTCCGTCGCCCCGGCGCTGCGCAGCCACTGTGTGGTGGCGGCGGTGCGCTCCGCGAGCGTCGGCATGCCGATCGAAGCCAGCGCGACAGCGCCGTTCACCGATGGGCAATGGCTGTTGTCGCACAACGGAATTGTCGACAGAAGCGTGTTGCCCTCGGGTTCGCCTGCCGAATCGGTCTGTGACAGCGCGATTCTCGCTGCACTGATCTTCGGCCGCGGCCTCGACGCGTTAGGTGAGACGATCGTCGAGATCGGCGGCGACGACCCGAACGCGCGGCTGAACATCTTGGCGGCCAACGGTTCCCGGCTTCTCGCCACGACGTGGGGAGACACCCTGTCGATATTGCACCGCGACGACGGGGTGGTGTTGGCCAGCGAGCCGTACGACGACCAGCCCGGCTGGGAGGACGTACCGGACCGCCATCTGGTCGAGGTCACCGCCGAGGGCGTCACCTTGACCGCACTGGAACATACGAAAGGACCTTGATGACGTTATCGCTGTGCAATCACCTGGCCGCGGACTCGGCATATCAGTCCCTGCGCCACGACGTGCTCGACGGTCTTCGCAGTTCTCCGAAATCGTTGCCGCCCAAGTGGTTTTACGACTCGGTAGGCAGCGACCTGTTTGACCAGATCACCCGGCTGCCTGAGTATTACCCGACCCGCGCCGAGGCGGAGATCTTGCATGCGCGCTCTGCGGAAATCGCGTCGGTTACCGCCGCGGACACTCTGGTCGAACTGGGCAGTGGTACATCGGAGAAGACCCGGACTCTGCTGGCTGCGCTGAATGACGGCGGCGCACTGCGCCGGTTCGTGCCGTTCGACGTCGATGCCAGCATGCTCTCGGCGGCCGGAACGGCCATCCAGCATGAGTATCCAAATATCGAAATTGCAGCTGTCTGTGGCGATTTCGAAGAGCACCTGTCGGAAATCCCCGACGGCGGGCGGCGGCTGTTCGTGTTCTTGGGCTCGACGATCGGTAACCTTACCGACGACCCGCGTGCCGAGTTCCTTGCGGCGCTGGCGGGGGTAATGCGGCCGGGCGACAGCCTGCTGCTGGGCACCGACCTGGTCAAGGACACCGACCGGCTCGTCCGGGCCTATGACGACTCCGCCGGAGTGACAGCACAGTTCAACCGCAATGTGCTCGCGGTTATCAACCGGGAACTCGACGCCGACTTCGACGTCGACACCTACCGGCACGTGGCCCGCTGGAACAGCGAAGAAGAGCGAATGGAGATGTATCTGCGGGCCGAGAAGACGCAGCGGGTGTGCATCGCCGCGCTGGACCTGACCGTCGAATTGGCTGCCGGTGAGGAAATTCTCACCGAAGTGTCCTGCAAATTCCGAGCCGATGCGGTGGCAGCCGAGCTGGCCCGGGCGGGGCTGCGGCGTACCCGGTGGTGGACCGATGACGCCGGCGACTTCGGGTTGTCGCTGGCGGTCAAGTGAGCGAAGGCCTGGCCGAAACCTGGCGGGCCGCCCGGCCGCTGGTTGCCGGGTTACACCTGGACAGCGCTGCCTGCTCGCGGCAGAGCTTCGCTGTGCTGGACGCCGCGGCCCGGCACGCGCGACACGAGGCCGAGGTCGGCGGATACGTTGCGGCTGATGCGGCCAAACCGGTTCTGGACGCCGGGCGCGCCGCCGTCGCCGCGCTGGCCGGTATGTCCGACGCAGAGGTGGTGTTCACTACCGGCTCGCTGCACGCGCTGGACCTGCTGCTGGCCAGCTGGCCGCCGGGCGGCCGCACATTGGCTTGCCTGCCCGGCGAATACGGACCCAATCTCGCTGTCATGGCCGCGCACGGCTTCGCCCGCCGCCCGTTGCCGACCGACGGCGAGGGCCGGGTCGCGGTCGACGAAGCGGCCGCCGGCCTGGCCGCCGACCCCCCCGACCTGGTCCACCTGACCGCGGTGGCCAGCCATCGCGGCGTGGTGCAACCGCTGCACCAAATGGCTCAGTTATGCGCTGAATTGGGTCTGCCGCTTGTCGTCGATGCCGCCCAAGCGCTCGGACAGGTGGACTGCGCCGCAGGCGCCGACGTGACCTATGCGTCGTCGCGTAAATGGCTCGCCGGCCCGCGCGGCGTCGGCGTGCTAGCCGTGCGCCCGACCCTGATGCAGCGGCTTCGGCCGCGACTGCCGCCACCGGAGTGGGTGTCGTCGCTGTCGGTGGCCCAGCGACTCGAACTCGGCGAAGCCAATATTGCTGCTCGCGTTGGCTTTTCGGTCGCCCTCAGCGAGCACGCGGCGCTCGGCCCGGCCGCGGTGCGCGCGCGTCTGGCCGAGGTGGGACACGTCAGCCGGTCCGTGCTCGCCGATGTGCGCGGGTGGCGGGTGGTCGAATCCGTCGACGAGCAAAGCGCCATCACCACGCTGGCCCCCGTCGACGGCGCCGACCCAGTGAAAGTCCGCGCTTGGCTGATCGCCGAACGTCGCATCCTGACCACGTCGGCGGCGGTGGAGCGGGCACCGCTGGAGCT
>JAFAID010000535.1 GCA_019236925.1 Mycobacterium sp. | reverse complement strand
TCTGACGGATCCTCGCTCTTCACCTCTGTGCTGGTCTGGTCGGCTCCGATCTCGGATTCCGACGAATCCTCGCTCTTCACCTCCGAAGACGATGAATCGTCGCTATCGGCGGGGTTTAGCCGGTTGGCGCCAGCATCTCCTTCCATCCGTCGTCTCCTGTGTTGCTCGAGTTGTTGACGGAGTATTTAACACCGTCGGGGCCGGTCACCTCACCGCTCTGCGGACTATAGACCGCGGTGGGAGGCCCGTTCGGAGTGTAGATGCACGGGTTGGGCTGCTGCCCGTTGCACTGGACGGTACCCGAACCTGGCCGCTGCAGCAGATCGCTCTTCGGCGGCGGCGTCAACCCTTCCGGCGGCAGCCTGTCGGCGGGCATTGGGTTCAGGCCGTTGTTGATCGACGGTGCCGGTATCACGTGACCGGGATCCACCGGCTGGTCACAGCGAGCACCGGGCGCCGGGCAGTTGCGGATCTGGTCCGGATCGCCGTACCACGGGTTGGTGCCGAGCGGGACGTAGGGTTTGCCGCTGCGGCAATCCTTCGGCGTCGCCGCCCGTTTACCCGGGACGTCGACGCACGGAATGTTGCGCGCGCCGCGCACCACGTTGGCCGGGGTGTCCTGCGGGATTTTGCAGTACGCTCCTTGCGGCAGGGGCACCAAGCTGGTATCCGCCGGCGAGCGGTACTCCGATGCCGGAGGCCACCCGGTCAAACATGGCGGCGGCTGGTTGTACGCCGCCCCGAGGTCCAGTATGGCCATGTGCTCTTTCTCGTACGGCGCGGAAATCGCCTGGATGATCGCACCAGCCTGTGGCAACAGCACGAGCACCTGCTCGACGCCGGCGTGGTAGCGCTTGAGCATTTCGATCACGACCGCGAGATTGGCCAGGGTCTGCGGCAGCGCCTCTCGGACATCGCCGAACACCGCGTTGAGATCATCGGCGGTCGGCGCCGCCTTCGACAGCAGGTCTTTCAGGTTCTGGTCGTTTTCCGCGGCCTGTGCGCCCAAGACGTTCAGATTGCGCGCCCAGCGCTCGATCGCGCTACTGGAATCGGCCTGACTGTCCAGGATCGGCGCGGAGTTCTGGATGATGTCATCGACGTCGCGGATGTTGGTTCTGAAGTCACCGACGACCGCCTGTGTGGAGTCGACCAGCCGTTGCAGCGCCGGACCCAACCCGCCGACAGCTTGCGACGTTTCGTCGAGCAACTGGCTGATCTTCTCCTTGGGCAGCGCCTCCAGCCCACGGTTGGCGGCGTCGAGCGCCGGCCCGATCTCGCTGGGCACCGTGCCCTTGGTGATGGTCTGCCCGGGTGAGAAAAACTTGCCCGGGTTCCCGACCGATACCAGGTCCAGATATTGCTCACCGACCGCCGACACCGAATGCACGTTCGCCGACGCATCGATGGGGACCTTGTACTGGCTGGCAATGCTCATCGTCGCCTGGGCACCCTGTTCGGTGGGCTCGACGTCGGTGACCTTGCCGATGGTGATACCGCGATAGGTCACGTTGGCCGTGGGGTAGAGACCACCCGACGCCGGCAGGTCGGCTTTCAGCTCGTACTGGCCGATGCCCACCAGCGTGGGGATGCGCACGTAATACCACCCCAGCACCACCAGTGCGATCACCGTGATGACGCTGAACAGAAGCAGCTGGCGTCTGATGAAACGGGTCAGCATGTCGCCCTCTCCACCAGTGGTCCGCCGGGGGCATCGTTGGGGTTCGGCGTGTAGCGGATGTCGGGAATCATCGTTTCTGGATCGCGGCCATACGACTGCTCGAGCGCCCGCAACGCGCCGGACAACCCGGTGCCGGTGAGGAACGCGTTGTCGACGGTCGACAACGTCGTGTCGAGATTGAGCGACGCGTTCATCATGTCGCCTCGAATCAGCTTCGGAGCGGTATCGATGTCGAACGGTATGGTCGCGAGTATCTTCAGCGTGCCGAGCAGATAAGGCCCGGCGCGGCCGAGTTGCTTCAACGGGCACTGCAGCAGCTGCAGGTTCTGATGGAGCGGGCCCCGCGTTTCGGACAGGTATTGGTCGGCGGCCTGGCTGAGCCGGCCCAGCGCATCGGAGGCGTCGATCAACAGTTGTTGCTTGTCGGCGAAATGCTTGATCAGCGGCGGAAATTCGGTCAACACCCGATCCAGGACGTCCGACCGCGTGGCCACATATGCCAGCAGCCGGTTGGTGGAATCGATGGCGTGGGTGATGTCGTCGCGTTGTTGGTTGAGCTCGGCGGTAAAGGTGTCCAGCTTTCCGAGGAACGCACGGATCTGGGGGCCCCGGCCCGCCAGGATGTTGTTGACCTCGTTCTGAATCACCTCGAGATTCGAGATGCCTCCGCCGCGCAAAATCATTGCCAGGCTGGCCAACGTGCGCTCGATGGTGGGATACGCAGACGAGTTCATCAGCGGGATAGTGTCGCCGGGCTTCAGCGGTTGCGGCGACGAGTCGCGCGGCGCGGCCAACTCAATATGCTGAGAACCCAGCAGGCTGGTCTGCCCGATCTTGGCGGTGGCGTTCTTCGGCAGCTTGACGCTCTTGTCTAAGCCCAGCGTCAGGGTAGCCACCCAGTTCTTGAGCTCGATCTTGCGGATCGAGCCTACGAACACGTCGGCCACCATCACCTTGCTGTTGCCGTTGATCGCCAGCGTGTCCGGCACCTGCACGTAGATGGTGTAGGAGCCGGCTCCGGTGCCCGGCCCGCCAGGGATCGGCACATTCGAGATACCGCGCCACCCACATGAGCTCAGCATTAGCGCAGCCACCAGCAGAGCCAGTCCCTGCCAAGCCCGGTGGCCGGCCAGGCGCATCAGTCGCTTCATTGGCCCCCTCCTGCCGGTGCGGACGCCGCTTCAGCGGGCAGCGGCGGTCCCGGGGACCCGGGAGGCGCGGGCGTCGGTGCGACCGGACCGGGGACCACGTCGGGTCCGGGGGGTGGCGGCGGTATCGGCCCCGGGTGGCCCGGCTGGCCGATGTACGGCAGTGGACCGGGCTCCTCGTTGTACGCATTCGGCGGTCCCGGCGGGGTTTGCAGGTTGGATTGAACAGGCGGAATGTTTGGGCCGCCCATGAGTTCGGCCAGCGATTCCGGGGTCAGCAAGCCCGCCGTGATCGGCCCCACCTGCGTCCCTTGCATGCCGGGCGCGGTGATCCAGCCGTACTGAGTGTTGCGGTGCGACAACGGTGTGTCGGGCACCCAGATCCCGGGGACGGTGGTGTCCTTGTAGCCGGGTGGCGGCTGCAGCCGTGGCTCTGAGTAGGCGACCTCCTTGGGTAATGTTGCAGCGGTGGTGAACGGGTTCAACCCGAACGGTAGGTAGTTGAACTTGATCGCGTCGAGGATCGGCGCCAGGTACTGCGCACACAGTTCGGCGGATTCTTGATAGCCCAGCCGGCTGGCGGCCTGGATCGTACTGCAGATCAACTGCATCGGGTTCGCGAACTGGACGCCGAGCAGTGAAATGGGCTGGCCGACGACGGCGCCGATCGCCGGATGGTAAATCTGATTGAGATTCGAGAAGGCCGTCGGCGCTATGTGCAGTACGGTTTCCAAACCGTTCAGCGGGTCGGGTTGGAGCAGCGTGTTGGTCGCGGTGGCGGTGTTGTTGATGTCGTGCGTCAGCACCTCGCGGTTCTTGGCGAGGAACGGGCGAAGTGTCGTGACCAAACCGTCGAACTGCTGTATGGCGTTGGCCAGATCCCGGTCGGAGCCGGTCAAGCTGTTGGTGAAATGGGCCAGGTTTTCGTTGAGCGCGACGAATTTTCGGTCGTCCTCGTGCAGCGCGTTGACGAACAGCGCCAGGCTGCGCACCACGGCGAAGAAGTCGCCGCGGCCCTTGTTGAGTGCGGTCAGTGACCGCGAGAGGCTGTCCAGCGTGGTGTTGATCTGCTTACCCTTACCGGCCAGCCCGTCGGCGAACGACTCGATGACCTCACCGAACGGTCCCTTGGGCTGCTCCTCGGTGGGGCCAAGTTTGGAGATGATGTTGGTGACGGTGTTGCGGAGTTCGTCCCACTCGGTGGGCACTGCGGTGCGCTCGATCGGGATCACCGCGTTGTCGCCCAGCACCGGGCCGCCCTTATACGGCGGCTCCAACTGGATGAACCGCGACGCCACCAGGGTGGGATTGAGGATCGCCGCCGAGGCGTTGGCCGGCACCTTGTACTTGTTGGCGTAGTGGAAGGTCACCTTCATCTTGTCGCCGGCTGGCTCGATCTTGTCGATCGCGCCCACGGACACACCCATGATCCGGACGTCGTCCCCGGAATACAGCGCGTTGGCTTCCGGGAAGTATGCGACCACGGTGTTATTGGTCAGCTTCTTATAGAGGTCCCGGCCGACGAAGATGGCGACGAGGGCCAGCACAACCGCCAGCGCCCCGATGATCACCGACGCCCGCGACAGCTTGGGTAGCCGCACATTCCGGAAATCGAAGACGGAGCTCACGGCTGGCTACCTCCCAAGCTTCCTCCCCCTCCGCCTGGCTGGCTGTTTCCCCCTTGGCCCGGCGGGATGAACGGCGCCGGAAGCTGGTTTCCGGGTCCCGGTGGCGCCGACGGTCCAGGGGGCAGCCCCGGCGCGAACGTCGACGGCGGCGGAGTCGGCCCGGCCGGCCCCAACGGCTCGGTGCGCGCCCCTGGTGGTCCCGGCGCGATCGGCACCGGTGTGCCCGGAACGTCCGGCGGCGCAATGCCCGGCCGTCCGGCGATCGGGATCCCCGGTGTCGGCGGCAGGCCGTTGGGGTTCGGCGGCGACGATGCGACGTCGGGCAAGACCGGATAGGGCCCATTAGGCCCGAACGGGCCTAGGTCTTGGTTCACACCCGCACAGGGCATCGGGTTCCACGGCCGCGGCAGCAGCTCCGGCGGCGGCGCGTACGAGCACGGCGAGCCCGGTGCCACCGCCGGCCCCGGATGATCCGGGGTACCTTCCAGCACCGGCGGCGCCGGTGGCGGCGCGCCATTGGGGAACCGGGTGCCATTGGGGTCGGGGAACCGGAAGGCCGGCAGCCCGGCGCTGCGCCAGAAGTCCTCCGGATCGAGGCCGCGCTTCCTGAACGCGGCATCCACCCACGGTTGCAGGACCCAGGGCGGCGTCAGCAACCAGTTGGCCAGCGATATCTTGAAGTACGGTCCCGACGCGACGGTTTCGTTGAAGGCGGCGATGGTATTGCCGAGCTCGGTGACCCCGGTAGCCAGGTCGTCCTTGTGCTTGACCAGCAGGTCGCTGACGATGCGCAGCTGCTCCAGCACGTGATTCAGGTTGGGGTTGTCGTTGATGAGGTTCTGCAGCTGGGCCGAGAGGGCGGAGACGTTCCCCAGCAGCGCGCTGATGGCCCGGCTGCGTTGGTTGAACGCGGCCAGCAGCGTGTTCGAGTTCACCAACAGGCGGTCGACCTGTTCGCTGCGGTCACCCAGCACGCTGGCCACCTGGTTGGCCTGCGCGAGCAAGTGCGTGATTTGCTCGTCGCGCTTGCCGATGGTGTCGGAGAACTTGGCCACCCCGTCAAGGGCCGCACTCAGGTGCGGATAGGTCTGATCGACGGTCTGCGACAACACGTTCAGCGACCGTTTGACGGTGTCGATGTCCCAGCCGGCCGCGGCCTTGGTGACGTCGAAGAACGCGTCGTAAATCTGGTATGGACTGGTGCTTTGCCCCAGCGGCAAAATGCCACCGGGCCGCAGCGTCTGGGTGCCCAGCGGCTCGATCTCGAGCACCTTCTTGCCCAGAATGGTGTCGGTCCTGACCGCCAGCCGGCTCTCGGTGCCGATGGTGTTGCTTCCGGTCGAGAACTTCATCACGACGTGGTCACCGTCGATCTTGATGGCCTCCACGCTGCCGACGTTCAAGCCGGCGATGCGCACCTTGTCACCATTCTCCAGTCCACCGGTGTCGGTGAACTGCCCGTAGTAGGTCGGGCGGGCGAACAGCATCGGGACACTGGTGAAGGTTTGGCCCACGCCGACGACCAGCAGCAACACCACCAGGCCCATGAGCCCGATCCGCAGCCGGTTGGCGGGTTCCAGCGTTCTCATTGCGGCGTGCACCTACCGCTCGGCTGCTGCCAGATCTTGACCGTGCGGACTGGGCCGCCGGGCTGCAGCCCATTGGTCTTCAGCGTCAGATCGCAGAGGTAGAAGTTCACCCAGTCCCCGTAGCTGCCGACGGCGCGGCCCACTGTGTTCAACCCGGTCGGCACCCGGTGGAGAAAATCGTCGTACTTGTCACGCTGATCGATGATCGCTTGCTGGATCGGATCCAGGTAGTTCAGGGTGTCGTGCAGCAGGGACCGGTTGTCGGCCAGCAGGTCGGCCACTGTTCCGGCGGCGTCACTGATGTGGGCGGTTTCGGCGGCGAGCGGGTCGGCGTGATTGGTCAGTCCGGTGATCAGTTTCTCGAAGTTGTCGACGGTCTGGTCGAACTCCTGGCGATGCCTGACCGTGGTGTCCAGCACGATGTTGAGATTCTTGACCACCTCGCCGATCGCCTGGTCGCGCTCGGCGATGTGGGAGGTCAGCTGCGCGGTCTGGTCGAGGATGTCGTTGATGGTGCCGCCCTGGCCCTGGAAGACGGTGATGAGGGCCGAGGCGATGTTGTTAACCTTTTCCGGGTCCAGCGCCCGAAACAGCGGCTTGAACCCACCGATGAGCGCGTCGAGATCCAAGGCCGGCTCGGTGCGAGACAGCGGGATGAATCCACCGGGCGGCAAAACCCGGTCCGCGCCCTCACCCTCACCGCGTTTGAGCTCGACGTAGCGGTCACCGATCAGGTTGAAATAGCGGATGTGCGCGGTCGTGGACTGATAGAGCGGTACCGAGCGGTCGACGTCGAAGTCCACGCGTACCCGACGGCCGTTGTCGATCAGCTTGACGTTTTTGACCTTGCCGATCTCCACCCCGGAGGCGCGGACGAACTGGCCGTTGCGCAGCCCGCTGGCATTGCTGAACTCCGCGGAGTAGCTATTGGTCCGGTCGAAGCGCATCTGACCGAACACCACGACGATGAGCGCCGTGAAGAGCAACAGCACCAACGAGACGATGCCGAGCTTGACCACAGTACCGGTGATTTTCATGGGTTGATCGTGTTGTCCCCCACCTGGCGGCCCCAGACGTACTCGATGGCGTACGGTGAGCCGACATCGACGTGGTTGTACGGCGCTTCGCTGGCGCCGGTGTCTAACACCAGATACGGCGCCGGCCACAGATCACGGGTGATCTTCTGCCAGCAACCCGGCGCACCGCCCGGCCCGCCGTGAGCGTTTATTCGGGGGACATTCTCCGGGTAGATATAGGGATTCGGCGACCCGCCGACGAGCCCTGCTAGGGTCCCGAGTCCCATTGTGGCCGCCGTGATGCCGAGCCCCGGGGCACTCACAGAGAGTCCCAGCCCGGAAAGCAGTGCGGTGTTGGTTCGCAGCTCGTAGCCGCCAAAGCCGCCGGTAAACGCGGCGACCTTCGGTTCGGCCTCGCTGATGTTGCGGAAGGTGCAGGGAATCTCCGGGCTGTAGGTGTCCAGCAGCTTGGCGCTGGGCACCAGATCGGCGGCGCCACGTGCCAGATACGGCCCGCCCCGGTTGACGATGTCGGCGCCGGTATTGCCGAAGCCGCTCGCCGCCAACAACGCCTGATCGAGTTCCTTTTCCTGCTGGTGCAGCGTGTGTGCGGTGGTGACCGCGTTGTTGAGGAAGTCGAACAGGTCCGGCGACGCGTTGGCGTAGGTGTCACCGAGTGTCGCCAACTGTTGAATGTCGTGGCGGATCGTCGGCATCCGCGGATTGACATCGTCGAGGATGGCGCTGCCGTTGATGATCGACTGCCCGAACTTGTCGCCCAACCCGTTCAACGCGTCCGCGGCCGCGCTCAGCGTGAGGTTCACCTTGACCGGGTCGACTTTCTCAGCGATCGACGTGATCGTCTGGAACAACGTGTTGATCTCCGTCGTCACGTGCGTCGCGTCGATCACGGTGTGCGGCGTGATCCGTTGCGGCGTCGGGTCTTTCGGCGAAGTAAACGATACATACTTACCGCCGAAGACCGTGGTCGCCGCAATTTTGGCATCCACATTGGCCGGAATCAGCTTGATATAGCGCGGATACACGTCCAGGGTGAATTTCGCCGCCGGCCTGCCGTCGTGCTGCACCTCCGCAATGTTGGCCACCCGGCCGATCTGCACCCCGTTGTAGGTGACCTTCGCACCCGGATCCATCACCAAACCCGCCCGAGGTGACAGCATCGTCAGCTGGGTCTTCGCCGTGAACTTCCCGCTGTACTGCAGGTACACCAGCCACAGCACCAGCGCAGCGACCAACAAAACCACCACACCGACCACCCGGTACGGCTGCAACGGCGGCTTGTTTTCCTTCCCTCGCGGCATCGTCATGGCCGGCTACACCGTGAAGTTGAAGTTCGGGTTGACGCCGTAGAGCGCCATTTCGGCCAGCAGGACAACGACATTCACCGAGACCAGCGAGAGACGCATCGATCGGCCGACGGCCTCACCGACACCAACCGGGCCGCCGCTGGCGTTGTACCCGTAGTAGCAGTGGGTGAGCATCACGACCCCGGCCATGATGATGACCTCCACGAACGACCAGAACACGTCGTTGGGGCGCAGGAATGTCCGGAAATAGTGCTCGTAGGTGCCGGAAGCCTGTCCATACACCACCGTCGTGATGATTTGCGGAGACAGGAAAGACATGATCAATCCCAACGAGTAGAGCGGGATAATCACCACCAGCGCAGCCAGCGCCCGGGTGGATACCAGGTACGCCATCGAGTTGATGCCCATCACTTCCAGCGCGTCGATCTCTTCGCTGATTCGCATGGCGCCCAGTTCGGCGGTGGCGCCGGCACCGACCGTGGCCGCCAGCACGACGCCGGAGACGACGGGGGCAACGAGACGCACATTGATCAGTGCGGCGACGAACCCAAGGAGCGTCTGGAGCCCGATGTGGCCCAGCGACGCGAGGCCCTGAATGGCAACCAGCGAGCCGGAGGACAGCGTCACGAACGCGATGATCACCGCGGTACCACCGACGACGGCCATAGCGCCGGTGCCCATACCGACCTCGGCGATCAGCCGCAGGATTTCTTTGCGGTAACGAGTCAGCGCCCAGAACATATCGCGACCGCCGATGAGCGCGAACCAGCCCAGCTTCCCGGCTTCGTCAAGTGGTCGGGTCAGGGCGCCGCCGAAGCGACGAAGATCCGCGGCTACCCGCGGGAAGCGGCCGCGCAACACCTGGACGGTCGTCATCCCAGGGCCCCCGTTCCGAACCGCACACCGATGGTCGTCAGCACCACATTGACCGCGTACAGCGCCACCACACACAGCACCACGGTCTCGTTGACGGCGGTGCCCAGGCCCTTGGAACCGCCGCGCACTGTCAGCCCCCGGTAACAACCGACCAGGCCGGCAATGAGTCCGAAAGTCAAAGCCTTGAACGTCGCGATAACCACTTCGGGCAGGCCGGTCAGCTGGGTCAGCGTGGCAAGGTAGGCGCCACCGGACACGTTCTGCAGGTAGACGCCGAAGAGGTAGCCGCCGACCAGGCCGACCATGCTCACCAGGGCGTTGAGCAGCATCCCGACCAGGGCGCAGGCCAGAACCCGGGGCACCACCAAGCGGTGGATGGGGTCGATGCCCAGCACCTCCATTGCATCGATCTCCTCGCGAATGGTGCGCGCGCCCAAGTCGGCACAGATGGCGGTGGCCGCCGCGCCGGCGATCACCAGCACAGTCACAATCGGGCCGATCTGGGTGACTACAGCGATCCCCGCGCCCGCCCCCGAGATGTCGGCAGCGCCGAACTGGATCAGCAGGATGTTGAACGTGAAGATGAAAAGCACCGTCACAGGGATCGAGACCGCCATGGTCGGCAGAATTGCGACCCTGATGATGAACCAGCACTGAAGGATGAACTCGCGCCACTGGAATGGCGGGCGGAACAACGCTTTTCCGGTCAGCACGCACATCCGGAAGAAGCCGCCGACGAGGACCAGCGGCGGACCTAGTCGGTCGCGAACATAATCGGTGAGTCGTGGCTGCGTAGTGGTCACCGAAGCCCCCTCACGACGCGAGCGCGGGCCCCGCGGCGAAGCGGCTGATCATGTCTCACGCCTCCTCCTTGCCCCGTCCCTCGGTGTGTGACCACCGTCTCCCTACTCGCAGGTAGTAAGGCAGACCACAGGACTGTACCCGATGGGCTAGGGAGCGTGCACAGCATCGGCGTTATTAGCCTTTCGTCAAACTGACCTGCGGGTTTCTCGTTATGTCAGCTTCATCCATCCCTCGGTGGATCCGTTGACGCGTAAGCGCTTTGAGAGCTGCCGGGAGCACCGTAGTGTGCCCGTAATTCGGTCTTGAGTACCTTCCCCGCGGGGTTGCGGGGCAGCGCGTCGACGATCTCCAGACCCTTGGGGTGCTTATAGCGCGCCAGTCGCTCGTTGAGGAACTCGTCGAGATCCTCAAGGCGCAACGTGTTTTGCGGGCCGTCTGCCGCGACGGCTGCAACCGCAATCGGCACCTCCCCCCACTTCTCGTGTGCACGACCGATGACAGCGACCTCAACGATCCCGGGGTGGCTGGCGAGGACGTTCTCGACCTCCGCGCAGTAGATGTTCTCCCCGCCGGAGATGATCATGTCCTTCTTGCGGTCGACCACCCAAACGTAGCCTTCCTCATCCATCCGGACCAAGTCGCCAGAGTGGAACCAGCCGCCCGCAAACGCCTCGGCGGTGGCGGCCGGGTTGTTCCAGTAGCCGCTCATCAATGTGGGTGCGCGGTAGACGATTTCACCGACCTCGCCGATGGGCACGTCGTTCATGTTGTCGTCGACTACGCGGGCGGCCACGGTGGGAATCACCTTGCCGACCGAGCCGCGCTTCCTGATGGCGTCTTCGCCGAGCAGCATGCAGGTGACCGGCGACATTTCGGTCTGGCCGAATGCGGCCAGGATCTGCGTCCCGGGAAAGGTCTCCGACATCTGCCGCAGTAACGTGTCCGACGCCGGCGCGGCGCCCCACGACATCACCCGCAGGTTCACGTCGCGCGGATTCGCCTGCTGCGCATTGCATACCGCCTGCCATTGCGCGGGCACCAGGAAGATCCCGGTCACCTTCTCCGCGGCCAGCACGTCGAGCAGGTGCCCGGGGTCGAACGCGCCCAGCGGATGGATCACCGTGGGGATGCCGAGCAGCATTCCGGTTAATAGGTTGCCTACTCCGGCAATATGGAAGAACGGGACACCGATGAAGCCGACGTCGTTGACGTCGACGCCGTGGGTATAAAGGCCCGACATCGCCTGCCCGGTCAGGTTGGTGTGGGTAAGCACGGCGCCCTTCGGCCGCCCGGTAGTTCCCGAGGTGTACATGATCAGCGCCGCCGAGTCGTTGGGGATGTCCACCGGTTCGGCCGGATCGCCGGGCTCGTTCACCAGATCCTCGTAGCTCAGCAGCCCCTCGTCGGAAGCGTCGCCGGCGACCACGATGGTGTTCAGCACCGAGGTGATAGTGCGGACACCATTGCCCACCGCGGCCAGGACGGATTCGGTGATCATTATCCGGGCCTCGCAGTCGTCGACGAGGAAGGCGATCTCGGCCGGTGTCAGCCGGAAGTTGATCGGAACGGCGATGGCCCCGATCATGTTGGCCGCCAGCACCGACTCGACGAACTCGGTCCGGTTCAGCATCAGGATCATCACCCGGTCCCCAAAACCGACCCCTCGGCGGCTTAGGGCGCCGGCCAGCGCAGCGACCCGGCGGCGAAGCTCGGCCCAGGTGACGGTGTGGCCCAGAAATCGCAGCGCGGGAGCGCCCGGCTGCATCAATGTGTGCCGTTCGAGTTGATTGACCCAATTCTGTCGTCGCGACAGATACGGCTGCTCTGTGCTGAGGGCGCCGGTATGAGCCTCGTGGCCAGTCAACTCTGCGGTCAAACTAGTCGCTTCCCTTCTCGTCGCTAACTCTTGCCTCGAGTTGATATTTGATAAAACTTAGTGTTGTGTGGATCACACTATGATCTTGGTGGCGCGAAGACAACCCCGGTGACTTCCCTGCGTGCACCCGTTTCTGCGCGACTCTCCGCGGGACGGGAGGCGCGAGTTCCGCTGCGCCGAGCGCAGCTGTCGGATGAGGTCGCGGGCCATCTGCGGGCCGCGATCATGTCGGGCACATTGCGGCCGGGGACGTTCATCCGGCTTGACGAAACCGCGGCCAAACTCGGGGTCAGCGTCACGCCGGTACGTGAGGCGTTGCTGAAGTTGCGTGGCGAGGGCATGGTGCAACTCGAGCCGCACCGCGGCCACGTCGTCCTGCCGCTGACTCGGCAGGACATCGACGACATCTTCTGGCTGCAGGCTGCCATTGCCAAGGAACTTGCCGCCACCGCGGCTCAGGAGATCACCGATGCCGAGATCGACGATCTCGAACACATCACCGACACGTTGGCCGCCGCCGTCGCCGCCGCGGACACCGAGGCGATCGCGGCGACCGAGTTCGCGTTTCACCGGGCCTTCAATCACGCCACCGGCCGAATCAAGTTGGCCTGGTTCCTGCTGCACGTCGCCCGTTACATGCCGTTGGTGGTCTACGCCGCCGATCCCGAATGGGGTGCGGCCGCAGTCGAGAACCACCGCAAGTTGATCGCGGCGCTGCGCCGCCGCGACACCGCCGCGGTTGTCGAGCTCACCAATTGGCAGTTCACCGACGGCGCGCGCAGGCTCACGGAACGGTTGGACAGCAGCGGAATCTGGCGCTAACTCGACGACGCTAATTCTTCGGCGCGCTTCTTCAGGTTTTCGGCGAGGTAATCCAAAACGTTGTTGGCCATCGTTTTGACCATCGGCGCCGGGATCGGCATTGCCGGCTCGACGTCCATGTCCACCGTCAGCAGCGACGTCGCACCCATATCCACCACGTTGAACAGTTGCTCCTGCTTTTTGAACAGATTGCCCTGCTGCATCACGGTCTGAATTTGATTCGGGCTCGGGTAGTAGACCGCCTGGATCAGCGAGTCCTCGATGGCTTCATACTTCGCGTCGAGACGTAGCTGGCTGGGACGTCCGTCGTCGTAGCGGGCCAGCACCCACAGTCCTTTTATCTCGTTGTTCCACTGCGGGTAGGACTCGAAGTCGGCGACGATGGCCAGAATCGATGCTGCACTGGCGGTGACCTCGACGGTCTTGCTCACAAACGGCATTGGCCGAGCATAACGAGAGCCCTAGCTCACCGACGCCGTCGACAGCAGCGAGCGAATGACGTCCGGGATCGGTACTGGTCGGCGGCCGGTGCGGTCGATGTAGACGTGCACCCAGTGCCCGAGCGCCGCGATCTTCTGCTCTGCAGCGGCTTCTGCGGTGACCAGTTCTTCGGCTGCCCGGAAGATGCCGAGCCGATAGGTGACGCTGCTGCGGCCCAACCGGGTGACTGCCAACCCGACGACCAGCCGTTGGGGGAAATGCAGTTCGGAGAAGTAGCGGCAGCCCGATTCGGCGACGATGCCCTGCGCCGCCGTGGTGACCGGGTCGAGGTCTGGCAAATTCGTGTTGATCCAGCCGTTGATTGCTGTGTCGAAAAGCTGGTAGTAGACCGCGTTGTTGAGGTGCCCGAACATGTCGTTGTCGGCCCATCGGGTGAGCACCGGCCACAGCACGGGAAAGTCGCGGCTGGTGAGCCCGTCCGAGTCGGGCGAACCCGCAGAAAACGGAGTCATGGTTGTATGACTACCAGTAGCGCATGGCACGCCGAAACAGCTCAGCCAGAACAGGTTTGCTCATCTCTCGCGGAGCGTTCTGCAAAAGGCGCTGCTGAGGGTAAGCACCCTCGGTCAGGGCGGCCACGTCATCTTCGGTGTATCCCACCCCGCTCAGCCCGTTTGGCATTCGCACCGCTCGCATGACGCGGATGAGTTCCTTGGCCAGCACCTCGCCGGCATCCTTCGCGTCGGCGCCCTGGGTGTCAGCGCCGAGCAACCGGGCGCCCTCCAAATGCCGCTCCGGACTCACCTCTGCTGTGTAGTGGAACGACGACGGTGCATTGAGGATCACGGCCATGCCATGCGGCACCAGCGGCTCACTAGCCGGGTAGCCCGAGGGATGGAAGTCATGCTCATGTACCAGCCCCGCCACCGCGTAGGCCATGCCGTGTGGTGCGTGAACGCCCGCGTTGCCGAACGCGATGCCGGCAAGCATTGCGGCCCACATCATCTGCTCGCGGGCCTCGCTATCGGAAGCGTCGTGCACCGCACGCTCCAAAAACTGGCCCAGCAGGCGCAGCGCCTCACGGCAGCCAAGATCACTCCACGGATTAGCACCCTGACTCATGGGTCGCAGGCTGGGCCGTTTGGGAGCGCGCCGCTGGGCAGAGGGCCGCGCGGTGTAGGACTCCAAGGCGTGCGACAGCACATCGAGTCCCGCCGAGGCGACGACCTCGGCGGGCAGACTCGCTGTGCAGTCGGGGTCGACGAGCGCCTCCGTGGGACGCAGCGCGTGCGAAGCGATGCCCGTCTTCGCTGCGAGCGACAGAAAGTCGAAGATCGTTATGCCGGTTACCTCGCTGCCGGTGCCGGCCGTGGTCGGGCATGCGATATGCGGCTTGAGCGGGCCGGGTACGGATTTGCCCTCTCCGATGGGCGCGTTGACGTAGGTCAGAAAGTCAGCGGGATAGGTGGTGTACAGATTGGCGGCCTTGCACGTGTCGATGACAGAGCCGCCGCCCAGCGACACGTAGCCATCAGGTTGCACTTCTTGAGCGAAACGCGCCCCGTCCTGAAAAGACGCGTCGGTGGGCTCGACATGGACGTCGGTATAGGTGACGACGTCGATTCCGGCCGCGACGAGCGAGTCGTGCGTGGTGGCGAAGATGGGCAGTGCGGCCACCTGAGAGTCGGAGAACAACGCCACCCGCCGCAACCCGAGAGCGCCGGCTCGGTCACCCACCTCCGCCAGACAACCGCGCCCGAAAGTCACCCGCGACGCGTCGACGGTGAAAGCTCCGTCGCAGCCCTCGGCAGCAATTGGAACTTCGCAGCACGCCATATTGCTCACAGTAAATGCGGAGGTCCCGCAGCGTTCAGGTGTCGTCCCAAATCCTGCGGAGGGCATCGCCCTGCAGCTCGAACAACCGCTGCGACACCGACCAATCCGGCAGCAGCGAATCGAAGCCGTGACACGTGTGCGGAAAGACATGCAACTCGGTGCCGACCCCGGCCCGCAGCAGCCGCTGCGCATGCTCGATCGCTTCGTCACGGAACGGGTCGATCTCCGCACAGGTGATCAAGGCGTCGGGCAGCCCGTCGAATCGGGATCGTCGCGCGGGCACGGCCGCCGCCGACCCGGCGTCAGAGCCGAGGTAGTGCTGCCACATCAGCTCTGCGGCCTCCCCGTCGAACGCCGGGCTCGTGGCGAACTCCACCTTCGACGGGGTTTCTCGGTCATCCAGCACCGGCTGGTGCAGTAGTTGGAAGATGATCGGCGGCACTGATCCGTCGGCCGCGCGGTGCGCCAAACTCGCCGCCAGAGTGGCACCGGCGCTGCTGCCCGCAACGGCGATCCGGGCCGCGTCGATGCCCAGTTCGTCCGCGTTGGCGGCAACCCATCGCAGCGCGGTGACCGCGTCATCGAGCGGAGCCGGATACGGGTGTTCCGGGGATAGCCGGTAGTCGACCGACACCACTGTGCAGCCGCCGCGGCGGGTGAGCTCCACGCACTGCCGGTGATCGGTGTCGAGGTTTCCCAACGCGAATCCGCCGGCGTGGTAATACACCACCACCGGCACCGGTTCCGTGTGCCCGCCGCGGTAGACGCGCACCGCCACGCTGGCCGCCTCGGCCTGCGCCGTGTGGTCGGTAATCTGCAGGCCGGACACGTCGGTGAGTGCGGCGGCCTCCCGACGGCGGTCGTTGAACAGCTCGCGCATGAGCTTGATCGCATTCAGCGAGAAGTTCGTCCGCGTCGTCGCAACCTCACGCAGGGCGGGATCGAGCCGCTCATAGCCATCCAAGCCATCCAGTTCCATCATCGACTGCCCTTGTCCAGCGCCATCGACGCGTCGGGCACGCACTCGGCTGGGGCCTGAAAGCTGAAGTCGGCGGGCTTGAACCGGCGGGTCATCCCCCAGAATGCGCGGGCGCTGCGCGGCCATTGCGTGACCACCCGCCCGTTAGGAGCGCGGAAGTAGTTGCTGCACTGGGTGGTCCAGACGGTGCCTTGCATCCACCGGTCGATCTTGGCGAGGAAGTTCGCCATCGCCGACGGCCGAACCGCGACGTACGCCTTGCCTTTGCGCCGCAGGTGTCGCAGTGCCCGCACGATGTAGCGGGCCTGGGCTTCGAGCACGAAGATCACGCTGTTCGAGCCGACGTTGGTGTTCGGCCCATACAGCATGAAGAAGTTGGGAAAGCCGGGCACCGCCATGCCCAGATATGCGTGTGCCCCGTCGCGCCAGACATCGCGCAGCGTAATCCCGCCTTCGCCGGTCACCTCGATCTCGCCGAGGTAATCGGCTGCGGCGTAGCCGGTTGCGCACACCACCACGTCGACGTCGCGCTCGGTGCCGTCCTGCGTGACCAGTGACCGGGCTCGCAGATATCGCGCCGGACTGGTCAGCACTTCGACATGCGGCTGCGTCAGCGCGGCCAGGTAGTCCGACGAAAACACCAGCCGCTTACAGCCCATCGGGTGGTCCGGCGTCAGCTTGCGGCGCAGTTGGTTATCGGGCACCGACTTCTCCAGCAGGCGCATGGCGATCGCGGTGAACTCTTGGGTTTTCTCACTGCCGTGCTCGATCACCGAGATATTCGCCTCACTGCGCAACCACAGCCGCGTTCGGTAAACCTTCTTCGCGAACGGAATATGCGCGAATAGCCAACGCTCCCTTGAGCTGTAGGGCCGATCCGGTTTGGGCAGTATCCAGGTCGGCGACCGCTGCACCGAATACATCGTGCCGGCGATCTTCGCCAACTCCGGCACCAGCTGCGAGGCCGTCGATCCCGTCCCCAGGACGGCCACCCGCGCACCCGCGAGGTCGACCGAATGATCCCACCGCGACGAGTGCATCACCGTTCCGGTGAACGGCTGCTGTTCGACCAGCCCGGGCAACACTGGCTGGGTGAACAGCCCGACGGCCGACACCACCACGTTGAATTCGTGACGTTCACCAGCCGCGGTCGTCAGCTCCCAGCGCTGCGCGCCTTCATCCCATCGGGCGGAACGGATTTCAGTCCCGAGCCGCAGATGTGGCCGCAAGCCCTGCTCTTCGACGCAACGCTCGAAGTATTTCAGGATCTCCGGCTGCGGCGACCACAGCCGCGACCAGTGCGGGTTCAAATCGAAGGAGTAGGAGTACAGATGCGATTTGACGTCGCAGGCGAGTCCGGGATAGGTGTTGACCCGCCACGTCCCCCCGACGCCGTCTTCCCGATCGAAGATGGTGAAGTCCCGAAAGCCCGCTCGTGCCAGCAATATTCCCAACGCTATACCGCCGGGGCCGGCGCCGATGATGCCGACCGAAAGCTGCGCCTTCATTGAATTTTCAGGCACTGGCCACCGTCGACGACAAGTTCCGAACCGGTGATGAACGACGCCTGGTCGGAGAGCAGGAACGCGACCGCGTCGGCTACCTCGGACGGCTGGCCGATCCGCCCGGATACCGACGTCGCCACCAGCCGGGCCTGGGTCTCGGCGTCGAGCATCGGCGTCGCGATCGGTCCGGGGAATACCGCGTTGACGCGAATGCCCGCTGGCGCGAGCTCAGCCGCGACGGCCTGGGTCAGGCCACGCAGCGCCCATTTCGACGAGCCGTAGGCGATGTTTTTCGGGAACGGGCGGATGGCACCGGTGCTGCAGGTGTTGACGATCGCCGCACCTTCGGCGGCGCGCAGCTGAACGAGCGCCGCGCGAATGCCCAGGAAGGCGCCCAGACAGTTGACCCGCCAAGCCTTTTCGAAGCCCTCGACCGACTCGTCGGCGATCGAGGCGCGGTGCAGCACACCGGCGTTGTTGACCAGGGCGGTCAACGATCCGAACCGGTCGACAGTGGTCGCGACGGCCTCCTGCCAGGCGGACGGCGACGTCACGTCCAGGAAAACCGCGATAACCCCGTCGTCGCCGAGGCCGTCGACCGCGGCGCTGAGTTCGGCGGCGATGATGTCGCAGGCTGCGACGAATACCCCGTCGGCGCGCAGCCGTTGGGTGATAGCCCAGCCCTGTCCGCGGGCGGCCCCGGTTACCAGCGCGACGCGTTGTTGGGTCGTCATGATGGCGGGACCTCCGGGCGGTCACCGAGCCCGCCGCTGGTGATGAATCGGCATCGCCGCCGACGGAATCGCCACTGCTGGCCGTCGCGGCTCAATTCGTCGTCGAACAAGGCGGGCCGCAGATGCATCGTGCCGGCTTCAACGAGCAGTACCTGCGAGCGTGCCGTCGCCGCATCGCCGGATACGTCGATACTCGAGACCCCGGTCAGGTGCAAACCGCGCGGTGCGGATTCGAACATGGCGCGGATTTGTTGGTGTCCTCTGAATTCCCGGCCGAACACTACGAACTCGCCGTCGTCGGTGAAAAGCTCGAGGCATCGGTCGATGTCGTCGGTGTCGAGGGCCAACGCATAGCAGGCCAGCAGGTCGCGGATCGCGCGGTCATCGGTCACTGGGCTCTCGCTTCCTGCAGGCCTGCCGCGGCACCGCGCCGCAACGCCTGAGATTCCGACGCCAGGGTGATCATCTGAAAACCCAGTTGCGCCATGGCTTGCCCGACCTTGCCGTCCCCGGCGTGAATGCCGGGCACCAATCCAGCCGCGGACGCAGCATGCTCGATGTTGACGATCGCGTCGCGGACCACCGGGTGACTCGTCGACTTGGTGACCTCGACGCCCATCGAGATCGCCAGATCGGCGGGACCGACGTAGATTCCGGAAAGCCCTGGTACGGAGCATATTTCCGTGACATCGGCAAGCGCAGCAGCGGTTTCGATCATGGCGAACACGCTGACCCGGGCCTCCAGCGCGGCCGTGTCGTAGCCCAGGCTGGCCCGCAGCGGGCCGAAGCTTCGCACACCGGCGGGCGGGTATTGGGTCGCGGCCACCGCGGCGGCTGCCTGGTCGGCCGATTCGATCATCGCGACGATGATGGCGTCGGCGCCCGCGTCGAGCACCCGCCCGATCGGCGCCGGGTCGACGGAGGGCAGTCGCACCGCCGTCCCGATCGGCACGTGTTCGAGGCGGCGCAGGATGTTGGCGATGTCCGCGTCATCGAGGTAGCCGTGTTGAGCGTCGAAGCCGACGTAGTCGTATCCGGCCCGGGCGAATTCCTCCGGCCCGATCGATGTGGGCCCGGTAATCCAGCCGCCCCACACGGGTTTTCCGCGAGCAAGCGCCTGTTGCAGGTGACTTGACGTCACGGCGCACCCGACTCGGTGATCGCGATTTTTACCCGGCCGGGCACCGGCCGGCGGGCCAGTTCGAACGCGGCCTGAACGTCGTCGATGCCGAAAGTATGGGTCAGATATGTTGCCAGCAGCCCGGGATGCTCAGCGGCGAATTTGCCTGCGCAATCTAGCATCCGTCGACGATCAAGCGTCACACCGGATTTCAGCGTCAGGTTGTTGCGCAGCATCGTGCGCATGCTGATCGGATAGCTGTCGTCGTCGGCCACGCCGAAGTAGAAGACGGTGCCACCGTGACCGGCGGCTTCGATCGCGTGGTTGAGGGTCGCGACCTGATGACCGACGGCTTCGATCACGACGTCCGGCCGATCCTCGCGAGCCAGCTGGCTGACCCACCGGTTGCTGGTGGCCCGCACCAAGGTGTCAACGCCGAACTTGTCGGCGATGCCGGCGCGGTCAACCGGGTCGACGCCGGTGACGTGCCGCGCGCCTGCCGCTTTGGCCGCAAACGAGAACAGCAGGCCGATGGATCCTTGGCCGATGATCCCGACGTGGCGACCGTCGAGGTCGGGCAGCTGCTCGACGGCGTAGAGCACGCAGGCCAACGGTTGCAGACCGATGGCCTGTGCAGGGGTGAGCGCCGAATCGTAGGGCGCCACCTGATCTCCGTCGGTCACGACGCACTCCATCAAACCGTCGAACGCCGACGCCCAACCCACCACACGATCACCGGGTCGGTGTTCGGGATGACGGCTGGCGATCACCTCCCCGACGACCTCGTGGATCGGGAAGCCGTCTTTTTCAGCGCCGCTGGGTCCGTCGTCACCCGGAAGTGGCCCGCGCACACCGCGAAAGGCCGGCATATCACTGCCGCAGATCCCGGCGGCCAAGAACCTCAGCAGCACCTGGCGGTCGGGCAGGCAGTCAGGTTTCTTCTCAGGGATCGACGTCCGCTCGAACAGATACGGCGCGACGATCCGATAGGACCACATGTCAGACCTCCACCGGCAGCCGACTCCAGCCCCACTGGAAACTGGACGGCGGACGGAATGCCGCCTCGTCGATGATCCGGTAATCCGGCACCCGCCGCAGCCATTCCTGCACGAGGACCGCGACTTCGAGGCGAGCCAGGTGATAGCCCAAACAGAAATGCTGGCCTCGGCCGAAGGCCAGCGAGCGTTGGATCGGGCGGTCCCAGATGAATTCGTCGGGTCGCGGGTATTCGCGCTCGTCCCGGTTGGCCGATGCAAGCAGGGTGATAATTCGCTGGCCCGGTTCGATCGTGGTGTCGTGAATGCTGAACGGTTTGCGCGCGGTTCGGGCGAACCACTGTGCGGGTGCGCAGTAGCGGATCATCTCCTCGCGCGCGACAGGCACGTTGGCGGCGGGATCAGCCCGTACCGCGGCCAGTTGGTCGGTGTGCCGCAGCAGCTCCCAGAGTCCGTGCGCCGCGACCTTCGGCACGGTTTCGGTCCCGCCGATGAACACGCAGAGCATCTGGGTGGCCACCTCACCATCATCGAGCGCGGTGTCGTCGGGCAACCGGTAGCCGAGCAGGCCGTCCACGACCGGCAACTCGCCGTTGGTGGAGTTGGCTCGGCGTCGTTCGACAGCCGGAATGAGGTAATCCAGATAGTTCGGCCGGGCTTGTGCGGTGTCGACTCCGCTGCCCGGTTCGGCGAGGCTGCCGGCGTTGACTGAGGCCAGCACCTCGGGCGCCAATTCGACCGGAATACCCAGCAATTCGCACACCACCGAGGCGACGACGATCCCGCCGTACTCCTGGGTCAGGTCGAACGTCCCGCGGGGTAGCAGCTCGTCGAGCCGCTCGTTGGCGAGCGCCCGGATCCGGGCTTCCCATTGCGCGGCCGACTTCGGGCGGAACGACTTGCTGTGAGCCCGCCGCACGCTGTCGTAGATCGGCGTGTCGAAGACCGCATGGAACGGCAGCGGATGCCAGGGCGGGTCGGCGACCGGTCCCCGATTATGTCGGGCCAAGACCGTCGCGGCGGGCAATGTTCCCTCCGAGGCGACGAACGTTCCGTCGTTGACCGCCAGCACATCCCAGATATCGTCGAACCGCGACAATGCGAACGTGTCCCACTTGTCCAGGTAGTAAACCGGGTAATGCTCGCGCAAGATCTGGTAGTGGGGCAGCGGGTCGGCCATCACTGAAGGATCGAACGGATCGTACGAGAAGTCCTGCATCGAAGCGATTTTCATTGCAGCGGTGACGGCGGGAGAGCTTGCAGTATCGAATCTTCCCAACCGTCGCGCAGCGCCGGGGCGACGCTCATCCAGGTGACGATCTCGGCCGGCGGGTTGTCCTTCCACGACGGATAGTGCTCGGCGAAGCACTCCCAACCACCGTCGAGCGCCCAGTAGTGGATGACCTCGTTGTAGCGGAAGGTGGTGGTGAACGATCCCAGCCAGCGTTTGCCGGTGCGCTCCGACCACGGCACGTAGAGTCGCTCCAGCTCACGGATGTAGTCGTCCTGGCGGCCCGGTTTGGTCTGCATGATTTCTTGAATCACCACCGCCGCACTGAAATTGGCATCGCGCAATTGGCTGAGCGTCTTGTTGCTCGGCCCGGGGTACATGATTCGTCCCTCTCCCGACGCGCCGATGTCGGCGAGGAACGCCGACCATTTCCCGGCAGCGGCCTCGTGGCTGCCGCCGCGTGCCTGCGCCGCGCCGATGCGCGCGTAGTCGGCGAACGTGTCGATCTCCCAGATGATCGTCACTTGCGGCCAGTGCCCGTTGTAGGGGGTGGTT
>JAFAID010000155.1 GCA_019236925.1 Mycobacterium sp. | reverse complement strand
GCCGCGGCCGGCTGGCCGGCATGGCGGCCGTCGCACCTGCACGTCAAGGTGTCGGCTCCCGGTCATCGGCTGATCACCAGCCAGCTGTACTTCGACGGCGGCGAGCACCTGCACACCGACATCGCGTCAGCGGTCAAGCCGGAGCTCATCCTGCACCCGAAGCCCGCCGCCGCAGGCCGGGGCCTCGAAGTGAACTACGACTTCGTTCTCGACGCCGACTGATATCAAGCCAGGACACAACGTGCTCTTTGCCGTCACGATGGACGTCGCCATGCCGCCCGACATGGATCCCGCGACCAAATCCGACATCTTGGGCCGGGAAAAGGCCTACTGCCAGGACCTGCAGCGGTCGGGCAAATGGTGCCACATCTGGCGGATAGCCGGTAAGTATGCGAATCTCAGCATCTTCGACGTCGCCGATAACGACGAGTTGCACAACATCCTGTGGGGTCTGCCGTTGTTTTCGTTCATGCGAATCACGGTGACTCCGTTGGCCGTCCATCCTTCCGATATCGCAGTGGGGTGACAATGGCCGACATTCTGTCCTTGGCGCAAGCGGTGGCCCAGCTGGTGGCCGACGGCGACACGGTCGCGTTAGAAGGCTTCACGCACCTGATTCCGGTCGCGGCCGGGCACGAGATCATCCGGCAGCGCAAGCGAAATCTCACCCTGGTGCGCATGACACCCGACATCGTCTACGACCAGATGATCGGCGCCGGGTGCGCCCGCAAGCTGATCTTCTCGTGGGGAGGCAACCCCGGTGTCGGCTCGTTGCACCGCTTCCGCGACGCCATCCAGAACGGCTGGCCGGCACCGTTGGAAATCGAGGAGCACAGCCACGCGGGCATGGCCAACCGTTATGTCGCAGGCGCTTCGGGCCTGCCGTTCGCGGTGTTGCGCGGATACGTGGGTACCGACCTGCCGACGGTCACAGATACGGTGAAGCAGATCACGTGCCCATTCACCGGAGAGCAACTCACGGCGGTGCCCGCGATCAACCCCGACGTGACCATCATTCACGCGCAGCGCGCCGATCGGCACGCCAACGTGCAACTGTGGGGGCTGCTCGGCGTGCAAAAGGAAGCCGTGCTGGCCGCACGGCGGTGCCTGGTGACGGTCGAAGAGATCGTGGACGAGCTCAGCGCCGTGCCGGGGGCGATCGTCTTGCCGACCTGGGCACTGACGGCGGTCGCCGAAGTACCCGGAGGCGCCCATCCCTCTTATGCGCAGGGCTACTCCGAGCGAGACAACGCCTACTACACGGCCTGGGATGCGATCAGCCGCGACCGCGAAGTTTTCCTCCAATGGCTTGATGAGCACGCGTTCGCAGCGACAGGCGGGCGGGGGTGAGGGCATGACAGCCACCCAAGCAACCGCGGGCGCAGGGCAAGTGCGCTATTCGGCGGACGAGATGATGTCGGTGGCGGCAGCGCGCGCGCTCCGGGACGGCACCCGGTGCTTCGTCGGGATAGGCCTGCCCTCGACCGCGGCGAATCTCGCCCGAACGACACATGCGCCCGCGTTGGCGCTGGTTTACGAATCCGGAACCCTGGGCTCCAAGCCGGACCGGCTGCCCGCATCCATCGGTGACGGAATCCTCGCCGAGACCGCCGACGCGGTGATCAGCGTGCCCGAACTTTTTAATTACTGGCTGCAGCCGGGGCGCATCGACGTCGGCTTCCTGGGTGCTGCGCAGATCGACCGGTACGGCAACATCAACACCACGGTGATCGGCGGGGACTACGCCCAGCCGAAGGTACGGCTGCCGGGGGCGGGCGGCGCCCCGGAAATCGCGGCGTCATGCGGCGAGGTGTTCGTCGTGGTCCGGCAGTCGATTCGGTCTTTCGTGGAAACGGTCGATTTCGTCACCTCGCTGGGGCACGGCCGCGGCGGCGGTGAGCGCGCGCGGCTCGGATTGCGCGGCGCAGGGCCGACGTTGGTGATTACCGACCTGGGTGTGCTACGGGCGGATCAGCGCGGCGAGCTGGTACTCGCCGCGATCCACCCGGGTGTCACCGTCGAGCAGGTACGCGCGGCGACCGGCTGGCCACTGCGGGTCGCCGACGACCTGCACACCTGTGCGCCGCCGACCGCCGCGGAGCTCGCGGCCCTGCGAGCGCTGAAGGACAGATCGTGACGGCGGTGCCGCTGCCCTACCTTCTCGAGGGCCCCCGCGACGGCGAGCTGGTCGTGTTGAGCGGGTCGCTGGGTAGCGACTTGCGCATGTGGGATCCGCAAGTCGGGGCCCTCACCGCGGCTGGTTATCGGGTGGTCCGCTATGACCATCGCGGCCACGGTCAATCGCCCGTGCCGGCCGGCCCGTACACGTTGGCCGACCTGGGCGCTGACGGCGTCGAGCTACTCGATCGTGTTGGCGCGCCGCAAGCACATTTCGTGGGTTTGTCGCTCGGCGGCATGGTCGGAATCTGGCTGGCCCAGCACGCCGGCCACCGGTTACGGTCGCTGACCCTGTGCTGCACGTCGGCGGAACTCGGACCGGCCAGCGGCTGGGCCGACCGTGCCGCGGCGGTGCGGCAACGCGGCATGCGGGCCCTGTCGACGGCGGTGGTCGAGCGCTGGTTCACGCCGCAGTGGCGGGCGGCCGGCCCGCAACAAGTCCGCTACTACGAGGCGATGGTGGCGGCGACACCGGCCGAAGGCTACGCAGCCTGCTGCGAGGCGATACAGACCATGGACATCGCTTGCGGCTTGTCCGACATCAGCACGCCAACGCTGGTGATCGCCGGGGCGGACGACCCAGCGACGCCGCCCGATCACGGGCGGCGCATTGCGACCGCGATTCCGTCGGGGCGCTTGGAAATCGTCTCCCCAGCAGCGCATTTAGCCAACGTCGAATGCACTCCAAAGGTCAACGCGCTCATCCTCGGTCACCTATTTGACTCGTGACCTAGCAAGCGCGAGCCCGCGGCGGGGCCATTCGGCGGTTCGCGATCGGGTCGCCGACCTACGATTTCTGCATGAGCGCTGCCGTGGGCCCGCAACGAGGAGAGCGGGTCGGTCCGCCGTTGAACCGGCTCGTGGCCCGCAGGCAGGACTTGGATGCGGCACAGCGGGCGCTATCGCAGTCGCGGTTGCTGACCTTCACCGGGCCGGGGGGTGTGGGCAAGACCAGACTTGCCGTGGAGGTGGCGTACCGGGCACGCGGAAAATTCCCCGACGGTGCGTGGCTCGTGCGGCTCGCCGACCTGAGCATCGGGGCAGGAGTCGCCGACGTCGAGTCGGTGATCGTCAGCGCCCTTGGTATCAGCGACCAGTCGGCGACGGGTCCGCGCGAGAAGCTGCTGTCGTTTCTGGCAGACCGCAAACTGCTGTTGGTTCTCGACAACTGCGAACACGTCCTGCCGGCGGTCCGCGCGACGGTGCCGGTCCTGCTGCGCGAGGCGCCACAACTACGTCTGATCGCCACGAGCCGAGAGCAGCTCGGCGTGGTCGGTGAAGTACTGCGGCCGGTGCTTCCGCTCAGCGTGCCCGCACCGGGCACGCCCGCCGAGCAGCTGATCGCTGACGGCTCGGTGAACCTGCTGATGGACCGCGCCTGTGCGGTCGATCCCGACTTCGACATCACCGACGACAATGCGGCGGCCGTGATCGAGCTGTGCCGCCTGATTGAGGGCATACCGCTGGCCATTGAGCTCGCGGCGGCCAAACTTCGGGCGCTGACCGTCGAGCAGGTCGTCGAGCGATTCAGCAAACGGCTGACATCGCTCACCGCTCCTGATATGGACTCGGACTCCCGGCACCGATCGCTGCGCTCGATGGTCGACTGGAGCTACGACCTGTGCCCGAAAACCGCACAGGTACTGTGGCGACGCCTGTCGGTGTTCCCCGCCACGTTTGACCTTGAGCTCGCTGAGGCGGTCTGTGCGTTCGCTGACCTCCACCCAGACGACGTGATCGATGCTATCGATCGTCTGGTCGCACAATCGATCCTGCTCACCGGCCGCAGCGGCGGCACCATGCGATATCACCAGCCGGCAGCCGTCCGCGAGGTCGCTGCCGAACTGGCCGATCGAGCCGGTGAGACGGCGCAGCTGCAACGCATGCACCGCGATGCGATGCTGCGGCGCGCCCGACAGATGCTGCAGCAATGGTGCGGCCCGCACCAGGACACCCTCATCCTGCAAATGGGCCTCGACCACGCCAGTTGGTTGGCCGCCGCGCAATGGAGCGCCGCTACGCCCGGCGAGGAGCAGGCCGGGCTGCAGTTGTTGGCATCGCTGCGCTACCACTGGCTCTCCGGCGGCCGCCTCGCAGAGGGCCGCATGCGGATCGAATCGATGCTGGCCACCGTCCCCGAGGCTTCGGCGGCTCGGGCGGACTGTCTGTGGGTGGTCGCGTGGATTGCGCTACTGCAAGCCGACCATCACCGGGCCGAGCAGTCGCTCAACGAGCTTGCGGTGCTCGCCGACCAGCTTGCCGACCCTGGTCTGGGCTCACACCTGCACCAGTGGGGGGCGCTGCTGGCAATGTTCACCGGTGATGTGGCCGGCGCGGTGCGCGGCTTTCAGCTCGCCGTCGACGGGCACCGCGCCCGCGGCGATCATGAAATGGAACTAACGGCCCGCTACTTACTCGCTTGCGCCCTTGCGCTGGATAGCCGCGCCGAGGAGGCGCTGGCGATAGCCGCCGAAACGGCCGCACTATGCGACCAATACCGAGAACGATCCGCACGCGGCTACGCCGAGTGGGCGGCCGGCGTGGCTCACTGGACGCTGGGCCATCTCGACGAGGCGGAACGATCGGCCCGTCAAGTGTTGAAGATCCGACGAACCTTGGCCGACGGTATCGCGGTCGCCCTGACGACTGACTTGCTGACATGGATTGCCAACGACCGTAAGCAATTCGGTCGTGCCCGTGCCCTGTCACGCACGGCTCGCCTGGTTTGGCGGTCACTGGGCACATCGATCGAGGCCTTCGGCCCGCAGCTGTCTGGTTTCGCCGAACGGCATACACCGCCTCAGCCCGAGCCGGCGCCGATCGACGATGACAACGTTTCCGGTCGGATCCCCGATCTCGACGATGTGATTGATTTTGTGTTGGCTACTTTCGACGGAGCACAAAAAGCTCCACGCACAGACAACGCACCGCTGACCAAGCGGGAACTCGAAGTTGCCGCGCTGATCGAAAATGGTCTGTCGAATCGTGAGATCGCGAAGCGACTGGTGATCTCGAAGCGCACCGCCGACGGGCACGTCGAACGCATCCTCGCCAAGCTCGGATTCAGCTCCCGGGCCCAGGTGGCGGCGTGGATGGCGCGCCGCGCGTCGTGATCGTGGGACGCGCTGACCCCAATCACGTGCCGGTCAGCAAACTGCGCGCTTATTCCACCGTCGATGGCGATCGCGGCGCCGTTGACAAAGGACGCCCTCGTCCGACGCTAGATAGGCGCTTTCTGGCGCCGCGGCCGACCTACGATTGCCCCATGAGCGGTGTCCTGGGCTCTCGACGAGGAGGGGAGCGGGTCGGTGCACCGTTGGACCGGCTGGTCGCGCGCAGGCATGACCTCGAAGGTGCCCAGCGCGTGCTGTCGGAGTCTCGACTGCTCACGTTCACCGGCCCCGGGGGTGTCGGCAAGACCAGGCTCGCGTTGGAATTGGCTTATCGCGCGAGTAACAAGTTTCCTGACGGTGCGTGGCTGGTCCGGCTTGCCGACTTGGGCATCGGCGCTGGAACCGCCGAGATCGACGCGGCGTTGATCAGCGCGCTGGGCATCAGCGACCAGTCGACCACCGGGCCACGTGACAAGCTGCTCTCGTTCCTAGGAAACCGCAAACTGCTCGTGGTCCTCGACAACTGTGAACACGTGTTGGCGTCGGTCCGCGCGGTGGTGCCGGTATTGCTGGGCGCGGCTTCACACCTTCGTGTCATTGCGACAAGTCGAGAACCACTCGCTGTCGCAGGTGAAGTACTGCGCCCCGTGCTTCCGCTGAGTGTGCCGGAACCGGGCTCCCCCGCGGGCCAGTTGATCGCCGACGGATCGGTGAGCCTGCTGATCGAGCGGGCCCGCGCCATCGATCCCGACTTTCAGCTCACCGACGACAACGCCGAATCCGTGGTGGAGCTGTGCCGCCTCCTTGAGGGCATACCGCTAGCGATTGAGCTCGCGGCGGTGAAGCTTCGCGCGCTGAGCGTCAAGCAGGTGGTCGAGCGATTCGGCCAGCGCCTCACGTCACTGACGGCTCCGGCGACCTCGTCGACGGTGCGGCATCATTCGCTACGGTCGATGGTGGACTGGAGTTACGACCTGTGCCCACATCACGCGCAGGTGCTGTGGCGGCGCCTGTCGGTCTTCCCCGGGACTTTTGACCTTGAATTCGCCGAGTGTGTGTGCGCCTTCGGTGAGCTGGACGCCGACGACGTGATCGACTCCATCGAGCGACTGGTCGGACAATCGATCCTGCTGACCGGCTACGCCGCCGGTGCTATGCGATACCGTCTGCTCGCCCCTCTGCGGGAGGTTGCCGGCGAGCTCGCCGAGCAGGCCGGCGAGACAGCCGAACTGCAGCGCAGGCATCGCGACGCGATGCTGCGGCGCGCGCAGCAGATCGCCCAGCAATGGTGCGGTCCGCAGCAGGACCTGCTGATCGCCGGTATGGGCCTCGACCACGCCAACTATGTTGCTGCCCTGCAGTGGAGCGCAACGACGGCCGGTGAGGAACAGACCGGGCTGCTGCTGTTGGCGGCACTGCGATACCACTGGCTGTCCGGCGGGCTGCTCGCGGAAGGCCGCGTGCGCATCGAGACGATGCTTTCGGCGGTAACCGAACCATCCGTGGCGCGCGCCGAATGCCTGTGGGTCGCGAGTTGGATTGCGCTAGTTCAAGGCGATCGGCGCCAGGCCGAACGGTGGTTGAAAGAGCTTGCCGTTCTCGCCAAGCAGCTGGAGGACCGCAGGCTCAACCTGCACGCGCAGCACTGGACGGCGCTGCTCGCTATGTTCACGGGCGATTTGGATGGCGCCGTTCACGGACTTCAGGTTGCCGTCGACGGGTACCGCGCCCGCGGCGACCGGGAAATGGAACTAACCGCTCGCTACGCGCTCGCCACCGCACTCGCGGTACATGGCCATGCCGACGACGCGCTCGCAATGAGCCGCGAAACGGTGGCGTTGTGCGAGGAAAACGGAGAACAAAACGCACGCGCGTATGCCCAGTGGGCGGCTGGGGTCGCCCACTGGATGTTGGGCCATCTCGACGAGGCGGAACGATCAGCCCGGCAGGTGTTGAAGACCGATCGGATAATGGCCGATGGTATCGGTGTCGCCCTTACCACCGATTTGCTGTCGTGGATTGCTTACGACAGAAAACAATTCGCTCGTGCCCAGAGCCTGTCCGCGGCCGCCCGGCATGTGTGGCGAACGCTGGGCACGTCCATTAATGCATTCGGCCCGCAGTTATCTCGGTTCGCTGAAGGGCACGCGCCACCGCGTGCATCGTTGGCGGCCGACGATGGTCATGTCGCGGATCGGTTCCGTGATCTCGACGACGTGATTGATTTTGTGTTGGGTACTCTCGACGGAGCGCAAAAGGCCCCACGCGCAGACAACGCACCGCTGACCAAGCGGGAACTTGAGGTCGCGGAGCTGATCGAAAATGGTCTGTCGAATCGTGAGATCGCGCAGCGACTGGTGATCTCGAA
>JAFAID010000129.1 GCA_019236925.1 Mycobacterium sp. | reverse complement strand
GCGGCTGGTCGGCTCGGCATGGACCGATGAGCGCGGCACCAGGCCCTTGACGCCCGGCGATGTGCTTGCGTTGGCGCCCTACAACGCGCAGGTGGTCCTGCTGCGGCAGCGGCTGGCAGCCGCTGGGCTCAGCGACGTCCGCGTCGGAACTGTCGACAAGTTCCAGGGCGCGCAAGCACCGGTCGTGATCATTTCGATGACGGCCTCCTCCGTGGAAGACATTCCACGGGGAATTCCTTTCCTACTCAACCGAAACCGGCTGAACGTGGCGATCAGCCGCGCACAATATGCGGCCGTGATCGTGCGTGCCGAGGCGTTGACCGACTACCTGCCCAATGCACCAGCGGGTCTGGTGGAGCTGGGTGCGTTTCTGGCCTTGACGACCTCGGGCACTCCGGCTCGCGTCGCCGCGCCGATCGGCTACTGATCCCGGAACAAATGTCGTCCGAAGTCGGCTGTGTCGTCCGGATCCGCGCGGTAGTGCCTGTTGCGCGGCCACGGCGAGTCAGATCGGTCTTCGCACAGCTCATGCCGCGACGGCTTGGGCGGCGGCGGTGAGAATTCCTCGATCGGCCGGAAACCCTGGTCGTCGTCGACATGAAAACCATTGTGAGCGAATCCAATTGGCTCGACCTCCGGCACCGGCGCGGGATCATCGAGAAGGCTGCGCCACGATTCGACAGGCACGCTATCCCAGGTCTCGGCGGGCGCCGGTGGTGGGTGCTCGGCGTGCACGGGCAACGGCTCGGTGCTGGCGTCATCGGCGCGGGCCTGAGTCGGCTCGACGCCGCGCAACTGCTCGGGTGGGGTGGTGCGTGCGGGCGACAACGTGTATTCGACGTAGTCGTCGTCATCGTCGAAGCCGTCCCGGACGCCTTGACAGGCATCGTCATGACCGGCGAGGTAGCCAACCCGCTGATCACTTGCAATGCCGTGTGAAGCGCTGGGCCGTACCCGAATTCGTCGAGTCCGGGCCTCGGAACCATCCGACGGCCATGGGTCGTCGGTGGGCCCCGAGCCGGTGAAGCCGATCATGAATAACGCAGCCGCGACGCCGAACAGCGCGATGAACGCCGGCAGCAGCATCGACTGAGACATAGCCGCCGAGAACGGTTCGTGCAGGAATTCCGGCAGCTGCTGGGCGGTGCCTTTGCCGCCTTGCGGGCCAAACGACTCGCCGTCGGGCATCGGTGGCATCTCAGACCTGATCCTCGACGTCATGAAGGAGGCCATGCCGGCGCTGCCCAGCACGGCGCCCACCTGGCGGGTCGCGTTGAGCACGCCAGAACCGGCGCCGGCCAACCGCGGCGGCAGGTTCCGGGTCGCGGTCGCGGTCAGTGGCGCCCAGATGAACGCCGATCCCACCCCCAGTGCAACGAACGGCAGGACCAATTGCCAGATTGGAGTGGACGGTGTCATCACGATCGAGAGCCAGGTCAGTCCGATCGCCAAGGCCGAGAAGCCGAAACCGACCACCGACCGGGGGTGGGAACGGTCGACGATGTTGCCGACAATCGGCGCAAGCAAACCACTGGTAATCGCCATCGGAGCGATCAGCAGGGCCGAACGGGTGGGCGACAATCCGCACACCGCCTGCGCGTAGAACATCAGCGGCAACACCATCGCCGTGGCCCCGAATGCGATGACCACCCCGGCGAGATTGGCCAGGCTGAAGTCGCGGTCACGGAAGATATCCAGCGAGATCAGCGGCTCGCCGGTGCTGACCGATTGCCAATAGACGAACGCGGTCATGAACCCGACGCCGGCGACAAACACCGCCCAGATCCACGGCGCCCAGCCAGCGGGTTGCCCCTCCTGCAGGGCGAAGACGATGAGGAACATCGCCACTCCGGACAGTCCCACGCCAATCAGGTCGAATCGGTGTTTGTGCGTGGGCAAGACCGGGATCAGCCACAACGCCAGCCCCAGCCCGATGATGCCGATCGGGACGTTGACGAAGAAAATCCATGCCCAACCAAGCGCGTCGACCAGCACACCGCCGGCCAACGGTCCCACCAGCGTGGCAACGCCAGCGGTAGCACCCCACACGCTCATCGCCATCCCGCGGCGTTCCGGCGGGAAGATGCGGGTGATCACCGACAGTGTCTGGGGGGTGAGCACCCCGGCGCCGATGCCCTGGACCACCCTGGCGGTGATCAGCATCCCGATGGTCCCTGACAGGCCGCACCATAGTGAGGCGGCGGTGAATACTGCGAGGCCGAGCAGGTAGAGGTTTTTCGGACCGAACCGGTCGCCGAGCCGCCCGGCCACCAGCAGCGGAACCGCGTAAGCGAGCAGGTAAGCGCTGGTCACCCAGATCACCGTGTCGTAACCGGTGCCCAGCTTGGACATGATGGTGGGATTGGCGACCGCGACGATCGTCGAGTCGAGCAGGATCATGAAGAAGCCGACCATCATGGCCCAGAGCGCGTCCCAGGGACGTGCGGCTCCCCCGGACCTCATCGGCTTCCCCGCGGTCGCGCCGCCCGCGCGTCGCGGGACCCCGCCCGTTCGCCCGCGAGCAGTCGCCGTGGTCAAATCCCCACCTCGTCTTGCACTTTCTCGTCTTGCACTTTCCCGGATCGCAGCGAGCTGGCAAACTTGCGCAGCCATGCGAGCTCGGCTTGCATCGTTGCCAGCAAGTAGTCCAATGCCAGCAGATGCCCATCTGGTGTGACACCGGCATCGCGAAGCGCCATGATTTCGGCGACCCGGGGCTCCAGCGCCCCGACGCGGTCATCGACCGCGTTCGCCGCGGCGTCATCACCCAGGGTATCGACCTCGGCAAGTGCGACGACGAACTGCGGGAACTCATCGACCGGCGTTGAGATCAGCTGGCACACCCGCTCAGCAAGCGTCTCAGCGCCGGCGTCGGTGATCTCATAGATGGCACGCTCGGGGCGCTTCCCATCCCGAGCCGTCGCCGCCCGCCGGATCAGTTTCTCCTCGGCCAACCGGTCAACAACGTGATACAGCGACCCCGGCCGGACCTTCACGATGCGGTCCACATGACGTTGGACGAGGGTCTGAAACATCTCGTAGCCGTGCATCGGGCGCTCGCGTAGCAGCGCCAACGCGGAGATACCCAACGACGTCAGTTGGTAGGTCATCGACCATCCGTCCAGCTTGGCGGGCTGCACCGGCACTTCGTCGGGCTGGGCGCGGCCACGCATGGTCAGGAGCTCATCCACGTTGCTCGGCCCTGTTCGGGCCGTTTCACTGCTCGAATCGTCGCCGAGCATTTCCAGCGGATTATTCCCGATGGAGTGATCGCGAAAACCCCGACCCCACGTTTCACGGCACCGGCGCTAGCCTGAAGGCAGGCCGCGGCCTCAGGAAGGAGCCGGGCATATTGACTCGGAGGCACCTATGAGCGCCCGACGGACGCACTCAGCGGACGACTCGCTGCCCGAAACGGCCAACGGCAAGCCCAAGGCATCAGCGCGCGCGTTAGCGCACATCATCGAGCGCAGCTCACGGATTCAGGGCCCTTTGGCGACGGCATATGTCGACCGGCTGCGCCGCGCGAATCCAGAGGCCGCACCGTCCGTCATCGCCGCCAAGTTGGAGAAGCGGTACCTGGGCGCCGTCACGGCCAGCGGCGCGGCGGTGGGTTCGGCCGCTTTGCTGCCGGGCATCGGCACACTGGCTGCGTGGTCCGCGGCCGCCGGGGAGACCGCGGTGTTCCTCGAGGCGACCGCGTTCTTTGCGCTCGCGATCGCGGCGGTGCACGGTGTCCCGGCCGAGAACCGCGAACTCCGCCGCGCCCTGGTGTTGTCGGTATTGGTTGGCGACGACAGCAAGCACGCCATCGCCGATCTGCTCGGTCCGGGCCGGAGGAGCGGTGCGTGGCTGTCGGAGGGCGCGGCGTCGCTGCCGATGCCGGCGTTGGCGCAGTTGAATTCGCGGTTGCTCAAGCGCGCCGTCAGGCGATTCGCGCTGCGGCGCAGCGCGCTGCTGTTCGGCAAGATGCTGCCGATCGGAATCGGCGCGATCGTCGGCGCCATCGGCAACCGGCTGGTGGGTAAGAAGATCGTGCGCAATACCCGCCACGCGTTCGGTACGCCGCCAGCCAGGTGGCCGGTCACATTGCATCTGCTGCCCACGGTTGACGACGCCGACTAGCAACACAACGCCGGCCCGGGGTAGCACAGGCCAGGCCGGTCACCGCCCTGGCGGATTGTCGGCAAAGAGTTAGCCTTTATGGGGCGGAAGCTGTCGGCGCCGCCGCAGGTGAGATGCGCCGACACCATGGTGCAGGAAGTGGCAAGCGTCACGTAGCGCGTTTGCCGGACAGAGGAATCGAGGCGAGCAGCTGCCGTGAGCAGTACGAGTTCACCGTTCGGGCAAAACGAATGGCTGGTCGAGGAGATGTACCGCAAGTTCCGCGAAGACCCCTCCTCGGTCGATCCGAGCTGGCATGAGTTTCTGGTCGACTACAACCCCGAACCAACCGGCGACGGTTCGACCACGGCCGACGAGCCGACCGCCCCGGCTCCACCCGCCGAAGCCGTGCCCGCCCGTTCGCCCGCGCCGACTCCTCCGCCGGTTACCACCGCCACCGTCGGCAACGGGGTCACCAGCGCCCCGGTGACCCCGGCGCCTGCGCGCCCTGTCGGTCCGGCACCGACTGACGGCGATGAAGTGCAGGTGCTGCGGGGTGCGGCCGCCGCCGTCGTGAAGAACATGTCCCAGTCGCTGGATCTGCCAACGGCCACCAGTGTTCGGGCCATCCCGGCCAAGCTGATGATCGACAACCGCATCGTCATCAACAACCAGCTCAAACGGACCCGCGGCGGGAAGGTCTCTTTCACCCATCTGTTGGGTTACGCGTTGGTGCAGGCGCTCAGGGCATTCCCCAACATGAACCGGCACTACACCGAGGTCGACGGCAAGCCCACTGCGGTAACCCCGGCTCACATCAATCTCGGCCTGGCAATCGACTTGCAGGGCAAGGACGGCAAGCGTTCGTTGGTGGTGGCCGCCATCAAACGATGCGAGACAATGCGATTCGCGCAGTTCGTCGGCGCCTATGAAGACATCGTCCGCCGTGCCCGTGACGGCAAGTTGACTGCCGAAGACTTTGCCGGCGTGACGATTTCACTGACCAACCCAGGCACCATCGGCACCGTGCACTCGGTGCCGCGGCTGATGGTCGGCCAGGGCGCCATCATCGGCGTGGGCGCAATGGAGTACCCGGCCGAATTCCAGGGCGCCAGCCAAGAACGCATCGCCGAACTGGGTATCGGCAAGCTGATCACGCTGACCTCGACGTACGACCACCGCATCATTCAGGGCGCGGAATCGGGAGAGTTCCTGCGCACCATCCACCAGATGGTGCTCGCCGACGATTTCTGGGACGAGATCTTCCGGGAGATGGGCGTCCCGTATCTGCCGATTCGGTGGAGCACCGACAACCCCGACTCGATTGTCGATAAGAACGCCCGGGTGATGGAGTTGATCGCCGCATACCGCAACCGCGGACATCTGATGGCGGACATCGATCCACTGCGGTTGGACAAAACCCGCTTCCGCAGCCACCCCGATCTCGAGGTGCTCACCCACGGCCTGACGCTGTGGGATCTCGACCGGGTGTTCAAGGTCAACGGCTTCGCCGGTGCCGAGTACAAGAAGCTGCGCGACATTCTCGGCCTGTTGCGCGACGCCTACTGCCGCCACATCGGCGTGGAGTACACGCACATCCTCGACCCCGAACAGCAGGAGTGGCTGCAACAACGCGTCGAGACCAAGCACGTCAAACCGACTGTGGCACAACAGAAATACATCCTGAGCAAGCTCAACGCCGCGGAGGCATTCGAGACCTTCCTGCAGACGAAGTACGTCGGGCAGAAGCGGTTCTCGCTGGAAGGCGCGGAAAGCTCCATCCCGATGATGGACGCGACGATCGACCAGTGCGCCGAGCACGGGCTCGACGAGGTGGTCATCGGGATGCCGCACCGGGGCCGGCTCAATGTGCTGGCCAACATCGTCGGTAAGCCGTACTCGCAGATCTTCTCGGAGTTCGAAGGCAATCTGAACCCCGCCCAGGCGCACGGCTCCGGCGACGTCAAATACCACCTCGGCGCCACCGGCGTGTATCTACAGATGTTCGGCGACAACGACATTCAAGTGTCGCTAACCGCAAACCCGTCGCACCTGGAGGCAGTCGACCCGGTGCTGGAGGGTCTGGTTCGGGCCAAGCAGGACCTGCTCGACAAGGGCGACGGCGAAGACGGCTTCTCGGTGATGCCGCTCATGGTGCATGGCGACGCCGCCTTCGCGGGCCAGGGCGTGGTCGCGGAGACGCTGAACCTGGCGAAGCTGCCCGGTTATCGCGTCGGCGGCACCATCCACATCATCGTCAACAACCAGATCGGGTTCACCACCTCGCCGGAGTACTCCAAATCGAGCGAATACTGCACCGACGTCGCGAAGATGATCGGGGCGCCCATCTTCCACGTCAACGGCGACGACCCGGAGGCGTGCGTGTGGGTGGCGCGCCTGGCCGTGGACTTCCGGCAGAAGTTCAAGAAAGACGTCGTCATCGACATGCTGTGTTACCGACGACGTGGGCACAACGAGGGCGATGACCCGTCGATGACCAACCCCGCCATGTACGACGTTGTCGACACCAAGCGTGGCGTCCGCAAGACCTACACCGAGGCGCTGATCGGCCGTGGCGACATCTCGATGAAAGAGGCCGAGGACGCTTTGCGCGATTACCAGGGCCAACTGGAGCGGGTTTTCAACGATGTCCGCGAATTGGAAAAGCACGGAGTGCAACCGAGCGAATCGGTGGAGTCCAACCAGATGATCGCCGCGGGCCTCGACACCGCGGTGGACAAGGCATTGCTGGCCCGCGTCGGCGACGCATTCCTCGCCCTCCCGGAGGGGTTCACCGCGCATCCGCGGGTCACACCGGTTCTGGAGAAGCGCCGGGAGATGGCCTACGAAGGCAAGATCGACTGGGCATTCGCCGAGCTGCTCGCGTTGGGTTCGCTGGTGGCCGAGGGCAAGTTGGTGCGGCTATCCGGGCAAGACACCCGCCGGGGCACCTTCTCCCAGCGGCATTCGGTGATCATCGATCGCCACACCGGCGAGGAGTTCACCCCGCTGCAGCTATTGGCCACCGATCGCGACGGCAATCCGACCGGCGGCAAGTTTCTTGTTTACGACTCGCCGCTGTCGGAGTACGCGGCCGTCGGCTTCGAGTACGGCTACACCGTCGGCAACCCGGACGCACTTGTCTTGTGGGAAGGCCAGTTCGGCGATTTCGTCAACGGTGCGCAGTCGATCATCGACGAGTTCATCAGCTCGGGCGAGGCGAAGTGGGGCCAGCTGTCCAGTGTGGTGTTGTTGCTGCCGCACGGACACGAAGGCCAGGGCCCCGACCACACCTCCGGTCGCATCGAACGCTTCCTGCAGCTGTGGGCGGAGGGTTCGATGACGATCGCGGTGCCGTCGACCCCGGCCAACTACTTCCACCTGTTGCGTCGGCACGCGCTCGACGGTATCCAGCGCCCGCTGATCGTGTTCACGCCAAAGTCCATGCTGCGCAACAAAGCCGCGGTCAGTGACATCAGAGACTTCACCGAGACCAAGTTCCACTCGGTGCTCGAGGAACCCACCTATGAGGAAGGCGTCGGTGACCGCAGCAAGGCGACCCGAATGCTGCTGACCAGTGGGAAGATCTGCTACGAGCTGGCGGCCCGCAAGGCCAAGGACAACCGGGACGACGTCGCGATCGTGCGCATCGAACAGCTCGCCCCGCTGCCGCGCAGGCGAATCAGCGAAACGCTGGACCGCTACCCGAACGTAAGCGAATATTTCTGGGTGCAGGAGGAGCCGGCCAACCAGGGCGCGTGGCCACGGTTCGGCCTGGAGCTACCCGAGCTGTGCCCGGGCGAACTGACTGGGATCAAACGTATTTCGCGTCGGGCCATGTCGGCGCCGTCGTCGGGATCATCGAAGGTGCACGCCGTCGAACAGCAAGAGATCATCGACTTGGCGTTCCGCTGAGCCGCTGAACGAGCGTCGCACCGTCAGCTGTGCCGCGACTAGCTATCGGTGGAGCTAGCTGCTAGGACCTGAAAAAGGGGTTCACGGGGATGGTGCTGATCAGCGGCGATTGGCGTTGGAATGCAGCGGTCGGCTGGGGTGTGGATTTCATGCGGCTAGGGTGCTGATCTTGACGAGGTTGTGGGCGAAGACGCCGTGTCCGCACCAGATTCGGGCGCCCGCGATACTGGTCAGCTCGGTGCGGTTCCAGCCGTAGCTTCGTTTGAGGTGGTTGATGCGGCCTTCGGATCCGGTTCGCCATTTGATTTTGTCGCGGAAGGCGCGCCGGTGCTCAAACTCGCGGCGAGCCGCGCCGGATTTGGCCGCACGTGGGATCGCCACGTTGCGCACGCCAAGTTCGTGGAGGTCATGGTCGACTGATGCATAGCCGTAGCCGCGGTCAGCGGTCACTGCGCGAGGCGGGCCTCCAGTTCGACGGGTGATTCGTGCGATCGCCGGCGCCAATTGCGCTGCATCATGAGGGTTTCCGAGCTCGACGCTGTGGTCGAGGATCACTCCATCGGCGTTATCAACAACTTGGGCTTTGTAGCCAAACTCGACCGGCTTGCCCAACCGTCCCTTTCGGATCGGCCGAGCATCCATATCGTGCAGGCTGACCACCCGGTGCGCCGATTCCGGCATCACTCCCACCAAACGGCTGCGGGTCTGGGCCAGCACTTTCTGAGTGCGCCCTACCACCGTCTCGAGATGATTGATCGCCTGGGCTAGCCGGCCTCGACGTGCGCCCGTCGCGGCACGCAGCGCGCGTCTGGCGTTGCGCAATACCGCAGCAGCCTCACCCATGCACTGCTCGGCGATGTCGGCCAGTTCCCCGGTGATGCGTCGTACGGCGGCCTGGGCCTCGTCGCGTTGCTGGGCACCGCGCAGCCGCAGCTTGGAGGCAATGGAACGGGCCCGCCGACCCGCCGAACGGCGCGGATCACGCACCCGGGTCCGGGTGGCGCCGCCAAGGGTTTTGATCCGGGCCACCGTACGCGCCATGGCGCCAACACCCTTGGCCAACAACCCCGAATCGGTCGGATAGCCCACATCAGCCTCGACCACGGTAGTGTCGGCGCGCACCCGATCGGTGCGCAACAGTTTCTGTTCGGCAGCTTTGGCCAACAGCGCCTCATTGAGCCCGGCCACCGCGGCGTCCCCGCACCGGCTGGTCAGCTTCATCAACGTCGTGGGGTGTGGCACTCGCGTGCCGAACGGGATGCGGCAAAACCGCTGCCAAGAAATCGAATCAGCCACCTCCCGGCACAGCGACTCAAAGCCCAGCCGGTAGCGAAACTTCAAAAACATCAACCGCAAATAGGTCTCCATCGGAATCGACGGACGACCGATCCGGGCATCGAAATAGGCGGCGAACGGCCTGAGGAACACCGCATCATCCAGCAGCGCATCCACCCGCGCCAACTCCGTCGGCAACACGAGCAGCTCCGACGGCAGGATCGCATCCCACAACGTTGGTTGATCGTTTACAGTACGAAACATGATGGCCTCAATCCCTTCCGCAACAAGGGCATTGAGGCCATCTTCCCAGGTCAGCGCCATCCGACCACGGACCAACGCGCCGACTTTTTCAGGTCTTAGTAGCTAGCCAGTGCGGTTCGCCGGCTCGGCGGTGTCGGTCGGCTGAGGGTTCAGTGCCGCGCGGATTCCGTCAGAGGCTGACCGTTGGCCGCATGCAGCAGACAGATGACGGTGCTCGGGGTGGGATTGTCAGAGGTTCGATCCTGATCGGAGTCGATGAGGTAGGTCACCGCGTATGAGCTGCGCTCGACGAATTGCCCTGTGTATTGGGAAAACCCGGAAGCGCACTCCTGGTTGGCGACGTCGGCGATCGCGGCATTAACCGTCAGCGGCCCGCGGAGATAAACCTCTGCAGTATGAGTGGTCGCACAGTCGACAACGGTGACCGTTACCACGCTGGGGTCGCTCGATGGAAGATCAGCTAGACATTCGCCGACCTGCAAGTCAATCCACTTCTCGCTGCGAGGATTCAGCGTCGTCGGCGGGGCGGCCACAGCGGCTGTCGTGGTGACCGATGGGGTGCCCGCCATTGTCGATGTTCGGTTCGCCGAGGTCTGGCCCTGCTTGAGATCGGTTGTGCCGCAGGCCGGCAGCAGGATCAGCGTGGTTACGGTAGTGGCCAAGCCGAAACTCGCTTTCACGTCGCGCCGGGTTCCCGCCGCTCGTCAGAGATGGCTGACCGCGAAATTCGCTGCCTGGTCGACCATTCCGTCGTCGGCGTAGGCGGCATGCGCGGCCCAGTCGCCGCCGTCCGAGCAGACCGGGTCGTCGGCGGCGCACAACTCGAGAGTCTTGGGTTGATACAGCGGGCCGATGACGACAGGCGGCGCGCCGACCGTATTCATGAACCGGTTTGACGGCGTTCCGAATAGCGTGACCGCGGCGATATGGTTGGCCACGTCGGGTGGCATCGGCTTCGGCACGTCGGCGGCGTCGACCCCATCGGGTATCGCAGCCGAGGTGACGAAACCCATGACCGCCGCGCCCTGGGAGTACCCGCCGAGCACCATCTTGGTTTTGGGACAGGTGGCCACCATGGACTCAACGTGATCGCCCGCGTCTCGAATACCGTCGAGTGCGGTCGGAAAGTCCGGGCTGGCGGGGTAATCGACCGCGTATACCCCGAACGACTTCGGGCCGACCTTCGACTGCAGCGAGTCGATAAAGGCCTGTCCGATTCCTCCGACACCCGGTGCCTCAGTGGTGCCCCGGGCGAACACCGCCTCCACGTCAGGGCAGCCCGCAGCCGACGCGGACGGAATGACGGCACCAAGAACTGCCGAGGTCAAGACGATTGCGGCGAGGAATCTGGCAACAAAATGTGCACACACGTCTCAGATATTGCCATACGGGGACCGCGGTAGGCGGGACCCGACGCGCTGCGCCGCTAGTAACGCACGAGTGTGAACGGGTACGACACCGTCCCACCGGGAGCGCCGCCGCATCCGGCGTCGAAAGTGGAATCCACCGAACCGGCCAGCGTCACCGCATCCCATGAATACGTGTCGTGTGAAGGCAGGAAGTACACGACGCAGCGCACACCATCGGGCACGTCGACGACCATCGTGTAGCGACCATTCGCGAGGTATGCATCACCGATCCACGGTACGGCTTGCCCGTTGGGCCTCGGTGTCGTGTTCACGTGGACGCAGTCCGGAGCCTCAACGTGGCATTTCCTGACCTCCCAGAGCCAGGAGTGGCCCGGATCCCTTGGGGTCTCGACTTCGTAGTTACCGATCAGCATCCCGGCTGCGGCAGTTGGCGCGAGGGCTATTGCAGCCGAGGCGAGCGCGACGCTGACTGCCACGGTCTTCGGGGTCTTCACGGGTTCCCTCCGTTTCTCGCCGCCCGCGGGCTTTCGCCGACTATACGGTTCTGACGTTGCCCAATGGGGTGGAATTAGCCCGGCGGCGTCCAGGCGATCGGGAGCGTCTTGATGCCATGGATGAACGGCGACAGCAACCGTGCCGGCTCGTCAGTGGCCACGATATCGGGTATCTCGCGACGCAGTTCCTCGAACATCACCCGGATCTCGCGCCGTGCCAGGTTGGCGCCCAGGCAGAAATGAGCGCCGCCGCCACCAAAGCCGACGTGCGGATTCGGGTCGCGGGTGACGTCGAACTTCCACGGGTCGGCGAACTTCGACTCGTCGCGATTAGCCGAGCAGTATCACAGCGTCGCCTTGTCACCCGCAGCCATCTTCGTGCCGCTCAGCTCGAAGTCGCGAGTCAAGGTGCGTCGCATATAGATCACCGGCGATGCCCACCGCACAATCTCTTCCACCGCCGCGTGCGATACGCCATCGAAGTCGGCCCACCACGTCTGCCGTTGCTCGGGATAACACGTCAGGGCGAACAGGCCGTGGCTGATCGCGTTACGCGTCGTCTCGTTGCCCGCGGCCGCCAGCAGGATGAAGAACGACGCCACCTCGGCCGAGGTCAAACGTTCGCCGTCGACCTCCGCTTGCACCAGGCTCGTGGTCAGGTCGTCGTGCGGATTGCTGCGGCGATCCTCGGCCAGCGCCGTGGCGTAGCCGCCGATTTCCAGGGAGACCTGGGCGAACTCTTCGAAATCGGTTGCCAGGTCGGGGTCGCCGAAGCCGAGAATCACGTTGGTCCAGTGGAAGATCCGTTGATGGTCCTCCTCGGGAATCCCCATCATGTCGCAGATGACCTGCAACGGCAGCGGCCCGGCCAGCTCGCTGACCGCCTCACCCGTGCCGTCGGGATGAGCGGCGATCATCGACGTGACCAGCCGGCGCGCCCGTTCGTGTACCGACGCCTCGATCCGGGCGACCACCTTAGGGGTGAACGCCCGGCTGACGATCGACCGCAGGCGCTGATGCCGCGGATCGTCGAGCACGATCATCGAGCCGAAGAACTCGGCGACTTCCGATGGCTGATCGTTGATGGTGATACTCGGGCTCGAGCTGAAGACTTCTGGATGACGGCTGGCGTAGAACACGTCATCGAGTGCGGTCAGCGCCCAGTGCCCGGCGCCTTCCTCGAATCCCTCCATGACGGGCTCGGGCCAGAAGGAAATCGGGGCAACACGGCGCAGGGTGGCAAACGACCCGTCGCGCAGATCGTCATCGAGTGACCAGAAGTCCCACGCACCCAAATCAACATCGGCGAGCGGGACCTCGGGCGGCGCCGCGCCATTCACTCGAGTCGCAATGCCCATGTCAGCCATCCTCGTCGTTCAGCGGGCTACTGGCGCGAGCCTAGACCGCCCGCTGCCGATCTTGACGGCGAGTCGAGGAACTGCTGAACGACTTCGGTCAGAATCTGGCCACCTTTGGTGTTGAGGTGAATGCCGTCGATGTGAAATTCCCAGCCGTTGCTCTGCGAGATCTGATCGAAACTGCGTCGCAGCAGCATTTCGCGCAATAGGTAGTCGCGGTAGAACGCAGCGAAGGAGAACCGGGTAAACGACTTGGAGACCGACGAGCGGACGAGTTGATCACGGAAGCACTCGTAGAACGGAATGTAGTGGGCGCCGCTGCTGCGCGAGACGTCGGCGATGACGCCGTTGTAGGCGGCAACCAGGTCGTTGAGCCGGGACTGGACGGCATCGTTCGATTGAAGTGCTTCGCCGATCGGCGCCACAGAACTCAGCGCGATCGTGGCGCGGGTGGCGTGCTGCAGCCGGTGGGTGATCAGCTCGAGGTTGTCCTTGAAGTTTGCCGCCGAGGGATCTTGAGCCGGCCGTTTCCAAACACGCGCGAATCGTCGGAAATTCGGGAAGACGCTCGCCAGGATGTCGTTGGTCCCGATCAGCACGACGACCCGGTCTGGCGCTGCCCGCACTACCGGGTCGAGCCGCCTGGTGATGTTGAAGGACAGATCGCCGCCAACGCCGAAGTTGACGAATCGGAACCGGCTGTTTTGCGGTCGCCTGGCCAGTTCGTCGATCCACTTAAAGGTCCCCTTGGCGGCGGTGGTGCTCGAGCCCAAGCAGGCGACGACTTCCGGCTCGGTCATCGGCTTAGAATCCGGCGCATCGCCTGGTTGAGAGCGTTTTCCGGCGATCCGGGCAGGGTGTCGGCGCGCCAACCGACGAAATCATCGGGGCGTACCAGCAGCGCTGCATCCGGAGCCAGCCCGGTGAGCTCTGCCCATCGACCGTCGACGTCTCGGAAGTCGGCCCCAATATCACGGGCGCCGATACTGCGAACGTCGATGGAGACACCAAGCGATTTGGACACCGTGTCGGCCGCAGTTGTCCACGGCCTTCCGGCTGAACCGATGAACAGCGTGAAGTCCGGTCCGAGCAGATCGAGTGTGGACACCTGCGGGCCGTCGCCCTGCACCCAGGCATGCGGCGCTCTGGTGCCGAGTTCGCCCCGCAGTTGCTCGGAGTCGACCAGCTGTACCGCATCGGGGTCCGCGGGGGCTGCCTGGTCGGTCACCACCGCGGACGAGCGGTATTTGTATCCGGCGATCATGTAGAACAACGGCAGATCTTCTTCGGCGGACAACTTCGGGCGGTCGTCCTCTAACGGAAGAAACGAAACCGCCGGGCCGGTCAGTGATTGCCGCGCCGCGAAACGCCCGACCGGGTGCCGCTCGGCGTGGTAGCTGTCCAGCAGCTCAGGACCTGCCGTCCTGTTCAGCACGGCGGCGAGTTTCCAGGCCAAGTTGTTGGCGCTTTCGATCGCACCGTTTGCCCCGCCGCCCTTCAGCGGTGGCATCGTGTGGGCTGAATCGCCAACGAGAAAACCTCTGCCGCAACGGAATTGGTCGGCGACTTGTTCGAAGGGTTGCCAGGGTGCGACGTCAACAATTTCCACGTCGATCGGGGCGCCGATGGCTGCGAGCAGCATCTGGCTGCAGCGTTCCGGCGTGAACTGGTCAATGGTCTCACCCCGGCTGGGGAAGTAGGTGGCCGCAAAAACGCCGAGGTCGCCTTGGGCAACAAAGAAGATTCCGTTGACGTCTGGGTTGGCGACTTGGACACCGTCGCCGTCGCCCAAGTCCGGGACGAATTGACGCCACGGCGCACGAAAATACATGAAGACAACGAAGATCGGCAGCCGACCGAAGCCCGACGTGCTAATGCCGAGCTCCCGCCGAATCGGGCTGTGGGTCCCATCGGCGGCCACCAGGTAGTCGGCGGCCACGTCCGACGTCGCGCCGGTACCGAGGTCCTTGATCTTCGCCACGACACCCGTGCCGACTTGGGTGAACGACATCAGTTCCGTGCGGTAGCGGACCTCGCTGCCCAGCCGGCGGGTCTCGTCAAGCAGGATCGGTTCCAGTCTGCTTTGCGGACAGTATCTTCCGTACGGCTCGGGGCTGAGCCCCTCGGCGCTGGGAAGAGCCGACGTGAAGTCCAAGACCTCGCCCTGCTCGGGGCTGCTGAGCGTCTGCTTGCACACCATCGTCGAAAGGTGTTCGGCGACTTCGTCGACCGCGTCCCCGACGCCCAGACGGCGCAATATCTCCAGGCTGCGGAAGGTGAGATTGCGGGCCTTCGGGTATACGAATGTTGCAGGGCGCTTTTCGATCAGCAGCGACTGAACGCCGTGGCGCGCAAGCATGGCGGACATCGACAGACCGCCGACCCCGGCGCCGGCAATCAAAACCGATGCGCGGTGTTTGGACATGTCACCTCGCAATGCGATAGGCCATAGCGATAGTTACTATCAATTGATAGAGACTATCGAAAAGAGGGTAGACTTCTAGATACTACGCTTGCCGTAGTACGTCAGCCGTACTAATGTCGGGCCATGGCGCGTGGTTCCCGACCGGCTCGCAAGGCGGGCAGACGAAATGACCCAGGTGTGCTGATCCTGACCAGCCTGGCCTCGGGTGCCAAGCACGGCTATGCACTGGCACGCGATATCGAGAGGTTCGCGGGCGTGACGCTGGGGCCCGGAACGCTCTATGGCGCGATCACCGCACTGGAGGAAAACGGTCTGATCGAACCGGCAGGCCACGACGAGCGGAGGCGCCCGTATCGGTTGACGGCAGCTGGACGGGCCGAATTGACCACGGCGGTGCGCAGTCTCGGGGCAATTGCGGCCGAGGGTGCCCGCAGACTCGGAATTGCACTGCATGCTCCAAGCCCGGGATGGGTGCAATGAATCCCCGGGACGCTAAGCGCGTCCTGCGTTGGTACCCCGCGGCCTGGCGCCGCCGCTACGGCGAGGAGTTGATCGCGATGCTGGACGACACCCACGGCGGAGACGAACTTCCGCGGCGCGCCCGGATGTCACTGCTTCGATCTGGCCTAATTCAGCGAATCCGTTTGTTACGCAAATACTCTCGTACATACATCGGCTACAGCATCGCCTGTGGCCTCGTCTGGGCCGTCATCCTGGCGACGGTGTTCACCCGCGCCGGTGATACCACCCGGCACACGTTCGCGGTGTTCTTCGGCGGGTGGGCGATCGGTTGGCTGTCGGCGAGCATCGCACGCGTGGTCTATCCACCGCCCAAACCACGGAAACCGGCAGTTTGAGCCTCAGTGCGCGCAGACAGTGCGGGCGGGTGCCCCGTTGGCGGTGGCCTGGCTGACCACGTTGCCGTCGATCAGGATCGTGGATGTGATCGAGCCGGGGCCACTCAACTCATAGGTCACCTGGGACTGCGGACCCGTTGCGTTTGCCACTCCGCACATGCCTACCGTGGTCGCGAAAGCGGTCGCCACAGCAACCAAGATCGATAAGCTCGCGACATGCTTGACCCGGCGTGGCGTAGACGATGGTTGGCTTGTCATGGTGGTCTCCCCGCGACATCGTGCCACTCCGTCAACCCGCATGGGCCGGTTTTCGTGTCTTGTCCGAGAAGTCGGACTTCCAGTGTGCCGCAATTGAACCGATGCCCAACAATGGTTGTAGAAGTTAGTGGAATGCCACTGAGACGCCGCACAGATAAGCATTGAGGGAGCTGATCGATGACCGAACCGCCCAACCGCTCCGAACGTTGGGGCACCGCGCGTCCGAGCCGGCGCGATCTGCTGCGGGGTGCGGCGGTGGTCGGAGCCTTTCTGGCGGTGGACCTGGGCGCGCTGCTGTTCGCGAACAAGTGGATCGGCCCCGCGCGACTGACGCAGGGGGTTTTCCTGGACGGTTTCGCCAAGGTGTTCGGCCGGCAGCCCGGGTTCCGTAAGAACCACGCCAAGGGCGTCGCCGTCACCGGGTACTTCGACAGCAATGGCAACGGCCAGACGTTGTCGACGGCGGCGGTGTTCGCGCCCGGTCGCACACCGGTGATCGGGCGCTTCTCGTTGGCCGGCGGCAATCCGCACGCCGCTGACGCGTCCTCGACCGCCCGCGGGCTGGGCCTGGCGTTCGGATTCCCGGGCGGACAGCAATGGCGGATGGCAATGCTGAACCTTCCGGTGTTCCTGGACAATTCACCGGAAGGCTTCTACGACCGGCTGATCGCCTCAGCCGTGGTTCCCGGCACCGGCAAGCCCGATCCGGCGGCAATGGCCAGTTTTATGGCCGCACATCCGGAGACGGCGCGGGCCATGAAGATCGTCAAGCAGCATCCGCCGACACCCGGCTTCGCCGACAGCATCTACAGCGGATTGAACGCCTTCTACTTCGTCAACCAAGCCGGTGCGCGGACGCCGGTGCGGTGGTCGCTGACCCCGCTGCAGCAGGCGCTGCCAGCCGCGTCGGGGCCAGATGCGCTGTTCGATGCGCTCATCCGGCAGTTGCGGGCCGGCCCGCTGCGCTGGCGTCTGGTGCTGACCGTCGGTGCGGCGAACGATCCGACTCGGGACGCCACGTTGCCCTGGCCGGCCGATCGCCGCAGCGTCGATGCCGGGCTGCTCACGCTCGACTCGGTCAAAACCGAGGCGCCGGGCAATGCGCGCGATATCAACTTCGATCCGCTGGTGCTGCCGCCCGGCATCGAGCCATCCGACGATCCGCTGCTCAGCGCGCGATCGGCCGTCTACGCCGCGTCGTACCGACGTCGCACCGGCGAGGCCGGCAGCCCACCCGCGGTACAAGTCGACAAGGTCGCGCTGTGAGCGGCGCAGTCGAACCCGGCCGCTATACGGCGTTGACCAGGATCTTGCACTGGTTGACGGCCGCGCTGGTGTTCAGCGCACTGTTCATCGGTTTCGTGATGGTGAACTCGGTGCACGATTACGCCACGCTGATCATGATCCACCGGACCCTGGGCGTGACCATCCTCGTGGTGGTGCTGGTCCGTGTGGTCAACCGGCTGACCCATCGGGCCCCGCCGTTGCCGCCCACGGTCGGCACGCTGGAACGCAAGATCGTGGTGCTGTCCGAGGTGTCGTTGTATGCGTTGCTTTTGCTGCAGCCGCTGATCGGTTGGGCCATGCTTTCGGCCGCCGGGGGCCCGATCGTCGTGTTCGGCTCAGTGCGGCTCCCACGCATCGCGCCGTTCGACGCTCAGTTGTTTTGGCTGTTGCGGCAAGCTCATTCGGTCGTCGCGTATACGTTGATGGCCGCTATCGCGGCGCACATTTCCGCGATCCTGCTGCACACGCTGACGCTGCGCGACCGGATGATCGAGCGGATGACATTTCTGTTTCGGCCGAAGGACGACCGCGCCCGCTTAGGGTGAACCGGGGGTCGTCGATCGGAAGGTGACTGAATGACTGAGCGCAGTTCGAAGCGCGTCGTGGTGTGGGGTACCGGTTTCGTCGGCAAGATGGTGATCGCCGAAATCGTCAAACATCCGCTGTTCGAGTTGGTCGGCGTCGGCGTCAGCAATCCGAAGAAAGTCGGTCGCGACGTCGGCGAGATCTGCGGGCTGGCAGAACCGGTCGGCATCACCGCCACCGACGATGTCGACGCGCTGATCGCGCTGCAGCCCGATGCATTGGTCCATTACGGCCCGACCGCGGCGCACGCCGACGAGAACATCGCGCTGATGACGCGGTTCCTGCGCGCGGGCATCGACGTCTGTTCGACCGCGATGACGCCGTGGGTCTGGCCGACCATGCGCCTCAACCCGCCGCAGTGGATTCAGCCGATCACCGAGGCGTGCGAGCTGGGCGAGTCGTCCTGTTTCACCACCGGCATCGACCCGGGATTCGCCAACGACCTGTTCCCGATGACGTTGATGGGCCTGTGTTCGGAGGTGCGCACGGTCCGGGCATCCGAGCTGCTGGACTACACCAACTACGAAGGCGACTACGAAGTCGAAATGGGCATCGGTCGCGAGCCCGAGTTCCACCCGATGCTGGAAAATCGTGATGTGCTGATCTTCGCGTGGGGCGGCACCGTGCCAATGATCGCGCATGCCGCGGGCATCGTCCTCGACGAGATCACCACCACCTGGGACAAGTGGGTGACCCCCAACGAACGCAAGACGGCCAAGGGCATCATCCCGCCGGGACATGTGGCCGCGGTCCGGTTCACCATCAACGGCATCTACAAAGGCCAGACCCGCATCCAGCTCGAGCATGTGAACCGCATTGGCCTTGACGCCGCACCGGACTGGCCGGCCGGCACCAAAGACGACGTCTACCGGGTCGACATCGAGGGCACGCCGAGCATCTACCAGGAGACCGCATTTCGGTTCACCGATGGCTCCGGACGCGACGCAGCCGCGGCCGGTTGTCTC
>JAFAID010000057.1 GCA_019236925.1 Mycobacterium sp. | reverse complement strand
GGCTTGCCGGCCCGTATCAGCGCCCGCCGCCCGACCCGCCCGCGACCGGCTTGGCGGCAATCGATTGGAGCTCGTCGAGGTCGAGCGTCACGGACAGTTCGCAGAGGTCACCTACACGCTCCGCCGGACTCCGAGAGGCCCATCTGCTCCTCGTTCGACTCCGCCTCAGGTCGATGGCGGATACGCTCACCAGCAGTGGGCGATCAGCTCGCAGACGCTCATGTTGCGACGACTGCCAGAATCCGCCGATCCCCTTGCGGACTGCGATTTCGTAATGAGCGCTATGTCGCAATATGCGACGGCGTCTTCTGAGATGAAGTTTTGAGACGCAACGACCTGGCAGATCCTATTCCCTCGGTGGCCAATCTGGGACGTCTCGAATGTGGTCTATTCCGAGACGGCGTTCAGTTCTGCCCGGGCCTGGTCGATCTGGTCGTAGGCGTACATCGCCATGGCTGCGGTGGTCATCGTCTCGCCTTCGCGGGCGAGCGATTCGTAGGTCGCATCACCGAGCACATTGCGAAGGTGAGAAATCGCGGTGCGGAACTCTGCCATGGCGGGAAGTGAAGCGATAGGGCTCGTGACGGCGAACCCGGCGATGGTGGCAGCCTGCTCGTATCGTCCGAGCCGGTCGAAAAACGCGGCAAGAAAGGCGAGGGGGCTGCGGATCATGTAGGTGTTGCCCGAGTCGTGATAGTTGCTGATCGCCACGGTGAAGTCATCGAAGGCAGCCAGCGGGTCGCCGTGTTCGGCCTCGAAGCGGCACAGGTTGGTCGCAAGGTGTGACTGATTGGCGCGGTTGCCGCTGTCTTGGGCAATCGCCAGGCCACGGCGCAGGGCAACGAGGGAGCGGACAGGGTCGGCGTCATGGAGTGCCCAGCCGTAGGCGTGAAGCGCAAATGAAAGCACATACGGGTTGCCGGTCGCTTCGGCGGCGTCGATCAGACCGTTCGCGGCCGCCATCGCATCTTCAATGGAACCGATAGCCATCAGTCCGATGACCAGGGATACCCTGGCGAGTGCGAGTGTATCGCGACCGCGCTTGAGCTGGGCTCGGCACCACTCGACCCACCGTTCGGGATGCCCGATAGCGGTGTACGAGCCGTATAGCAAGCCCTCGAGGCCGAACGGCACCGCGGCGCGGCCACTGCCGATCACCTCCTGCGCGGTGTCGCTGTAGGCGACAGCCGGATCGGCCCGTCCCGCCATGTAGCACAGCGACGCGATCAAATACAGGAACGCCAGCCGGGGGTGGTCGACGGCGCGTGCTGGCTCGATGAGCTCTTCGGCCCACGCGATTGGTTCGTAATTCTCCGTCTGAAAGCCGACCCATGCGGCATATGTTGCGATTGGGGCGGCGACATCCAGATCGCCGTGGTCGGCGGCCCAGCGAAACGCGGTGCGCAGGTTGGCCAGTTCGATAGTGAACCAGTCGTATGCCTCGCGCTGGCGGGGGCTATCCCACAGGGCCATGATGTCGGCTTCTCGTCCGGCGAAGTACCGCGAGTGGGCGGCCCGAATCTCGGATGCTTCGCCGCGAACGACGAGTTGCTCCTCGGCGAACTGGCGGATCGTCTCCAACATCGAAAACCGGGTCCGCCCCGACGACCGGTCGGCGACCAGCAGCGACTTGCGCACCAGGGCGTCCAGCAGATCCAGGGTGGCGAAGTCATCATCGGAACCCATGACGGCGCAGGCACTTTCGAGGTCGAATCCCCCGGCGAACACCGAACACCGCTCCAGCAGCGTCTTCTCCGCGTCATCGAGGTGGTCGTAGGACCACGCCACCGCGTGGCGCAGCGTGTGGTGACGTTCCATGCCGCGCCGAGAGCCGACCAGCAGCCGAAACCGCTGATCCAAACGATCACGCACCTCGATCGCCGTCATCGACGCCATCCGTGAAGCCGCCAACTCGATGGCCAACGGAATGCCGTCGAGTCTGCGGCAGATCTCCACCACCGCGTCCGCCTCGCCGGGCTGGGCCAGCGAGAAGTCCGACACGACACCTTGGGCACGGTCGACGAAAAGGTCCACCGCGGCCGATTCGGTTCCGGAGGTGACATCAAGCGACGGGACCCGCCGTAACTGTTCGTCGCTGACCCCCAATCCCTCGCGGCTGGTCGCCAGAATCGTAACGGTCGCCGAGGCGGCCAGGATCGCCTCCACCAGATCCGCGACACTGTCGACAACGTGCTCGCAGTTGTCCAACACCAGCAGCCGGACTCTGCCCTCCAACGCGGCGGCCACCGACTCGGTCACGGTCTTGCCCGGTTGCTGGGTGATGCCCAACACCGCAGCCACGGCGTCAGGCACAGCCGACGGATCAGTGACAGCGGCCAGCTCGAAAAACCAAACCCCGTCGGGAAACTCATCGGCCAGCCGCGCCGCGACCTCCAACGCCAGGCGGGTCTTGCCGACCCCACCCACCCCGGTCAACGTCACCAACCGATGCGCCTTCACCACCGCTTCGATCTCGCCGACCTCGGACTCGCGCCCAATCAGGCTGGTCGTGGCAGGCCGCAGATTTCCCGGAGTCGTATCCAGCGCGCGCAGCGGCGGAAACTCGGTGCGCAGTCCTGCTGCCCGGACTTGAAACACCCCAACCGGCATCGGCACATCCCGCAACCGCCTCGGCCCCAGATCGACCAGGTCTACTCCGCTGAGCAGACTCGCCGTCGACTCGGCCAACAGGATCTGACCACCGTGCCCGGCGACCATCACCCGCGCCACACGATTGAGCACCGCACCGAAGTAGTCGGCCTCCCGCAGCTCCGCTTCACCAGTTGCGATACCCATCCGCACCGGCAACTCCAGTGCCCGCTGTGCGGCCACCGCCGCATCCACCGCCGACCTCGGCGAGGCGAACGCCGCACACACCCCGTCACCGGTGTGCTTGAACATGAAACCGCCGTGCGCCTCGATCGCCGCCCGCAACACATCGTCATGCGCGGCGAGCGCCACACGCATCTCATCGGCGTCGGCTTCCCACCGACGGGTCGAACCCTCCACATCGGTGAACAAAAACGTCACCACCCCCGAAGGAGCGGCTGCCGCGGACACACTCACAGGATTTCACGAGGAACGGAGTCCCACCTCGAACATCGGCGCATCCCCCGTCACCGACCAGATGTGTTTCGAGACGAACTTCTGCGAGTGCACATGTCGTCTTGTTTTGAGACCCGAGCGCGGGTTGTCTGCGGAGCACCCGATCAGTCAGCCGTTGCTACGACCTTGAGCTCCAGACGCGGCCA
>JAFAID010000671.1 GCA_019236925.1 Mycobacterium sp. | reverse complement strand
CGTCGACGGTGACCTCGACGACCACCTTCTCGCCGCGACGGACCACCAGCAGATCGGCGTGCGTGATGGTGCGGCGGATCGGGTGGATGGCGAGCGCCTTGGTCAACGCCAACTGTTCTTTGCCGTCGATGTCGAGGGTCAGCACCGCGTTGGTGCCGGAGTGCCGCAGTACCGCGGCGAAGTCGTGTCCGGGCAGTTCCAGGTGCTGAGGGGCAGCGCCGTGGCCGTAGAGCACGGCCGGAATCTTGCCGTCACGCCGCGCCCGCCGGGACGCGCCTTTGCCGGTCTGGGTCCGCACCCAGACGGTGAGCTCGTTCGCAGATTTAGCCATGGTGTCGCTCCTGTGTCAGTGTCCGAGGCACGGCCAGAATCAGCGACAACCGTAGAGACGGTCCCCGTCGATAACGGTGGCGTGCAAACTTCGCCGCAAGCCACCCTCGCCGTGACGCCCGGTCAGGTTAGCGCATCAGCACCTCAGAGCGGAAATTTGGTCTCCGTGAGCCGCTCGGACAGCTCCCACAGCGCGCTGCCGGTGGCGGCGCGTTTTGCCAGCGGACTGCGGCCGACGGGCCGGCTGCGTCCGGCCATGCCGAAGCTGGGACCGATGAAGCTGTTGCCCGGTAGATCCTGCGACGCGGCGTACAGCGTCTGGCGGGCGCCGAAGTCGGCGTCGCTGGCCAGCACGCGGGTAGCAACTGACATCACCGCGTCGCCGAACTTGCGCCCGGTCCGCCCCTGCAGGTTGGTGTGCGAGTAACCGGGGTGGGCGGCCAGCGCACGCAGCGACGAGCCGGCCGTCTTGAGGCGTCCCTGCAGCTCGCTGGTGAACAGCAGGTTGGCGAGCTTGGACTGGCCGTAGGCCACCCACGCCGAGTAGGGCCGCGACGTCCAGTTCAGGTCCCGAAGGGAGATGTAGCCCATCCAGTGCATCAACGAAGACACGGTCACCACCCGGTCGGTGATCTTGGGCAACAGCAGGTTGGTCAGTGCGAAATGACCGAGATGGTTGGTGCCGATCTGCGACTCGAAGCCGTCGGCGGTCACCGAATGCGGGACGGCCATCACGCCGGCGTTGTTGACCAGGACGTCGACGGTGTCGACCCCGTCGGCGAACTGCCGCACCGAGGCCAGATCCTGCAGGTCGAGCCGGCGCACCTCGACGTCTCCGGTCATGTCCCGGGCAGCGGCTTCGCCCTTTCCGGTGTTGCGCACGGCCAGGATGACCTGGGCGCCGACGCGGGCCAGCTCGCGAGCCGTCACCGCGCCGAGGCCGCTGTTGGCGCCGGTCACGATGACCGTGCGTCCGGCGAATGAGGGCAGGTCTGCGGCGGTCCACGACGTCATGGCAAATACCCTAGTGCGGTGGCGCTGCGGGCGCCGGAGGCTACATCGCGGCGACGGTGAATCCGTGGATGATCGCCTGGATGTCGGCCGCATCGGGAGCGGCTTGTTCGGCCAGGCTGGTGACCGCGAGCTGGACCAGGTAGCGCTGATGGTCGGGCGCCGACCCGGTCGGAATGACGATCCGGTTGTAGGTGTGCAACCGTTGGCCGCCCAGGTCGTAGCTGCCCTCGATCATCGACGAAGGAAAACCGTGAAAGTTGGCAGCGGACTGGTCGAGCTGTTTGAAGTTGTCCGCAAGCGTGGCATCGGCGTTGCCGTGTTTGACTAATTCGGCGGCGTCGAAATCTCCGTCCAGTTTGAACACCATCAGCATGGCCGTCGGAAAATTGTCACCCTTGGCGATGGCCTCGGTGGTGGGCGCGATATTCGGCTTGTCGACCTTCTTCCAGCCCGGTGGTGTCGGAATCGACACGGTCAGGTCGGTCAGCTTGTCCGGCGCCACGGGCTCGCCGGTTACCCCGCTGTCTTTCAGATACTGCGCAAACGGTACGGGTGCTTCGGTCGACGTCGGGGTCGTTGTGGTCGTCGTCGTCCAGATCGACTGGTAATCCGGGGTTTTCGGTCCACAGCCGACCAGCAGCACGGTCAGAGCCAGGACCGTGATCACGGCTCTGCACAACCCGGGCCTCACAGGATCTCGCGAACCCTGTCTACCGGACGAGCCAACCGCGTGCCTTTCGGTGTGACGACAAACGGCCGTTCGATGAGGACGGGATGTTCGGCCATGGCGTCGAGCAATTGGTCGTCGCTCGCGTCGGCCAGGTTGAGCTCGCCGTACAGTGACTCGCGTTTACGGATCGCGCTGCGCACATCGATCCCCGCGTCGCGGATCATGGTCACCAGTTCGCCACGAGTCCCCCGCAAGCGGGAGGTACCCCCAGGCGGTGTCTTGAGATACTGTACGATCGTGGGCTCAACACCGTTGTCCCGCAACAACTCCAGGGTCTTACGCGAGGTGCTGCACTTGGGGTTGTGGTAGATGACGGCTTGGTCTGGCCGGCTGGCCATCTAGGCGTCCCCGTCGAATAGCCCTGTGACCGAACCGTTTTCGAATACCGCGCGGATCGTGCTGGCCAGCAGCGGCGCGATCGACAGCACCGTGAGTTGCGGGAAGCGCTTTTCCTCACCGATCGGCAGTGTGTTGGTGACGATAATTTCGCGGGCGCCGCACGCCGCGAGCCGTTCGGACGCCGGGTCGGACAGCACGCCGTGGGTGGCCGCGATGATCACATCCCCAGCGCCCTCGTCGCGCAGCAGTTTGACCGCGCCGGCGATGGTGCCACCGGTGTCGATCATGTCGTCGATCAGCACGCAGGTGCGACCCTGCACCTCGCCGACGACGCGGTTGGAGACCACCTCGTTGGGCACCCGCGGATCGCGGGTTTTGTGGATGAACGCCAGCGGAACGCCGCCCAGCGCGTCGGCCCACTTCTCGGCGATGCGCACCCGGCCCGAGTCGGGGGAGACGACCACCATGTTGCCGTCGGGGTAGTTGTCCCCGATGTAGCCGGTCAGCAGGTTCTGCCCGCGCATGTGATCGACGGGTCCGTCGAAGAAGCCCTGGATCTGGTCGGTGTGCAGGTCGACGGTCACGATCCGGTCCGCGCCGGCCGTCTTGAGCAGGTCGGCGACCAGACGCGCCGAGATCGGTTCGCGGCCGCGGTGCTTCTTGTCTTGGCGGGCGTAGGGGTAGAACGGCATGACGGCGGTGATCCGCTTGGCGCTGCCCCGCTTGAGCGCATCGATCATGATCAGCTGTTCCATCAGCCAGTTGTTCACCGGCGCCGGGGCTGATTGCAGGACAAACGCATCGCAGCCACGGACGGACTCGTGGAAGCGCACGAAGATCTCGCCGTTGGCGAACTCGCGCGCGGTCTGCGCGGTGACGTGGACGTCGAGTTCTTTGGCGACCTGCTCGGCCAGCTCCGGATGCGCGCGGCCGGAAAAGAGCATCAGGTTCTTGCGGTTATCGGTCCAGTCGTGGCTCACCGTGCTGCCCTCGCCGTATCGGGAACGAAATGCGGATTGAGATAGGGGATGGAACGACCCATCGTAAGCGAAATCAGTCGGTTCACCGCGTCTGGTCGGCCTCGCGTCCTCGGTTGGCCTTTTCGGCGGCTTCTGCGGCTGCAGTACCCGGCCGCTTGCGCTCGACCCAGCCTTCGATATTGCGCTGCCGGCCGCTGGAAACCGCCAGCGCACCCGGCGGAACATCCTCCCGTACCAC
>JAFAID010000596.1 GCA_019236925.1 Mycobacterium sp. | reverse complement strand
CTCTCCCGTCAGGAGTTGGCTGGTGTCCGCGGTCGGAGAATTGGGTACGTATTCCAATCGTTCAATCTGCTGGCCGGATTATCTGTTGCTGAGAATGTGATGCTTCCCGCTTTGCTAGCCGGTGAGTCCGGGTACTCGCAGCACCGCCGGGCGATGGAACTGTTGGATCAGTTCGGCCTGGCTACATTGGCCAAACGGGTCCCTGCGGAGCTCTCTGGTGGTGAGCAGCAGCGGGTGGCGATTGCGCGAGCGTTGTTCATGGCGCCGGATGTGATACTCGCCGACGAGCCCACCGGCAATCTAGACACCGCGAACGGTCATCGGGTTATCGATGCTCTCTACCATCTCAATTCGGCGGGTCAGACGATCGTGCTGGTAACCCATGATCCGTCGATCGCCAACGAGGCTCCCCGCCTCATTTCCCTTCGCGACGGTCGCATCGAAACCGATAGCAGCTCAATCCACCTGAGTCGCAACGTAACATGGCGCGCCGGTCACTAGCAGCCACGCTCAGCGTTCTCCGAATCATCAACCTTCGGGCTATTCGGCGGCATACCGGACGCGCGGTGCTGGCCGCCATTTCTCTCGGTGGCGGGGTGGCCATTGTTGTGGCCGTCATGATCGAAACCACCAGTGTTCGCAACGCTATTGACGATGTCGGTTACCGGATAGCCGGTCCTACGCCGTTGCGTATCGTTGGCGAGGCAACGCTAGGGGGCGTCGGGCCGGCGGCTATCGATACCGCCCGCAAAGTACCAGGCGTGTCCGTGCTGGTGCCGGTCGTCCGTGCAGCCACGTTGGTTCGCGACGGCGATCGCGAAACTACCGTGCTGGCCTTGGGAATCGACTGTTCAGCACAATGGATCATCGATCCGAAGGTCTGCCAACCCGGCCAACGAGAACCACCGATGTTGGCGACCTCGACCACACTCGGCAAAACACTGGGCAGCTCCGCGAAACTGGCGACCGACGTCGGGCAACTGGCGATGCCCAGGCTTCAGCAAGTGCCGCAGCTGGATACCGTCAACAACGGACGTGTGGTGCTGTTGCCGCTCAGTGCGGCCAAGGCGCAATTCGCTCGATCTGACCAGGTCGACACCGTCTACGTGAAAGTGGCCGACAACTCGAGCGCATCGGAAGTACAGGCGCGCCTGGTCAACGCGTTAGGTGCATTAGGACCGGGGTTCAGGGTCCTGACTCGTAATGACCCCGCAGCTGGATTCAACGTCAACACAATGCTTTTCCCGGTGCTCGCGATCTTCGCTCTGATCGGGGTCGGGATTGGCGTCATCCTGATCGCCCAACTCACCCGTCTGTCGGTCGAGGAACGCCGACGGCAAATCGCGATCGCAGCCGCCCTAGGCGCGTCGCCGCTATCCGTCCTCAGCGGGTTCCTCGCTGAAGCTGGTGTGCTTGGAGCAGCGGGATCGGTCGTCGGAATCCTGATGGGCATTGTCATCGCACATCCGGTCGTTGCCAGCGCCAGTGAGCTGACGCAACAATTCGTTGGTGTCAACGTCCCGGTCGTGGTCGGACCGGGCGTCGTCATGGTCGGACTGGCGACGGGTGTGATCTTGGCTGTTCTCGCCGCGATCATCCCCAGCATGTCGGCATCGAACACTGCGATAGCGACCGAACTGTCCGGCCGTGCTGCCCTTGAGGACAGCGCGTCACGAAGCATCTGGCGCAAAGCGGCGGCGTTGCTGGCCATCGGTTTTGCCGGAGTCATCACCGCCAGATTGGCCACAATGTCCGGCGGCCTCGAGCCGTGGCAGGCTGGGTTCGCCAATGGCGGGGTTGTTATCGCAGTCGTTGGATTGCTTTTGGCCGCAGCATATCTGAGCGCGCGGGTCGTCGCGTCGATCCGGCTCCGGCCTGACCGAACGCTCGGCACAACGCTGACGATCGCGCTCAACGGACTGCGTTCTGATGAATCGCGAACATCCGCGATCGCAGGCGCTGTCGCGGTACCCGTAGCCGTCGCGACGCTGCTCTCCGGATTCCTGGTCGCCATCGATCGAGGTGTCGCAAACGTGGCTCAAGCACAGGCAGACGGACGCCAGGTAGTCACCACTACGCGATTTACCGACTGGGGTTCGATGGATGCCAAATTTTCCCCCGACACCGTGGCAAAACTGGCGTCCTTACCGGGAGTCGGCACCGTTGAGCGGCTGGCGGAAATCGAGATCACCCTTGCGAATGGATCATTGGCTTACGTACGAGCCGAGGATCGGCCGACCTTTTCTTTCCGCGTGCTCGCCGGGCAAGCCCCAAAGTGGAGCATCAACGCGAATGAACTCGTCATCGGTGGCATCCTCGCCCGCGAGAACGGTATTCACGTGGGCGACGTACTCATTCTCGGAAGCGGATCGAGAGCTCGGGCGGTTGTCGTCGGCACGATCGTGGCGACCCCGGAAGTAGGTGGCCGGAGGATTCAAACGAGTTACCAACTTGCCGAGGAGATTTTTGGTCCCCAGCCTGCGAACTTGGTCTTCGTCAAACCCTCCGCAACGTCGACACTTGATCAGATCGCAGCAGAGATCAGGTCCAGCCACTTCGACCAGCCCGTCAAGGTTGTAGACGCATCAGGATATCGATCCGCCGTCGCCAAGGGCGAGTCCCGCTTTCTCGCGCCGCTGAACACGTTGAAATACGGTCTACTCGCTATCGCATTCATCTCAGTGTCGTCGACCCTGCTGCTTCTCGGAATTCGGCAGCGGCGCGAAATAGCCCTCATCCAAGCGCTTGGCGCGACCCCAGCCAAGGTGTTCGCCGTAACAACCGTCGAAGCCGTCGTCGCCAGCGCAGCGGGCGCCCTGGTCGGCGGCGTGCTGTCCATTGCGATCATCGAAGCCGTCTGCCGGGCTGCGGTTGTCGACGTGGGTTCCGTTACCCCGTTGGTATTCCCGTTGTCAGACGCGACGAGATCCGCAGTGTTCGCCATTCTGGCGGCGGTATTGGCAGCGATCCTGCCGGCCTGGAAAAACACCAGGGCCGCACCGTCGTCCGAGCTTCGCGACGAGTAGTAACCCGGTGCCCTGTCGAAAGTCAGCGGCCGGTGTTAGGCCCGTAGCCTCGGCTCTGCGCGTCCTGCACCGCTTGCCGTATTCGACCGAGGCCGGTGACTCGGGCGAGTCTGCCGACGAGGACCGGCGCGAGCCCGCTCATCGCGGCGCCCAGCCGCTCGCCGGCGGCAGCCACTACCACCTCAGCGCGATCCCGCTCGACCGCTCGAACCACGGCCCGGGCGACCTGCTGTGGGGAGCTCGTACCGACATACCACGGCAGGGTGATTCCGGTCCGGGCGAACATGCCCGCGTCGCGGACCCCCGCCGGAAAAACCGTCGAGACACCGATGCCCGTTCCGTGCAGCTCTTGTCGCAGCGCCAAACCGAGCCCCCGTAGCCCCCACTTCGTCGCTGCATAGACGCTGCTGTTGATGGGTGTCGCGACAAGTCCGGCCACCGAGCCGATGAAGACGATGTGACCCGCTCCGCGCTGTTTCATCGAGGGCAGGGCGGCGCGCGAAAGTGCAGCGGGCGCAAGGAGGTTGATCTGGATCGCTTCCTCGATCACCTCATCGCTGGTGTCCGCCAGGTCCTGCGGAATATCGATGCCGGCGCAGGCCACGAGAATATCCACAGGTCCGGTGTCGTCCAGCAACTCGCGTATCTCTGCCAGGTTGGTCAGGTCGGCGGCAAAGCCTCGTGCCGACGGACCCAGCTCGGTGACCAAGCGCGCGAGCTCCGCTTCACGTCGGCCCGTGACCGTGAGAGCACAACCCCGCGTTGCCAACTCACGAGCGATCGCGTCCCCGATGCCTCCGGTGGCGCCTGTCAGCAGGACGCTTCGACCTTCGAGTCGCACGCTCAAAACCGGTAGGTGGCGCAGCCGACTTGGACGCCCGAACCGACACTCACGATCAACCCGATGTCGCCCGGCTTCACCAGCTTGTGCCGCCGGGCCTGTTGCAGCGCCTGCGGCAGGCACGAGGAGAATGGGTCGGCCTGGGCAGCGAGATCGACGAATCGCGAGCTCGGGATGTTAAGGCGCGTGGCGAGTTCGGTGCGGTCCGCGTCGGTCAGGTATGGCGGGAACACGGCAGCTATCTCGGAGCAGTCAATCTCCTCGAGCTTCAGCAGTTCCTCGACAGCAGCGGGAATACAGTCCAGGTAGTGCGTCGCCAGGTTCGGATCGCGGTCGATCTGTAACCAGCTCTGTCCTTCTCGGTGCTGGAAATACGTTGCGAGCGCTTGGCCGTACTCCGGGTGGTGATGAAAGACGAACCGGCCGAAGCCCTCTGCCTCGCCGGCCCCACCCAGCATCACAGCCGAGCCCGTTTCGCCGAGGCCATACAACGGGTGGTCGCCGTCTACGCTGTTGTTTTCGATTTCTGAAGCCACGACCATCGCGTGTTCGGCCTTGCCAGCGCCGATCATTTGGACAGCGACATTGCACGCGTTGAGGAATCCGACCGCGCCGTTGAGCACATCGAAGGCGAAAGTCTTTGGTCCGTCAGGGGATTCGATGTCTTCGTTGATCCCGAGCTCGCCGGCGACAAGTGCCGCGATGGCTGGTTCGGCTATGTACTCGTCCCGGTACACCCCGGCGTAGAGGATCAGATCGAGCGCAGTCGGGTCGATACCGCTCTGGTCCAGGCACGCTGTCGCGGCCTGCACCGCGAGGCCGACCGCACTCCGAGGCGCGGATTGAACGGCGGGGGCGGTGCCGACCCCTTCGATTCGCACGCGGGGCATCGCCGGTGACTCAGCTGGTCGCTGGTTAATCGAGAAGCTGTGGCTGCGTTGGCCGTTGGGTGCCCTGCGCATCCGAGCCGGGAGGTCGTCGAACGTGTACAAGGCGGTGCCCACCGTCGTTCCGGAGCCGCTGATGCCGAAGACCACGTTGTCTCCGGACTTGATCCGGTTGGTCTGGATCTGGTCGGCGAGGGCGACGAAATGTGTTGTGCTGGCGGTGTTACCTCTCTCCGCCAAATTGTTGATGACGTTGCCCGAGTGAGCGGCGGCGTGTCCGAACATCTGGTTTACCGCGAAGACGGCGTCGTTGAGCGACGCTTCCGATGTCTGGTGCATGACGATGTGATCGCAGTGCTCAAGCCGCCACCCGTGCCGCTTCATCACGGCCGCGACATATGGCACGGTGCGCTTGACCGCCGTAGCGGTTGCGGCGATGGAGTCGACCGTCATGATCGCGCCGCCCTGCGGGCCATTGCTCGCTTTGGCGACGCATACGGTGCTGTACCGGCTGAGCGTGGCCATATCAATCTCGTGGAAGCCGACGCGGCCGTTGGGGCCACGCTCCAAAACCACCGCGGCACCGACGTCGCCAACGGTCAGGCACGCGAGTCGCGGATCCATCGGCCCTTCGATTTCCCGCTGCGCCGTCTCGGCGATATGGCTGACGTATTCGCCGCTGACCACCAGGGCGCGCTGGACCAGTCCGGTCTGCAAAAACGCGTCGGCCACAGCAACGCCGGTGAACATCCCGGCACATGCGTTGGAGATGTCAAAAGCCATCGCATTGGTCAGTCCGCATTGCGCCAGCAACCGGGCCGCGGTGCTGGGCTCGAACATGATCTGCCCCGGTCCGTCGTAGCGGGAGATGTTGCAGCAGATGACCAGATCGATCTCGTCGGCCGCGTAGCTCGACCGTGCCAGGCAGTCGGCCACCGCGTTGCGGGCCAGGTCGATCGAGAACTCGCCAGGCCCGACCACGCGCCTGCTCTTGATGCCGGTCAGGCGTTCCAGCGGTATCCCGATCTGGTTGACGCATCCTGCGAGGACGGTCTCGGTCGAAACCGCCTCCGCGGGCAGGTAGGTGCCGATGCTTTCGATCACCGTGTTTCGTGTCTGCTGGCCGGTCGGATGCGTCGGTACTGCCGCAGCCGGTGCGGGGAGGTCCTGGTCGGCCCGGCCCGCGTTGACGACCTCGCTGTCGGCTACCTCTTGCGCAGCCTCTTCGAGGTCTGGCGCGTCCGCGGCGGCCTGGCCATATTCGTCGGCTAACTCGGCGATCGTGCCGAACAAGAACACCGACTCCGGCTGCAGCGGCAGGCCGGCCTCCTTCGCCCGCAGCGCGACCTCCAGGCTATGGGTCGACGACCCGCCGAGCGCGAAGAAGTCGTCGTGCACGCCAACCCGTTCCAGATCGAGCACCTCACGCCAGATCCCGCTGAGGATCTTCTCGGCGCGCGTACGCGGTGCGACGAACGCCGGCTCCTGCACAGGAGCAGCTTCGCCCGTTGCCGCTAAGGCCCGGCGGTCCACCTTTCCGCTCGATGTGTGTGGCAGTGCCTCCACGACCGCGAAGACGGCCGGCACCATCGCCGTGGGAAGCCAGTCGAGGAGGAATCGCCGCAGCTCAGCAGTGGTCGGCGCGGGCTGGCTCGCCGCCACGATGTGGGCGACCAGCCGGGTGTTCCCGCGGCCGTCGTCTCCCGCCACCACCGCGTTCTCCCGAATCCCGGGGTGTTTGTCCAGTGCGGCTTCCACCTCGCCCGGCTCGATCCGCACACCGCGCATCTGCACCTGGTGATCGAGGCGTCCGAGGTACTCGATGTTGCCGTCGGGCAGATACCGC
>JAFAID010000586.1 GCA_019236925.1 Mycobacterium sp. | reverse complement strand
CAACAGTGCGTGACCCTTCCAGGTCGGGCCCCGGCGCCAAGCTCACTCACGGGCTCATACGACCCAAGAAGGGATCGGCGTCGACAGGCGACCCGACCCCATTTTCACGCCCGCGAGGCGTCCCCCGGAAGGGATATGAAGCTCACTCGTAAGCTCCGCTTACTCGCCGTCGCCTCGGGAGTCCCATTGCTCGGCTCCTCACTCGTAAGCTCCGCTTACTCGCCGCCGCCTCGCGCGTCCCACTTGCCGGGCTGCTTTACGCTGGTCAGCAATGACCGAACACACCCCGGGCATCCCGCTGGGGTCTTGGCTGGCCGACTTGCCCGACGAGCGGCTGATCCGCCTGCTGGAGCTAAGGCCCGATCTTGCCCAGCCACCACCTGGCAGCATCGCAGCCCTTGCGGCACGCGCCCAGGCCCGTCAGTCGGTCAAGGCCGCGGCCGACGAGCTGGACTTCCTGCGTCTCGCCGTGATCGACGCCCTGCTGGTTCTGCACGCGGATACCGCGCCGGTGCCCGTCGCCAAGTTGCTCGCACTGACCGGCGGTCGCGCGCCCGAATCCGAGGTTCTCGGCGCCCTCGACGACCTCAAAGAACGCGCGTTGGTGTGGGGCGAAACCGAGCTACGAGTCGCCCCTGATGCCGGTGCCGGGCTGTCGTGGCATCCGGGGCAAGTGACCCTGGAAGACACGTCGGCGAGCGGCGAGCAGATCGCCGAGCTGATCGACGGTCTCGATGACCCACAGCGGGAACTGCTGGATAAGTTGCTGGAAGGGTCCCCGCTGGGACGGACTCGCGACGCCGCACCGGGCGCGCCCGCGGATCGCCCGGTGCCACAGCTGCTCGGGATGGGATTACTGCGGCGAATCGATGCCGACACGGTGATCCTGCCGCGCCATGTCGGGCAGGTGCTGCGCGGCGAGGCACCCGGGCCGGTGCAGCTGGCAGCGCCGGATCCGGTAGTCGCCACCACCACACCCGCCGACGCCGACGCCGCAGCCGCCGGCGCCGTCATCGACGTGCTGCGTGAACTCGACGCGCTGCTCGAAACGCTCGGCGCGGCACCGATTTCCGAGCTGCGCAGCGGCGGCTTAGGCGTGCGTGAGGTCAGGCGGCTGGCGAAGGTGACCGGCATCGACGAGGCCCGACTGGGTTTGATTCTCGAGCTGGCCGCCGCGGCTGGCCTGATCGCCACCGGGCTGCCCGATCCGCAACCGGCCGGCGGTGAGGCGCCCTACTGGGCGCCGACGGTGGCCGCCGACCGGTTCGCCGAGGCGTCACCCGCCGACCGCTGGTATCTACTGGCCACCACCTGGCTTGATCTCGCGGGTCGTCCGGCGTTGATCGGGACCCGCGGTCCCGACGCCAAACTCTATGCCGCGCTGTCGGATTCGCTGTACTCGACGGCGGCCCCGCTGGATCGCCGGCTGCTGCTGGGCATGTTGGCCGAGCTGCCGCCCGGCGCGGGAGTGGACAAGAACACAGCGTCGGCAGCGCTGATCTGGCGGCGGCCGCGCTGGACTAAGCGGCTACAGCCAGCCCCGGTGGCGGACCTGCTGGAAGAGGCACACCTGGTCGGCCTGGTGGGCCGTGGAGCGATCAGCACGCCCGGCCGCGCGTTGGTTGGCGACGGCTTGGAAGGCGGGGACGCCGATGTCGTCGACGCGATGGCACGTGCGTTGCCCGCGCCGATCGACCACTTCCTGGTGCAGGCCGACCTGACCGTCGTGGTTCCCGGGCCGCTCGAACGCGATCTCGGTGAGGAGCTGGCCGCGGTGGCGACCGTCGAGTCCGCGGGAACGGCGATGGTGTACCGCGTCAGCGAACAGTCGATCCGGCACGCCTTGGACATCGGCAAAACCGCTGACGCGTTGCACTCGCTGTTCAACAGGCACTCCAAAACACCGGTGCCGCAAGGACTTACCTATCTGATCGACGACGTCGCTCGCCGGCACGGGCAGTTGAGGATCGGCATGGCCGCATCGTTCGTGCGATGCGAAGACCCGGCGCTGCTCGCCCAGGCGGTGGCGTCCGCCGAGGCCCAAACGCTGGGCCTGCGTGTGCTGGCGCCGACCGTGGCGATATCCCAGGCGCCGATCAGCGAAGTGCTCGCGGCGTTGCAAGACGCCGGTTTCGCCCCGGCCGCCGAGGACTCCACTGGCACCATCGTCGACATCCGGGCCCGCGGCGCTCGGGTACCAGCGCCGCAGCGGCGTCGGCCGATCCGACCCATGTCGCGCCCGAGCGGCGAAAGCCTGAGCGCGGTCGTCGCGGTGCTCCGTAAGGTGACCACCGCGCCGTTCGGCAGTGTCCGGATCGACCCCGCGGTCGCCATGTCGCTGCTGCAGCGCGCCGCCCGGCGGCAGGACACCGTGGTGATCGGCTACGTCGATGCCGCCGGTGTGGCCACGCAGCGGGTGGTGTCGCCGATCACGGTGGCCGGCGGGCAGCTGGTGGCGTTCGATTCTGCATCCGGCCGCGCACGTGAGTTCGCCGTGCACCGCATAACGTCGGTCGTGTCGGCCGACGACGGATAATGGGGGGTTGTGCGCGCCGGCGAGAATACAAGGAGGAGTGATGAGGTGTGGGTACCTCCCGCTAGCGGGGGAGAGCGGCGCTGAATGACTGACGGGCCGTTGATCGTGCAGTCCGACAAGACGGTGCTGCTCGAGGTTGAGCATGAGCTGGCCGGTGCTGCGCGCGCGGCAATCGCACCGTTCGCCGAGCTGGAGCGCGCACCCGAGCATGTGCACACCTATCGCATCACCCCGCTGGCGTTGTGGAACGCGCGCGCCGCGGGCCACGACGCCGAACAAGTGGTCGACGCGCTGGTCAGCTACTCCCGCTATGCCGTCCCGCAGCCGCTGCTGGTCGACATCGTCGACACCATGGCCCGCTACGGGCGGCTGCAGTTGGTGAAGAACCCGGCCCACGGCCTGTCGCTGGTCAGCCTGGACCGCGCCGTGCTCGAAGAAGTGTTGCGCCACAAGAAGATCACACCGATGCTGGGCGCGCGGATCGACGACGACACCGTCGTCGTGCACCCCAGCGAGCGCGGCCGGGTCAAGCAGATGCTGCTGAAAATCGGCTGGCCCGCCGAGGATCTGGCCGGATATGTCGACGGCGAGGCACATCCGATCAGCCTCAAGCAGGACGACTGGCATCTGCGCGACTATCAGCAGATGGCCGCTGACTCGTTCTGGGCGGGCGGCTCGGGCGTGGTGGTTCTGCCGTGTGGAGCGGGCAAGACACTCGTCGGCGCGGCGGCCATGGCGAAAGCCAGTGCGACGACGTTGATTTTGGTCACGAACACCGTCGCCGGCCGGCAGTGGAAACGCGAGCTGATCGCCCGCACCTCGCTGACCGAAGATGAGATCGGCGAATACTCTGGGGAACGCAAGGAAATTCGGCCGGTCACCATCGCCACCTATCAAGTGATCACCCGTCGCACCAAGGGCGAATACCGCCACCTGGAGCTGTTCGACAGCCGCGACTGGGGGCTGATCATCTACGACGAGGTGCACCTGCTGCCGGCGCCGGTGTTCCGGATGACTGCCGATCTGCAGTCTCGGCGGCGGCTGGGGTTGACGGCGACGCTGATCCGCGAGGACGGCCGAGAGGGCGACGTGTTTTCGCTGATCGGCCCGAAACGCTATGACGCGCCGTGGAAAGACATTGAGGCACAAGGCTGGATCGCACCGGCGGAGTGCGTCGAGGTTCGTGTCACGCTGACCGACAGCGAGCGGATGACGTACGCCACCGCGGAACCCGAGGAACGCTATCGGCTCTGCTCTACGGCCCACTCGAAGATCGCGGTGGTCAAGTCGATCCTGAGCCGCCACCCCGGCGAGCAGACGCTGGTGATCGGCGCATACCTGGATCAGCTCGACGAACTCGGGGCCGTGCTGGATGCCCCGGTGATCCAGGGGTCGACCAAGACCGCGGAGCGCGAGGCGCTGTTCGACGCCTTCCGTCGTGGTGAGGTCGGCACCCTGGTGGTGTCCAAAGTGGCCAACTTCTCTATCGACTTGCCGGAAGCCGCAGTGGCGGTACAGGTTTCGGGAACGTTCGGCTCACGGCAGGAGGAGGCGCAGCGGCTGGGCCGGTTGCTGCGGCCCAAGGCCGACGGTGGCGGGGCGGTGTTCTATTCGGTGGTGGCCCGCGACAGCCAAGACGCCGAGTACGCCGCGCACCGGCAACGGTTTCTGGCCGAGCAGGGCTACGGCTATGTCATCCGCGACGCCGACGACCTGCTGGGCCCGGCGATTTAAAGCGAAAGGATCGTCGCCGACGAGGTACCGGGTGCGCCGTATACCTGCGCCAGGCCGACGCGCGGATTACCGGGCACCTGACGCTCACCCGCCTCACCGCACAGCTGGCGCACCAGCTCGTGCACCTGACGTAGGCCCGATGCGCCGATCGGCTCGCCGTTGGCGATCAACCCGCCGTCGGTGTTGACCGGAATGGAGCCGTGGATCTCGGTGGCGCCGTCGGCCACCAGCTTCTCCTGCTCGCCGTCGGCGCACAGACCCGTCTCGGCCATGTGGATGACCTCGGCGCCGGCGTCGGTGTCCTGCAGCTGGGCGATGTCAACATCCTCCGGTCCGATGCCCGCCGCCTCGTAGGCGGCTTTGGCCGCGTACACCGTGGGCGAAACGTCTTCGTCGAGAGGCGCGAAGGTGGCGTGCACCTCGTAGGCGCCGTAACGGCGGGTGCGGATCTCGGTGGCTCGCACATAAACCGGTTTGTCGGTGAACTTGTGCGCCATGTCGGCTCGGCACATCACCACCGCCGCCGCGCCCTCGTCGGGTGCGCAGAACATGTACTGCGTCAGCGGGTAGTTGAGCACCGTCGAGTTGAGGATCTGCTCCTCAGGAATTGGCTTGCGACGAAAGGCATTTGGGTTCAGAGCGCCGTTGCGAAAGTTCTTGGCGGCCACCTTGGCAAGGGTGGCCTGGGAGATGTTGTGGTCGTGCAGGTACTTGTTGGCCTTTATTCCGAAGAATTTGGTGGTGACGAACTGGCCGTTTTGCGCATACCACTGCGGCAGCGCCAGCTTGGCGGGGTCGTCGGTGAAGGCGCCGCGGGGGTGCTTGTCCAGCCCGATGGCAATGCCGATGTCGTACTTGCCCAATCGAATGGTGTCGGCGGTCTGCTGAATGGCGCTGGCCGCGGTGGCGCAGGCGTTGAACACGTTGGTGAAGGTAATGCCGGTCAGCCCAACCAGGCGGGTCACCGCGTCGGGGTTGGACACCTCGTGGCTGCCGCCGAACCCGAACTGGATGTCCTTCCAGTCCACGCCGGCGTCTGTCAACGCAAATTGGATGGCCTCGGCACCCATCTGCATCGCGGTCTTCTCGAACCTGCCGAATGGATGCAGGCCCACGCCGATGATGGCTACATCGTTACTCATCTTGGGCTCCTCTTGGGTAGATGGTGGCGACCCGCTTCACCCGGCTCCGCCGCGCTCGCGATCGCACTGGATAGATGGTGGCGACCCGCTTCACCCGGCTCCGCCGCGCTCGCGATCGCCACTAGACCGGCTGGAACGCGAACGTGACGATCTCGTTGCCGTCGGCGTCGGTGGTGAACGGCACCATGGTGAGCTCGACCTGCTGGCCGAACTTCAGCTTGGCCGGGTCGTTCTCGGTCAGCCGGCCCTCGACTCGGATCACGTCGCCGAGCTGGACCAGGCCCACGCCGAACGGCACGAAATCGTCACCGGTCGGGCCGGCGTAGGGAGCCCCGGGCGGGAAACCCTGGGTGGTCCATGCCACCAACGTTCCGCTGCGCGGCAACAACAACTCGCTCATCTGGCCGCCACTGCAGCGCGGACACCGCTGCTGCACCGGGAAGGTGGTGGCGCCACAATCGCCGCATCGACTGCCGATCAGCTGCGGGCTGTCGTCGGGCCAGGTGGAGATGTCGGGGGCAAGAGCTTTCTGCATCGAGCGATCCTCCAGCGATCATCCGTCCAGCGGCCAGAATATTGCTCACTGAACCGTATAACAGCCTTCCGAAAAGTGGAAATCCCATTCTCGCAGGGGGCGCATGGCGGCCCTGCATTAGGTTGGCGCCTATGGCAGTCACGGTGTTACTGGAACTGAAGTTCAAGCCCGACGCGGTACCCGCGGCGCGCGACCTGATGAGCCGGACCCTGGAAACCACCCGGGCGTTCGACGGGAACTTCCGCACCGACGTGCTGGTCGATGACGACGACGAAGCGCACTGGATCATCTACGAGCTTTGGGATTCGGTCGAACACGACCAGGCCTACCGCGCTTTTCGTGCCGGCGAAGGCAAAGTGGCCGAACTGCCCCCGCTGCTCGCCGCCCCGCCGGTCAAGACGAGATACAGCACTACCGACGTCTAGCTCAACGCCGGAATCACGTCCTTCTCGAACCGCTCGATGCTGGAGCGGTCATAGACGGCCTCCGGGAAATAACAGATCACGTACTCGCAGCCCAAACCGCGCAGCTGTTGCAGCCGCTCGATCACCTGTTCTGCGGTGCCGGTTGCCGACTCGGGTCCGGTGGTGCCACCGATCATCGCATCGGCCGCGGATTCCGGTATGTAATCGGCTAGCCGGTCGCGGATGCGCTGCAGCCGGTCTTTGACGTCGGCCTCCGAGGTGCCGATGACGGCGTTGACGTTGACCGAGCGCACGATCGCGTCGTAGTCGGTGCCGAGGTCACGGCAATGCCCCGCAAGCACTTCGGACTTGTGCGCAAACCCGGCGGCCTCGGGCGTGAAGTTGGTGTATTGCGCGTATTTCGCGGCGATGCGCAACGTGACCTTCTCACCACCGCCGGCGATCCACAGTGGAATCCCACTGTCCTGCAACGGCTTCGGGGCCACGAGCGCGCCGTCGACCTGGTAATGCTTACCGTCGAGACTGACCTTGCCGTCACGCCAGGCGTCGCGCATAATCTGCACGCCTTCGTCCAACCGTCCCAGCCGCACCCCCGCCGACGGGAAACCGTAACCGTAAGCGCGCCATTCGTGTTCGTACCAGCCGCCGCCGATACCCATCTGGATGCGGCCGCCCGAGATGATGTCGGCGGTGGCCGCCACCTTGGCCAGGTAGACCGGATTTCGGTAGCTCATCGCCGTGCACATCTGGCCGAGCTTGATCCGCGACGTGGTCGCCGCGTAGGCCGACATCAGCGACCACGCCTCGTGGGTGGCTTCGGCGGTCGGCATCGGCACCGTGTGAAAGTGGTCGTAGACCCACAGCGAGTCCCACACGCCGTCGTCGGCGTGGGCGGCCAGGTCGCGCATCACCGCCCAGTGCTTGGCGGGGTCAATCCCGACCAGATCCAGCCGCCAACCCTGCGGAATGAAGAGTCCGAAGCGCATAGCCTTGGACTCTAGCCCAGTGATGATCCGGGCCGGACAGGTCGTAGGGAGGTGCGCGATGCGAATCCTCATCTCTGGTGCCAGCATCGCCGGACCGGTGCTGGCTTACTGGCTGACCCGCTATGGTTTCGATGCCACCGTCGTCGAACGCGCGCCGACCTTGCGCAAGACCGGTGGCCACGCCGTCGACTTGTTCCGGCCGTCCATGGAAATCTCGGCGAAGATGGGCGTCCTGGCC
>JAFAID010000623.1 GCA_019236925.1 Mycobacterium sp. | reverse complement strand
TGGGCACCTCCCGCTAGCGGGGGAGAGCGGCGCTGATGCCTGAGGCCACTTACGAGGACACGTTGCGTGAAATCACCACTGACGCGGGTGTTCTGCGCTATCACGAGGCGGGCCTGATCGACACCGGGCCACCCTTGCTGCTGTTGCACGGTTCCGGTCCGGGTGTGACGGGATGGCGCAACTTCCGTGGCGTGCTGGGTGCGTTCGCTGAATTCTTTCGCTGTCTGATACTGGAGTTCCCCGGCTTCGGCGTCAGTGACGATTTCGGTGGCCACCCGATGATCACCGCGCTGGATGCGTTGGTGCGCTTCGTCGATGCGCTTGGCCTGGATACCGTTGACATCGTGGGCAATTCGATGGGCGGTGGTGTCGCGATCAACTTCGCGGTCGCTCATCCCGAGCGGGTGCGCCGGTTGGTGACCATCGGCGGCATCGGCCGCAACATCCTCACACCGGGGCCGGCGGAAGGCATTCGGCTGCTGCAGGAGTTCACCGACGAGCCCAGCCGGGAGCGGCTGGTCCGCTGGCTGCATTCGATGGTCTATGACCCGGCAATCGTGACCGAGGAACTCATCGAGGAGCGCTGGACCCACGCCACCGATCCACAGACACTGGCCGGCGCGCGACGGATGTACGGCAGCGCGGCGTTCGCGCAGATGATGAAGGCCATGGAGTCGTCCAAGGGGCCGCAGCCGTGGGCGGTGATGCACCGGGTGCAGGCGCCGACGCTGATCACCTGGGGCCGTGACGACCGGGTCAGCCCACTGGATATGGCCCTGCTCCCGATGCGCACCATTCCCAATGCCGAATTGCACGTGTTCCCCAACTGCGGTCACTGGACGATGATCGAGGCAAAAGAGGCCTTCGAGAGCGCCGTGCTGGCGTTCTTGTTGCGGAAGGATCCGGCAGAACTCAGTTGACGCAGGGCACGCCGCCGCCGCCGATCGGTTTGCCCTGATCGGGCGTCCGCTCGGTGGTGTCGGTGCTCGTATGTGATTGGTGGTAGCCGTAACTGCCGGAAAGGCTCGAGGCCGAACTGGACGTGGAATCGTCACTGGAAGTGGAACCGTCACTGTAAGTGGACTCGTCCTGCGACGGTGCGGAGTAGTTGCCGTCGACGATGACCTCGACGTGCCCGAATTCGAGCGTGCGATTCGGTTTGTCAGGCGCATCGATGCCCAGCAGCGTCGCCACGGTGCGTGCGTCGTTCTCGGCGCCCGGTGCGTACTCGATCGTGGTGGCGGTGGGTTCGCCGCGAACACGGTCGCGTATCGCCCCGGTGGTGTAGCCGTCTTTCTTCAGCGCACGCGCTACTTGGCTGGCGAGCCCGCTCGTGTTGCTGGCGTTGACCACGTCGACCACCGTCGACGGGCTCGGCACCTCGGAGGTGGTGGTCGTGGCCGACGAGGACATGCCGAAGGCGGCGGCCACTTCGGCCTTGATCGCGGCGGGGTCGATGATGTTGACGTCTTGACCGTTGATGTTGTCGTAGCGCACCACCGGCAGCGTCCGGTATTCGATAGAGCCGCCCGCCAGCGCGCCCATCCGGCGGAACTGGTCCTCGTCCCAGCCCGACGACAACACGACGTCTTTACGCGCCACCGCCATCAGGCTCTTGAGCTTGCCCAGATTGGTGAAGGTGCCCGCATCCTGCAGTTGGCGCATGACCGACGAGAGGAATGCCTGCTGACGGTGGGTGCGGTCCAGGTCACCGTTTTCCAGCCCGTGCCGCTGCCGGACGAATGACAGCGCCTGTTCGGCGTCCAGCGTTTGGCGTCCCGCTGCGAAGTCGGCGCCCGAATAATCGTCATACACCGCGTGCTTCAAGCACACTTCGACGCCGCCCAGGCTCTTGGTCAGGTCGTAGAAACCGGCCAGATTGACCTCGGCGAATAAGTCGATGGGCACCCCGGTCAGGTTCCGCACCGCTTTCAGCGTCGCAGCGCGGCCGGCTTCGCGGCCGCGGGTCTCCAGGTCCTTCTGGTCGCTCACACCTTTGTTGATGAGTTTCTGCTCGACGTACTGCTTGGTGAGCCCGTAGGCCTCTTTGATCTTGATGTGGTTGTAGCCGGGTACCCCGTTGAACGGCACCCAGTCGTCACGGGGAATCGAGAACGCGGTCACCCGGTCGTCGGCGCTGACATGCGCGAGGATCAAGGTGTTGGTGTTGTAGCCGCCATCGTCGGAGTCGCCGGCGTGCAAGTGCTTCAGCATGGCCCAGGGCAGGTCGTTGCCGTCCTGGTCCTTGCGCGAGTCGAGCCCGATCAGCAGGATGTTCTGTCCGTCGCCGGTTGATTTCGGATCCTGGGAGCTAAGGGCCTGCGACACGGTGATCCCGCCCAGCATGCCGTGGGCCATCCACCAACCCGACCCGGTCGCCACCACCACGGCCACCGCGACCAACGCCATGAACGCACTGACGAACCCGCGCCCTTGCATTGCCGGCGACGTCGCACGATGGCGATGCTTAGCACCGGATCGCTGCAGGTCTGCCACTACAACCTCGACTGTTCATGGGCGCCGCGCGTGACCCCCGGGTTGCAATGTGCGCGGTCTACTTAGAGAGCTGAGTACCCATTATGCGGCACCTTGATGTGTAACGCGATTGTGGCCCAACTAACGGGCTCGTTTTTACGAACCTGTCAAAACGGCTGCTACCAGCAACAACGTAGCGCAGTAGGTTGTCTTCTTCGACTAAGAGAAGCGCCTAGTTGTGACCAAATCGTGGTCATGATTCGGCTGGCTCAGCTCCAGAACGGCCCCGTCGGCGGCTGAAGCCGCGGCGGCGAACCGTGCCTGCGCGGCGATCGCCGTGCTTTCGGGCACGCCGGGCAGGGGGTGGTTGTGGGTGATCAGGAGGCGTGACACTCCGGCCTCGACGGCGATGATGCCGACCTCGTCACCGGAGGTATGGCCGCGCTCGGCGGCGGTCGGCTCCCACGCTTCGTGGAGCAGCGTGGTCACGCCCGCCACGCGGCGGATGGTCTCCGGGTCGAACTCTGTGTCGGTGCAATAGGCCAGCAGGTCGCCGACCCGACAGCCCGCGGACGGCAAAGTGTGCCGGGTCTGCTCCCACGTCTGGATCTCATGACCGGCGAAGCCCAACGTGTCCCAACCCAGCTCCGCCCAGCGTGCCGGTGCCACCGGTGAGGCCGTCTGAAACGGCGAAGCGAGAAGCTGATCCTCAACGATCGATCGGGTGGGCCGGCCGTAGGACAGCGAGCCGGGGCCTGCGATCGTCAGCTCTCGGCCGCCCAGCCCGCGCGCGCTGATGAAGCCCAGCCCGGTCACGTGATCGAGATGAAAGTGGCTGAGCACCACCGTCACCGTCTCGACGCCATCCAGCAGAGCGGGGTTGATGTGCAGCGCGCCCAGACCGGTTCCGGCATCCAGCACCAGAGCTTCGGTGCCGGAGGTGATCAGGTAGCAGCTCGTCTGCCGGGAGCTGGTGGGAATCCAGCCGCCGCTGCCGAGAACGGTCAACTTCATGACTTCAGAACTTAGCGTTGGCCTTACACCAGTGACTGCTTGAGCGCGGCCACGGTGTCGAGATCGGTCAGTGCCGCCACGCCGCGTTTGACGCCTTCCATCGCAATGCTTTCGACTTGCATGCCGCCCATTCCGGCGGTGATCAGCGGTGCGACGTAGGCGTACAGCGACCCTTGCCGATAGCGCAGCCAGAGCTCGTCGGCATCCAGCTCGGGGCCGCCCCCGGCCGCCAGTGCTTGGCGATAGACGGCGAGTAGGTCGCGTTCGCAGGCCTGACGATCTGCGGTGGTCATGCTGGTGATCAGCGTGTAGCTCAGTTCGCGGCCGGGGTGTCCGCGGCGAACCGCCTGCCAGTCGAGCAATCCCGCTTCACCGTTGCGGAAATAGAGGTTGCCGGGATGCGCGTCACCGTGCATCACCGTATTCGGTTCTCTGTCAATCACTTTGGCAACCGCGCGATAGTTGTCGATGATGAAGCGACCGTCTTCGACGGGAATGGAGGTGCGCTCGGCCAGTCTGCGAGCCGAGATGTTCAACAGCGAACCGGTAAGTAGCGACGTGTGATCGCCGGACGCGGAGTACACCCATTCGGGCGGACGTTTCCAGAACGTCGCGTGCAATTGGGCCAGCAGCTCGACGATCATGCTCGCCTCATCCTTGTCGAGCGGATGCAGGGTGTCGGGAAACTCGCAAGGATCGACAGCCAGGTCTTCGAGTACCAGCACAAAGCGACCGGTCAGCGAGTCGAACGCCGAGCCGTAGGCCGCGGGCACGCCGGTGAGCTGTGACGACAACTCGCGGTAGAACAGCACTTCGGTGTGTGCCAGTCGGCCCAGTTCACCCATCAGCCGGGTCGCGACGGTTTCGGCACGCATCTTGACGAACACCGAGGCCGGGACGCCGTCGCCGGTCAGTGCCAGCCGAGCCCGTGACGACGTCCCGGCGTCGCCACCGATCACCGACACCGAGGTCACCCGGCGGCCCATGAGTTCGGAGAGCGACCGGGCGTCGAGCTCGCTGATTGTTCGTGGCAGCGACCGCATCCGGCCAATGACGGCATCGGTTGCTACGCGCTGCATGCCGCGGCCCAGGTGTGCCGCCAAGCCGAGAGCCGGTACTACCCGATTCGTTGGGTAGGCCATCGGTCACCCCTTCCACCCACCGATGCATCTTTACAAAAAGACATCATTCTGTAAAGTTTTGCCGAAGCCCCCCGACGAACGTTTGCAGTTTGCTGGGTACCACGCCTGCCCGGCATTCGAGGTCGGGTTGGCCGCTGTCGAACGTGCAATAGGCCGTTGGATATTCACCCGGACCGCTCGCGCCTTCATACATGGTTATACCGTGGTCAGACGTCCAGCCAGGTCGGCGACTGCCCGATGTGCCGACCTCGTGAAAACCAGGGCCGACGTCTGACATTTCGGAATATCCGCTGATCTGCGCAGTTGATTTGCTAGAGTCACCGCGTGGGGGCGCAGAAGGATTGTCGCGAGCGGCTTATTGATGCCACCTTGGACCTCTGTACGAGGTGCGGGTATGAGGCTACGACCGTCGATCAGATCGCTGCCGCCGCCGGGGTAGCGCCGCCTGAGTTCGCGCGCTACTTCGCGACCAAGGACGCGGTTCTGTTGTCCATTGTCGAAGACCTCATCCAAGCCAGCGCCGCCGCGCTCGGAGATGTTGAGGCAGGCACCAACCCAGAACAAGCGCTGCTCATCGCCACCGCCTCGGTGATAACCGCGATCACCGAGGGGCGCGGCGTGATCACACAGGACCGGATGATCGCGATGGCGGAGATCGTCACCACAAACTCGGATCTGAGAAAACAGGCCTCACTCGCCCGCAAGCGGGTCCTGACCCAGGCGCTCGCCGATCGGATGGGGGTCACTGCGGGGAACCAGCGCGTGCGCCAGGCGGTGACGAGGTGGTCGGCGATCGCGGCCGGCGCCTATGTTGGCGCCGGTATCATGGGGGCCCATTACGATCCGCGCCAAGATGATCAACTCGTGGAGCGGGGGATCGCCGAACTGACCGCGAACTTCGCCGACGTCATGGGCGATGACCCCTCGCAACCGAACTGATCGTAAAGAAGCTGCAAAATCAACCGAACAACAAGAAATACTATATAGAGTTCGAAACCTCGCCACTCAAATAACAGATATTAACCAAATAACAGAAAAGAATAGATACCTAAGGCGATGGAAAATACGAAGAGTCCGAAGGCGGCGAGCCAGCTAGACACTCGGTGGAGCGGACTTTACGTCTAGAAACCATCAGACGGCTTTGGTGACGCCGACATAGGACAGCACCACGTCGGATTGACCGTGCAGGATGTCGTCACCGAGCATTGCCCGGAGCCGCCGGGGTCGTGGGACTCGTAGGACTCACAGGGCTCGTAGGACTCACAGGGCTCGTAGGACTTGTCGGAGTCGTAGGGCTCGTGGGCGCGGGACTCGCAAGGCCTGGGCCTTCGCCACACCAGTCCGCCACATCTTTCGGGTACTGCTCGAGCGGTGGAGGACAACGCTGCCCCGGCGGGAAATTGGCGCCGGCGTTGAGCAGATCGCAGGGCACGTAGACCTGCTTGCCCTTGGGGGTGTTGGTCAAACACTGTGTCGGAGACTGGGCGTGAGCCTGGACAGGGACGATGATCGCCACCGACACAGCACCGAGCACCGACACCAGACGGCGACAAGTCATGAGAACTCCTCTTGAGGAGTAAGTGTAGAGGTCCTTCAGGATGCAAATGTCGACGCAGCCGCCACACGGCGCATACTCACGAAGGCAGCCAAGTATCTATCCTTGGACGTCGACCGGCCCTGGAAATAAAACACCGTTGAGAACCAGACAACGGCGGCGACGGTTGCACACAGCAGCCCGACGAGTCCGGCCTCGCCTGCTCGGGTATTCGGCCACAAAACGGCGTTTACCAGCGCAGACACCCCCGAGTGCGGAGCCTCCTGTCAGGATTGAACTGACGACCGCTCGCTTACAAGGCGGCCCAGCAGATATCCGTGAGTGTCCGGAGACATTCGCCGCCGCGTCGGATACTTCGCTCAACCAGCGGAGATATGTCCGTCGGTGTTCGCAGGCGTTCGGCGGTGTTGTGCATGAGTTAACCGCGACTTGTGACACCGTCGTGACACCTACCGCTTGCCCGCGCGCTGATCGCGGCGGCCGACGAGTTTGACCGGCTGTCGGAGCGGGAAGGCAGATCAAATGACCACCCTCGCATCTCAGTCCGCGGCGCTGGCGCGCGCCGCGTTCTCGGTCGCCATATTGCTGTCAGTGTGGGACGCCTACGCAGAACTCGTTGTCATCGTGGTCGCGCGCGCCGTCGGCTTGTTCACCCGGCAGCCCCAAGGGGCGGGATGATCAAATGAGCGCGCGCACCGCACTAGCCGCCGTGGCCGCGGTGCTGGCCGTGCTGGGCGCCGCGCCGGCGTGCAGCTGCTCCCGCCGCTCGATCTCTCCGATCCGATCCTGTAGGGATCTAAATTGTTCATCCTCGATATCGCCGAGCACCTCGGCGCCCCGTGCTTTCACCCGTCGCACAATGGCATCCTGGCGGGCGCGTAAAGATTCAATATCAGTCATGTTTGACACTTCCAGTGAATATGCCAGGCAGGCGCAACGGCTTATGCGCTGCGCCCACCAGGGGCAAAACTAAATGATGAATTGACGCGACCCGAGGGGTGTCAACCCCGACCAGCCAAGAAACGGCTACCAGTGCCAGGAGTATCGCTAGCAAGACCTCTGACTGGCGGGACCTAAATTCCGCTATTCACGCTTGCACGTGTCACTAGTGCCAAGAAGCCAGAAGCACTTGCCTACAACAAGGGTAACCGGACCGCGCGGTCCGGTTAAAAGCGCCACACGCCCGGCGTGTCGCCACCCGCCCCGTCGAGCTGCTCCCGCTGCGCCAGAATATGGTCCAGAAACTTCGCCGCCAGCGCGTAGAGCACATCGGTGCTGCTGCACCCCGTCCGCACACCCAGCTCGTAGGCGCAGCGGGCCAGCATCGACGACGACGTGCACCCAACCTGTAGCGCGAGATCCGCATCATCCCGCATCTCATCGACGGTTCCCATCGCCGCGCCCGCGTCGGCCGCGTCCAACGCCAACGCCTGCCTTAATGCCAGGGCGATGTGGTTTGGCATCTTCTCGAGCTCGGCGCGGCGGTCATCGGGCCCCACTTACCACACACGTGCTTCCCGCGTTTCTGGTTCAAAGCATCCCGGAACTGGTCGCGCGGCTTGCATGCCTTGGCAAGCTCGGCGGTCAGCTTGCCGACCTGCTCACGCAACTCGGCGTTCTCACGCATCCCGGCCTCAAACTTGAGTTGGGCCCCCACGTGGTCACGCACGCCTAGGCTCGTGAACATGTCATTCGCGCCCAGCAGGGTCTGCCGGTCGGCGGCCGACATCCCAGCGCGTGAGCCATGACGTCATACTTGGCGATCTCCGCCAGCTCCAGCGCAACATAGTCGTCCGTCCAACCGGCGGCTGGTATTGGGTGGAGCCCCGTGTCAGGATTGAACTGACGACCGCTCGCTTACAAGACGGATCAGCATAGGTCCGTGGGTATTCGCGCGTATTCGCCACAGCAGCGAAAGCGCGTCTTGACCTGGGAGAAACGTCCGTGCACGTTCGCGGGCATCCGCCGGTGTTGTCACAGTGTTTACCGCGACTTGTGACAACGTCGAGGTGCTGTCGACTCCACGGAGCCTCAACCCGCGGGGAACCGCCACGACCGGCCGCGCGTCCAACACGGTGTGGATGATGATGAACGCCAACACGTCGGCCTTAGATGTTTGGGATGATTGCGCCAGCGACTCCGCCGGACCGTATGGGAGACAACGGATGCCCGACCCCTATACACAGATTGCGTCGGCTGAGCAGGAAGTTCTCAACCTACTGATAGAGGTCTTGGAACTGCGCGCCGCTGACCCCCGCCAGAAAGAGATGCGGGACGCCTACCTGTCGTGGCTCAGCTTGCCCCAGGATGCCCACGTGCTCGAAATCGGTTGCGGCACTGG
>JAFAID010000459.1 GCA_019236925.1 Mycobacterium sp. | reverse complement strand
GTTACCCGGATGCGGCGGGTTATGGGAGTGGGGGGTGGGGGAGTCAATGGTGGCGCCTCTTTTGTGGTAGACTGCGCACATGGCCGCGGTGCTGATCAACGACCCAACGCTCACCCGCTTCCGTCAGGCGGTGGAACGGCTGTATGGCAGTCGCCTGGAGCGCGTCGTGCTGTATGGCTCGCGCGCCCGCGGTGATGCCCGCCCGGACTCCGATTACGACGTGGCCGTATTCCTGCGCGATATGGAAGACCGGGGGGCAGAGCTTTGGCGACTGGCCGATTTGAGCAGCCGCATCATCGATGAAACCGGCGACGTCGTGCATGCCATGCCCTACCCCGCCGCTGCCTACAACGAGCGCACGCCGTTGATGCGAGAAATCAGGCGAGAGGGGATCGACCTCTGACGCCAGAAACCGCCGCCTACACTGCCAAGGCCAACAAGCTGCTCGGGGAAGCGGGCTTCTTGCTGAGCATGAAGTTCTACGACGCGGCCGGCCGTGATGCCTACCTCGCCGCGTTCCATGCGGCACAGGCGTTGATCTCGGAAAGAACTGGCCGCTCGCTGAAGTCGCATGGCGGTGTCAACGCAGAGTTCCACAAGCTCATCAGAGACGACATGCGTGTCGATGACGAACTGCGGGCCTTTCTCGGCTTTGCTTACAACCTGAAGGCCATTGCCGATTACGAGACCGGCCCGAATTCCGAGATACCACCCGAGCGCGCCGCGGAAGCGGTCGTGATGGCCCGGCGGTTCGTCACAAAGGTGATCGAGTTGATCGGTGTAGTTGCCCCTGAATAACCGGACAGGGTGTAGTTGTTACGGTTGGTCCACGGCCGAGCTCGCGTCAAGCCAGACGCTACGCGTCTCCGCGCTGCGCGCGGCTGACGGGCTTGACTCGATCCCATCCGTGGACGGTTTGCTATGATGCGGTCGACGCGATGCGCCGACCGCAAAGCCGGTCGTGCCATTCTTCACCAAGGCACGGAACTCTCGCGGCGATCGATAGCCGAGCGCCTTGTGTGGATGGATGGTGTTGTAGTGAGTGAACCAACTATCGAGCTGTTCGATCACCGTGGCGGCATCGGGCCGTGGGCGGATCTGTGCATAGTCGCGCTTGAAGGTCTTCACGAAGGCCTCGGCCATACCATTTGACTGCGGGCTCTCGATCGGCGTGGTCACAGGCACCAAGCCGATCACCCTGGCCAGTGCGCGGGTATCGGCTGCGGTATAGGGCGAGCCATTGTCCGACAGCCACTGGATCGGGCTGGGCAATTGGTCCACCAGGCCAAAGCGACGTTCGACGCTCTCCACCATCAGGTCACGGATGTCGCCGCTGTCGATACCGCCGGTGGTGGCGACCCAGGAGATCGCCTCGCGGTCACAGCAGTCGAGGGTAAAGGCGATACGCACGCGCTCGCCATTGTCGCAGCCGATCTCGAACCCGTCAGAGCACCAGCGGACATCGGACTGATCGACCGCAACGCGACCATCATGACGGCGTTCGATGCCGGCACCCGTATGACGCTGAAGCAGCAGGCCATGCGTCTTCATCACGCGGTAGACGCGTTTGACGTTCACTGCAGGCGCACCGGTCTGCTCCCACTGACGACGCAAGAGCGCATGGACGCGGCGGTAGCCATAGGTCGGCAGGTCGGCGATGATGGCCTTGATCGCGGCCAACAGGTCAGCGTCGGGCTGAGGCGGGCGACCGCGGCGCAGAGGGGTTCTCGCCGGTTCAGCCTGAACGGCGAGGTTCGACCGCGCCACGCCAAGCGTATCCGCCACGGTTTTCATGGGGTGCCGCCCCGATCGGACGAGGGCGAGCGCAACAGCCGTTTTTTTGGCTGTACCAGGTCCAGCGCGTCACGCAGGATCTCGTTCTCCAGCGTCTTTTTGCCGAGCAGGCGCTGCAACTCGCGCACCTGATGCTGCAAAGCCCGGTAGTCCGACGCAGGCACAACCTCCTCACCCGCACCGACCGCCGACAACGCGCCTTCGGCATAAAGCCGACGCCAGGAGAACAGTTGGTTGGGCGCGATGCCGTGCTGGCGCGCTACCAACGACACCGACATGCCGGGCGCGTACGTCTCCTGCACGATCCGCGCCTTCTCTTCCGCCGACCAGCGACGCCGTCGCTGCACCGACGTGATCACTTCGATCTTCCCAGTCATAGACACAGGCATACTCCTGGTTCTTACCCAAGGGGTACACCCTGTCCGGTCAATTCGGGGGCCGCTTCAGCAACCGACTGTTCACCTCCCGCGGCACGGTGGCCTTCGCCGATGTCGAGTCCGGCGAGCTGCGCCACGGATTGCTCGAGGCAAGTCCCGCCAACATATTCCTGATCGGAGAAGGAGAACAGGTACGCTTCATTTTTCGCGGATTCGACGAA
>JAFAID010000204.1 GCA_019236925.1 Mycobacterium sp. | reverse complement strand
TGGAGGTCATCAATACCGACGCCGAGGGCCGGCTGATCCTCGCCGACGCCATCGTCCGGGCCTGCGAGGACACCCCCGACTACTTGATCGAGACGTCGACGCTGACCGGTGCGCAGACGGTGGCGCTCGGTGCACGTACACCAGGAGTAATGGGCAGTGACGAGTTCCGCGACCGGGTGGCAGACATTTCGCAGCGGATCGGCGAGAATGGCTGGCCGATGCCGCTGCCCGACGAACTCAAGGACGACTTGAAGTCGACGGTGGCCGACTTGGCCAACGTCAGCGGGCAGCGCTTCGCCGGCATGCTGGTAGCAGGTGTGTTCTTGCGCGAATTCGTTGCCGACGGCGTGAATTGGGCACACATCGATGTCGCCGGGCCGGCCTATAACACCGGCAGCGCCTGGGGTTACACGCCCAAGGGCGGCACGGGTGTTCCGACGCGGACCATGTTCGCGGTGCTGGAAGACATCGCTGCCAACGGTTAGCGCGAGGCTAGTTGTGCACCACCGGCCGCTGGAACCATCGGATCTTTTGCCGCCAGGATTGCGCAGAGATAAGCGCGAAGCTGGCGCCGCAGGTGCATGAGAAAAACCACACCAGCGCCGTGCTCACCGGCCCCTGAAGTAGGGGTATCAGTGCCGTCGTCATCCGCACCACGCAGGCCGCGACGCCGCTGGCCGAGGCAAGTAGATACAGGTTGGCAAAGTGCCTGGACCGGGGGTCCCGCCGCAGCACCAGCAGCGCGCGTGAGCCGAACACCAACAGGTAAGCCAGGGTGCCGGTAAGCAAGACCCAGTAGACGCTCAGCCAGAAGTCGGTGGGCAGCGCGAAGAAATCGCGCACGTACGTCTTACTGCCGCGGCTGAGTGTGAAAGTCGCCAGCAACAACGGGATACACAACGTGGCCGGCCGTTCCACGTACTGCGTGAACGACCGCTGGATGGCGTCGTCTTCAGCGAGCCGGCCGACGGCGTTGTAGACGATCGCTGAGGCAGCCACGATGTAACAGTCGTGCCCGACGTAGTTCTGCAGATTCCACTCGCCGGTGATCCTGTGTAGCGCGACGCCGAGCGTCTCGGAGCACAGCGGCGATATCAGTGCGACCGCGCATCCCTGCAGAGCGATGTTGAGGGTGGCAGCCACCTCCCACCGGGAATGCCAAGTGACTCGCCGTATCCAGAGACTCCACCCAATGGATGCGAGGGTGATGATGATGAGAGCGGTGAGAGCCACAGCGATCCGTCAACAGGTCGTGTTAGAGCGGGGGCGCGTCTTGACGCGGCCGCCAATCCGCAAGCTTCGTCGGCTGCGCGGTCTTAACCGCAACAGCGGCCGAGGCACGCGGCACCGTGATGGCGCCACGAATCTCCTCAGCCAATGCGGTGACCTCTTCGGGGTGGATGAACCGGTAGCGCGTGAGCAACTCGGCGCGGTTGATGCCGAGATTGGCTGCGGCAACGCGTAGGTTGTCCGCGGTGATCAAGGTTCCCTTGTCCAGCTGGTCGTAGTAAGTGGACCGCGGAAGTTCCATCGCCGTCCAAATCTCTTCTCTGCTCAGGGAACGCCCGGCCAGGTAGGAGAGCACCGTGGCTAGTTCTTTGCCGCTGTCGTCTGGATACACAGGGAACAAGATAATCCAGATTTTCGGCTTTCTGATCCAAAACGCTCCAAACACTGAATGTATTAACCGTCCCGAAACCAAGTAAATCCGGGGTCGCGGAATGAAAGTCCAATATCTTGGACTTCTCCTTTTGTCGCGTTGTTCCAGTTTCGCGGAGCTTAACCCTTCTATTCGACGCATGCACAAAAATCGCTGACACCAACCGGCGAAGCGCTATGGCCGTCTATCGGAAGGGCTCCGCCCTGGTTGTGTGCCGCCAGAGCCGCAGTGACAGGATGGTTTCGGTAATCCGCTTGGGTGCAGCTTCCGTACACCGCGCTGTGGTAAGCCAGAGGCCGACCCGCGCCCACCGACCGATCGATCGAGGAGTCGACAGAGATGGCCTTCTCAGTTCAGATGCCGGCACTCGGTGAGAGCGTGACTGAGGGAACCGTTACCCGCTGGCTCAAGCAAGAAGGCGACACGGTCGAACTCGACGAACCCCTGCTGGAAGTGTCGACTGACAAGGTCGACACCGAGATTCCATCGCCGGCGGCAGGAGTGCTGACCAAGATCGTTGCGCATGAGGACGACACCGTCGAGATCGGCGGCGAGCTCGCCGTCATCGGCGACGCAGCGCAAAGCACGGATGGTGGCGGCGCGGAGGAACCCGCCGCCGAGGCGGCACCTGAACCACAACCGGAGCCGCAAGCCCAGCCCGCGCCTGCACCGCAACCGCAAGCCGAGCCTGAGCCGGCCACTGCCTCGGCAACCAGCGAACAAGACGCGAACGGCGCGTCCCAGCCGGTGCTGATGCCCGAACTCGGCGAATCCGTCACCGAGGGCACCGTGACCCGGTGGCTGAAGAAAGTCGGCGACCCCGTCGACGTGGACGAGCCACTGGTGGAGGTTTCCACCGACAAGGTCGACACCGAGATTCCCTCACCGGTGGCAGGCACGCTGATCAGCATCACCGCCGAGGAGGACGTCACCGTCTCGGTCGGCGGCGAGCTGGCCAGGATCGGTACCGGCGCCACCACAGCCGCGCCCAAGCCCGCACCCCAGCCGCCAGCCCCACCGGCACCACAACCCGCGCCGCCGCAACTCGAACCGGCGCCGACGCCGACGCCGCGACCCGAGCCCGCACCCCAACCCCGGGCCGCGTCCGCACCGATGGGCAGCAGTCCGTACGTCACCCCGCTGGTCCGAAAGCTGGCCGCCGAGAACAACATTGATCTCAGCCAGGTGAACGGAACAGGGGTCGGCGGACGCATCCGCAAACAGGATGTGCTGTCAGCCGCGCAGCAGAAGGAAGAAGCCAAGAAGGCTCCGGCGGCCGCGCCGGCCGCCGCCGCCCCGGCCGCCCCGAAACCGAGCGCACCCACGCCGGCGCCCGCCCTGGCGCATCTGCGGGGAACCACCCAGAAGGCCAGCCGGATCCGCCAGATCACTGCGACGAAGACCCGCGAGTCGCTGCAAGCCACGGCGCAGCTCACCCAGATCCACGAGGTGGACATGACCCGGATCGTGGCGCTGCGAGACAAAGCCAAGGCCGCGTTCGCCGAACGCGAGGGCGTGCACCTGACCTTTCTGCCGTTCATCGCACGCGCGGTGATCGATGCGCTCAAAACGCACCCGAACGTCAATGCCAGCTACAACGAAGACACCAAAGAGATCACCTACTACGACGCCGAGCATCTCGGCTTCGCGGTCGACACCGAGCAGGGCCTGCTCTCCCCCGTCATCCACAACGCTGGCGACCTGTCGCTGGCCGGGTTGGCGCGTGCGATTGCCGACATCGCCGCCCGCGCCCGATCGGGTGATCTGCGGCCCGACGAGCTGTCCGGCGGGACCTTCACGATCACCAACATCGGCAGCCAGGGCGCGCTGATGGACACCCCGATCCTGGTGCCGCCGCAGGCCGCGATGCTCGGCACTGGTGCCATCGTCAAGCGGCCGCGGGTCGTCGTCGACGACACCGGTAACGAATCCATCGGGGTGCGTTCGATCTGCTACCTCCCGCTCACCTACGACCACCGGCTGATCGACGGCGCCGACGCCGGGCGGTTCCTGACCACCGTCAAGCACCGGCTCGAAGAAGGTGCGTTCGAGGCCGATCTGGGCCTCTAGGAGGGCTTCAGTGGTGGCCGCTACCGTCGCGATCGCGGGCTCATCCGGGCTGATCGGCTCGGCTCTGGTCACCGCGCTGCGCACGGCCGACCATCGGGTTTTGCGTATCGTGCGCAGGGCGCCGGCGAATGGCGGTGAGCTGCACTGGGATCCCGACAGCGGCGAATTCGACGCCAGTGCATTGAGCGGCGTCGACACCGTGGTGAACCTGTGCGGCATCAACATCGGCCAGCGGCGTTGGTCGGGGGCGTTCAAACAAAACCTGCGCGATAGTCGCATCACGCCGACGGAAGTCTTGTCCACCGCGGTCGCCGATGCCGGCGTCGGCGTGCTGGTCAATGCCAGCGCAGTCGGCTACTACGGCGACACCAAGGATCGGGTGGTCGCCGAAATCGATTCGGCGGGAACGGGTTTCCTGGCCCAACTATGTAAGGACTGGGAAGGCGCCACCGCACCCGCCCAGCAGGCCGGCACCCGTGTGGTGCTGGCCCGCACCGGATTGGTGCTGGCCTCTTCGGGCGGCGCACTGCGCCGACTGCGGCCGCTGTTTTCGGTAGGCCTTGGTGCCCGCCTGGGTAACGGTCGCCAGTACATGTCGTGGATCAGCCTCGAAGATGAGGTGCGGGCCTTACAGTTCGCGATCTCCGACGGTCAGCTCTCCGGCCCGGTGAACCTCACCGGCCCGGCGCCGGTCACCAATGCCGAGTTCACTACGGCGTTGGGCCGCGCGGTAAACCGGCCCACCCCGCTGATGATGCCGGGGTTCGCGGTGCGGGCGGCGCTCGGCGAGTTCGCCGACGAAAGCCTGCTGATTGGGCAACGCGCAATCCCGGCTGCACTGGAACGCGCCGGTTTCGAGTTCCACCACAACACCGTCGGTGAGGCGCTGCGGTACGCCACTGCCACGCGCGCTGTCGCCTAGCGCTGCCAGGTAATAACCAGGTTGCGGCTGTAACCTTGTTCCAGTGAGTTCCATCCGTTCCAGCACCGCCCCGATCGATGTCCGTCAGTTGGGCACGGTCGAATACCGGGTCGCATGGCAGCTGCAACAGGAACTGGTCGACGCCCGGGTGGCGGGCGGCGCCGATACGCTGCTACTGCTGGAGCACCCCGCGGTCTACACCGCCGGACGCCGCACGTGCGAGCAGGAACGCCCAACAGACGGCACACCGGTCATCGACACCGACCGCGGTGGCAAGATCACCTGGCACGGCCCGGGCCAGCTCGTCGGCTATCCGATCGTCACGCTGGCCGAACCGCTCGATGTGGTCAATTACGTTCGACGCATTGAGGAATCGCTGATCAAGGTCTGCACCGGGCTGGATTTGGAGGTGGGCCGCGTCGACGGCCGATCCGGCGTGTGGTTGCCGGCCGGCGGCGGCAGGCCAGCGCGCAAAGTCGCGGCGATCGGCGTACGGGTCTCGCGGGCGACGACGCTGCACGGGTTTGCGCTCAACTGCGACTGCGACCTGGGTGCGTTCGACAGGATCGTCCCGTGCGGCATCACCGACGCCGGGGTGACGTCGATCTCGGCCGAACTGGGCCGACGAGTCGGTGTGGATGACGTCCGGTCGGCGGTCGCCGACGCGGTGTGTGACGCTCTGGACGGCCGGCTGGCGCTTAGCTGGCAGCCCACCCCGGCCCGCGTAGCATCGACGTCGTGACCGTCGCCCCCGAGGGTCGGAAGCTGCTGCGTCTGGAAGTACGCAACGCGCAAACACCGATCGAGCGCAAGCCGCCGTGGATCAGGACCCGGCTGCGGATGGGGCCGGAGTACACCGAGCTGAAAAGCCTGGTTCGGCGTGAGGGTCTGCATACCGTCTGCGAAGAGGCCGGCTGCCCCAACATCTACGAATGCTGGGAAGACCGCGAGGCCACCTTCCTGATCGGCGGTGAGGTGTGCACCCGCCGTTGCGACTTCTGCCAAATCGACACCGGCAAACCCGCCGAATTAGACCGCGACGAACCACGACGGGTGGCCGAGAGCGTCCAGGCGATGAGCCTGCGGTATTCCACCGTCACCGGCGTTGCCCGCGACGACCTGCCCGACGGTGGCGCATGGCTCTACGCCGAGACCGTGCGCGCCATCAAGAGTCTCAATCCATCCACCGGCGTCGAACTGTTGATCCCGGACTTCAACGGCGATCCCGACCGCCTGCAGCGGGTCTTCGAGTCGCTGCCAGAAGTTTTGGCGCACAACGTCGAAACCGTGCCGCGCATCTTCAAGCGAATTCGCCCAGCCTTCTCCTATGAGCGAAGCCTCGGCGTGCTCACCGCGGCGCGGGACTTCGGGCTGGTCACCAAGAGCAACCTCATCCTCGGGATGGGCGAGACGCCGGAGGAAGTACGCACCGCGCTGGCCGATCTACATGAAGCCGGATGCGACATCGTCACCATCACCCAATATCTACGCCCGTCGGCGCGGCATCATCCGGTCGAGCGCTGGGTCTCCCCTGATGAGTTCGTCGAATATTCGAACTACGCCGAGCAACTCGGGTTCGCCGGAGTGCTGGCCGGGCCCCTGGTCCGCTCGTCATACCGGGCCGGGCGGCTTTACCAGCAGGCCAGCACGCGGCGGCAGCAGAACACCGCCCCGTCGCACTGAGCCGCGTTCCGTATCCTTAGCAATATGGCGAAACCCCGTGATGCCAAGGCGACCAAGGCCGCCAGAGCCGAGGCGAAAGCGACCCGCAAGGCCGCCGCAAAAGAACGCCGCAGTCAGCTCTGGCAGGCGTTCAACATCCAGCGCCAAGAGGACAAGCGGTTGCTGCCCTACATGATCGGCGCGTTCGTGCTGATCGTGGGGATATCGGTGGCGGTCGGGGTATGGACCGGCGGGTTCACCATGATCACGATGATCCCGCTGGGCGTGGTGCTCGGCGTTTTGGTGGCGTTCATCATTTTCGGACGGCGTGCCCAGCGGTCCGTGTACAGCAAGGCCGAGGGCCAAACCGGCGCCGCTGCCTGGGCGCTGGACAATCTGCGCGGCAAATGGCGCGTCACCCCTGGTGTGGCGGCCACCGGCAATTTCGATGCCGTGCACCGGGTGATCGGCCGACCAGGGGTGATCCTGGTGGCCGAGGGGTCGGCTGCGCGGCTCAAACCGCTGCTAGCGCAGGAGAAGAAACGCACCGCCCGGCTAGTCGGCGATATCCCGATCTACGACATCATCGTCGGCAACGGCGACGGAGAGGTTCCGCTGGCCAAGCTCGAGCGCCACCTCACCCGGCTGCCGGCCAACATCACCGTCAAGCAGATGGACTCGCTGGAATCGCGGCTGAGCGCGCTGGGTTCCCGGGCCGGGACGGCCGCGATGCCCAAGGGCCCACTGCCCGGCACCGCCAAGATGCGCGGCGTCCAACGCACCGTTCGACGCCGGTAGTCGTCAGCGCCGCACGACGGCGGTGGCGGTCAGGCGATCCTGCAGCCCGCGACCGTCGACGTCGACGAACAGCGCCGGCACGACGAGCGCAATCATCAGCCCGCGCACCGCGGCACGACCCAAACCGACGTGTATCCGTTCATCGACGGACGCCACCTGAAGCCCTAGCGCAAACTGCCCAGGGGTGAACCCGAATAACCGGACGGCGAGTACTCCCAACACCAACCAAATGAGCAAAACCGCCGACGACAGCAGTCGCGGGGAGATCAGCCCGAGCGTCGTACCGAGAGCGGCCAGGCCGTAAGCGAGCAGCCAGTCAACAAGCAGCGCGGCCATCCGACGACCAAGCTGAGCCAACGACCGCGGGCCGCGTTCAGGCAGGCCGAGCCTCTCGCCCGGGTATCGCTGCGGCGGCCCGGACTCGAGTGGCCCGGGGCCGGACAGCCAGGATACGATGCTGCGGGCCATCACCCCACAATAAGGTGAGGCCTGCCAACACTCGGCGGCGAACCGCGTCGTCGCGTAACGTCGGCGCAACGCAGGGTTGACCCTCGGGAAATCTTGCCTCCATAGCGTCTGGTCGGGCAGCCAGCCACGGCCAGTAAAGGAGAGCGCTTCAATGACCGCAGTAGATTCGAAGCCCGTAGTAAAGGAGAGCGCTTCGGTGTCCGAAAAAACGGCCGATGACATCCTCAAACTCGTCAAGGACGAGCAGGTCGAATTCGTCGACGTCCGGTTCTGCGACCTGCCCGGCGTCATGCAGCACTTCACAATTCCGGCTTCCGGACTCGACGAGGAACTGTTCGAGAGCGGCGTCGCCTTTGACGGCTCGTCGATTCGTGGGTTTCAGGCGATCCACGAGTCCGACATGCTGCTGCTGCCCGATCCGGACACCGCGCGCATCGACGCGTTCCGCGAGGCCAAGACCCTCAACCTCAACTTCTTCGTGCACGACCCGTTCACCCTCGAGCCGTACTCGCGCGACCCGCGCAACATCGCCCGCAAGGCGGAGAACTATCTGAAGAGCACCGGCATTGCCGACACCGCGTACTTCGGCGCCGAGGCCGAGTTCTACATCTTCGACTCGGTGAGCTTCGACTCGAGCACCAACGGCTCGTTCTACGAAGTAGACGCGATCTCGGGGTGGTGGAACACCGGCGAGCCGACCGAGA
>JAFAID010000131.1 GCA_019236925.1 Mycobacterium sp. | reverse complement strand
AAGACGAATTGATCGGGCAGCATCGTTTCCGGGAGCCGTTCGCTGGCGGCCTGGCGGACGGCGACAGGGGTGAGCTCGCCGTCCGGCACCACGAATGCGACGACCCCCAGATCGCCCTCCAGGTCGAAGGTCGTGCACGCCGCGGATGCGACCCCGTCGATACCACCGAGCGCCTCGGTCACCTCGACCAGCGACATCCTCACACCATGTCGCTTGATGACGCGGTCCGAACGCCCCACGTATACGTAGTTGCCCCGGTCGTCGCGGAAGACGAGGTCACCAGTGCGGTAGAGGGTGGTTCCTTCGACGACGTCCGTCCGCAGCACAGCTGCGCTCAGCGCCGGGTCGTTCAGATATCCCGCCATGAGCTGCGGTCCGCCGATGTACAGCTCGCCGATCACTCCGGGACGATCCACCAGCCTTCCGTGCTCATCAACGAGGTGGAACGAGCTCCCGGGATGAGGATGGCCGATCGGTACCAGCCCCGCGTCGAGCAACTCGGGCGTCAGTTCCAGATGGGCGACCGCGATGGTCGTCTCGGTCGGGCCGTACCTGTTCACCACCCGCAGTCCCGGACTGGCGGCCCACACCGCCCTGATATCGGCCGTGGACGGCGCTTCGCCGCCCAAGGCCATCACTCTCAACGGGGTGTCAGCCAACCGCGCCAGACGGCCGCTGGCCCGGAGCAACCGGAGGTAGCTGGGCGAGAAGCTGGTCGCCGTGATCCCCTCGCTTTCGACAATCGAGAATAACCGGCGTGGGAACAAGAGGGCTTCCCGGTCGGGGATGACGAGGGGGACGCCGCGCACGAGCGGAGGAAAGATGGCAGAGAAGGACCCGTCAAAGTGCACGGGCGAAACGCATAGGCCCCGGTCGTCCGCGGTGAGTCCCACGGCGTCGGCGCATGCTTCGACTGCGGTGAAAAAGGCCTCCGGGGAAATCTGCACCCCCTTGGGGATACCGGTCGTCCCCGACGTGTAAATGACGTAGGAGACGGGGCCCGTTACGGGTGGTGGCGTGCGCCCATCTGCGGCGCTCAACACCGAAAGGGAGGTCCACGCCGTGCCGACGGGAAGTCCCGATGGCGCCGTTTGGTCCGAGCCTGCGGTGATCACCTGTACGGGCCGGCAGTCAGCCACGATCTGCGCACGGTGGAGATCTGGATCGGTGATCGCCAGCGGAACGAACGTGACCCCCGCCCAAAGACAGCCTAGTGCCGCCACCACAAAATCCACAGAATTGCCGATCAGCAGGGCAACCCGATCCCCGGGCTCGACGCCTTTCTGAAGCAAGCCAGCGGCCACTCTCCCAGCTGCGGCGCGCAACTCGCCCCGGGTCAACGCGCGATCCAGGTCCTTGACGGCGGGCCGATCCGGGGCTCGATCGGCGTGGTCCAGCACCGCACCGAGCACGCCGTGGTCGGTCACGCGTTCTCGCAGGTGCTGCACGCTCACTATTCTCTCGCTCACCGGGGCGGGGTCCCTTCACCCCCTCCCCGGAGGGTCGACAGCCCAACGCCCAGACAGCAGACATGGGTGCGTACACATCGTGTGGAACTCCCGCCGGGGCGACCGGCGTCTGATGGAAGGAAATGGGAAATGAGCTCAACGACTGGCTCGGGCGCCACGTCGGCGGATCAACGATTCCCCACTCACGGCACTGAGGCCGGCCGAGCCACCACCGACCGGACCGGCAGGTGCGACCTGGGCTGTCAGGCGTCCGCAGCAGCCGGCGAACCGCGTCTGACCCGCCGGCGCGCCCGGCCGAGCCTCACCAGGAAGAGCACCCCCGAGGCGCCGAACAGGATCGCGCTGACGAGCAGCCAGTTCCACAGATAGACGTTCTCGCTGAAGCCGGTGATTGCCTCGAAGGAGGAGTTGGAGAGCCGGAAGATCATCGGCGCGAACATCACGAACAGCAGCCCGGAGATCACAGTCGGCACCCGGACGTGGTTGATCCACGTGACGCCCGGCCCGCCACGTGCCGCGCCGGGGCGCGCGCGCCGGGTCAGCACCCGGTCCGCCGAGGCATAGATCGGCCATCCGACCCCGTCATGGAGGATCACGCAGATCACGAACCAGACCAGGATCGCCTTCCACCCGCCCTGCGCGAAGACTCGTGTGATGGCGTACGCGGCGACCGCGAAGCACGCCAGCAGGCCCAGCAGGTGCCACGGACCGGCACCGTAGTGACGTTGCCACGACCGCATGTCAGCCCCGATCCCCGAAGGTGATCCGGCTCATCCACTTCAGGTTGTAGGTTCCCTGTGCGGACGGGACGATCACCCGTGCCGGATAGCCATGGTCCATCGACAGGTCGGCGCCGTTCACCTTCAACGCGAGCAGCGACTGCGGCGCAGCGACCTGCGCCGCGGACAGGAACACCGAGACGGTGTCCAGCGACGTCAGCACCGACGTACCCGCGCTCGACATGCCGGCCAACCGGGTAAGGTCGGCGAGCGGCACACCGGTCCAGTGCTGAACCGTGGACCAGCCCTCGGTGCAGGCGATCGGTAGGTACGCCGTGGTGAGCGGCATCGCGAGCAGCTGCTCGCGGCTCAGCGACACCCGCTGAGCGCCCACGAGCTCCAGCCGCCAGGCGGGGCCGGTCTGCGCCGCGGTGATGCCCCTGGCCGCTGCGGTCTTGTTGACCGGGAACCGGTTGGCGCCGACTCCGGGCGAGCGATAGTGTGTCCCGAACAACGCGACCCGCCGCGCGACACCGCCGATGGCCTCACCCGCGGTAAGCGCGAACACCGTCAGTGACGTGCCGGCAACGAGCGCGAGCACGCCGCGCCGGGAGATCGTCGGCGCAGCAGGCTCGGTCGCGACGAGGTCGTCGCCCACCGCCTCGGGCACGGTGTCGGCGAGCCCGGTCCGTAGCTCGGTCCGGAACCGCCTCGAACGCAGGGCGCGGACCATCTCGCCGAACTTCACGCAGATGTGGATCGCGAAGCCGGCCATGAACGCCCACGCGCCGTAGAAGTGACCGGTGAAGAAGCTGATCGGGTTGGTGTACTCGATGTAGAGGATCCCGGTCGTCATCTCGAAGATGACCCCACCGACGACAAGCACCAGGCTCAGTCGCTCGAGCAGCGACGCGACAGACCGCCACGGCGGCCAGACGAACAGCTTGGGAATGACCGACCAGAGCTTTGCGAGCACGACCGGGACGAGCGCAAGGCCGAGCATGACGTGGATGCCCTCGGTCACCCGGTAGAGCCAGCTCGGCGACGTCACCCAGTCGAAGAGGTAGAAGCCGAACAGCCCGTGGTCGGGGTTCGGGTCCCCGCCCAGCCGCGGTTTGTAGGCGGCGTAGGAGAGCAGCCCGGTCAGGAACTCGATCGGGATGCCGATCAGCAGGACGAGCCC
>JAFAID010000010.1 GCA_019236925.1 Mycobacterium sp. | reverse complement strand
CAGATCGACGTCGGCAACGCTGTCGCGAAATTGGCCGATCTCACTGCGTGAGAAACTGAGAACGCCAGCAGGGCGCGCGATTCGCCAACTCAGGCCGCCAGCGCCAACGCGGCTGCCACCGCGATCGACCACACCAGCAGCGCCAGGGCGGTGTCGCGCAGCACCGGAATCAGCTCGGCTCCCATCCGACCGGATCGCACCGGCGCCGCCGCTCGCAGCGCCAAAGGAGTTGCCACCAGCCCCAGCGCACACCACGGCGTGGCCACCGTCAGCGTCGCGGTCAACACCGCGGCGAGCACCAGCAGCGCCAGGTAGAGCCTGCGTGTCCCGGTGTCGCCCAAGCGCACCGCCAACGTGATCTTGCCCGACTGTGCGTCGGTGGGGATATCCCGCAGGTTGTTGGCCACCAACACCGCCGACGACAGCGATCCTGTCGTCACTGCCAGCACCAAACCCACCCAGTCCACCCGCAACGCCTGGGTGTACTGGGTGCCGAGCACCGCGACCAGCCCGAAGAACACGAAGACCGCGAGCTCGCCAAAACCGGCATAGCCGTAGGGCTTTGAGCCGCCGGTGTACAGCCAGGCACCGGCGATGCAGACCGCGCCGACGCCCATCAGCCACGGCGCGGTGGTCATCGCCAGCACAAACCCGGCCACCGCGCCGACGGTCATGGCCAGCACCGCGACCGTCAGCACCGACCCCGGTGTAGCCAATCGCGAACCCACCAGCCGCACCGGGCCGGCGCGGTCGTCGTCGGTGCCCCGGATACCGTCGGAGTAGTCGTTGGCGAAGTTGACCCCGATGATCAACGCCACCGCGACGGCCAGCGCGAGCAGCGCCTTCCACCAGACGGCGCCGTGCAGCCAGGCAGCGCCGCCAGTGCCCGCAATCACCGGGGCGATCGCGTTGGGTAGGGTCCGCGGTCGCGCGCCGGCGATCCACTGCGCAAAACTGGCCACCCGTCAATCGTTCCATGACGCCGTGCATGACGCCGTGAAAGATAATGACGGGATGCCCGCCGACGACGATGCAGGGCGACGACGCGATGTGGGGGTACGCCCCCTCGCCGCTGCGCGGCTGGGGGGACCCCCACCCGCTTGCGGGGGAGAGGAGTGGCGCACATGCTGGGAGTGATCGGCGGCAGCGGCTTCTATACGTTCTTCGACTCAGATGCGCGCACCATCAATCTGGACACCCCGTTCGGCGAGCCCAGCGCCCCGGTCACGGTGGGTGCCATCGGCCAGCATGAGGTCGCGTTTTTGCCTCGCCACGGCGCCGACCATCGGTATCCGGCGCACAAGGTGCCGTATCGGGCCAACATGTGGGGGCTGCGCGCGCTGGGGGTGCGGCAAGTCTTCGCCCCGTGCGCGGTCGGCAGCCTGACGCCTGAACTCGAGCCGGGCGCGATCGTGGTGCCCGACCAGCTGGTGGACCGTACCCGTCGCCGCGCCGACACCTACTTCGACTCCGGTGCGGCGCACGTGTCCTTCGCCGACCCGTACTGCCCGACGTTGCGGTCCGCGGTCACCGGACTGCCCGGCGTGGTCGACGGCGGCACCATGGTGGTCATCGAGGGACCGCGGTTTTCTACCCGCGCCGAAAGCCAGTGGTTCGCCGCCGCGGGCTTCACCCTGATCAACATGACCGGCTATCCGGAGGCGGTGCTCGCGCGTGAGCTCGAAATATGCTACGCGACAATCGCTTTGGTGACGGACTTGGACGCCGGTATCGACGCCGGCGCCGGGGTGAAGGTGGTCGACGTCATCGGTGAATTCGAGAAGAACATCGAGCCGTTCAAGAAACTTGTGCAGGAGGCGATCGGCCAAGTTCCCGCCGAACACACCTGCTCTGAGTGCTTGTCGCACACCGGCATTCCGCTGCCGTTCGACCAGCCGTGAGGGTGCTGCTGACCGGCGCGGCCGGTTTCATCGGCTCGCGAGTCGGCGCGGCGCTCCGGGCCGAGGGTCACGACGTGGTCGCCGTCGATGCCATGCTGCCCGCCGCGCACGGAGCCGATGCGGCGCCGCCGCGCGATTGTCGACAGGTTGACATCCGTGACGCCGACGCGCTGGCCCAGCTGCTCAACGGGGTCGACCTGGTGTGCCACCAGGCCGCGGTGGTCGGTGCGGGCGTGAATGCCGCCGACGCGCCGGATTACGGCAGCCACAACGATTTCGGCACCACGGTACTGCTGGCGCAGATGTTTCACGCCGGGGTGACCCGTCTGGTGTTGGCGTCGTCGATGGTGGTCTACGGGCAGGGCCGGTACCGCTGCGAGAAGCACGGTCCGGTCGACCCGCAGCCGCGGCGGCGCGCCGACCTCGATGCCGGTGTCTTCGAGCACCGCTGCCCAATCGGCGGGGAGCAACTGGTCTGGCAGCTGGTCGACGAGGACGCGCCGCTGCGGCCGCGCAGCCTGTATGCGGCCAGCAAAACCGCGCAGGAGCATTACGCGCTGGCGTGGTCGGAGTCGACGGGCGGATCGGTGGTGGCGTTGCGCTATCACAACGTCTACGGCCCCGACATGCCGCGCGACACGCCCTATTCCGGCGTCGCTGCGATCTTCCGCTCGGCACTCGAAAAAGGCGAGTCACCAAAGGTTTTCGAGGACGGCAGGCAGATGCGGGACTTCGTTCACGTCGACGACGTGGCGGCCGCCAATGTGGCGGCAGCGGCGGCCGACCCCGACGGCTTCACCGCGGCGAATGTCTGCTCCGGGCAACCGATCTCCATCATGGAGGTGGCCACGCAGCTATGCGAAGCGCGGGAGCGCCCCGTGCCGCCGGTCGTCACGGGGCAATACCGCAGCGGCGACGTGCGTCATATCGTTGCCGATCCGGCGCGCGCCGCTTACGTGCTGGGCTTCCGGGCGGCCGTCGACCCGCGCCAGGGCCTGCGCGACTTCGCGTTCGCCCCGCTGCGTGGCTAGCCCGCACGTCGGCGATACTCTTCGGCCCATGAGTTCCGCTTTCGAACCTCGTGATCCCGAGTACGAGCAGCGAGGGCGAGAGGCCTTCGCTCAGCAGGGTCTGATGGCGACGTTTGGCGCTGAGCTTCGAAGGATTGAGCCGGGCGTGGTCGAAATCGAAGTGCCGTTCTCGCAGGCACTTACCCAGCAGGACGAGTTCTTTCACGCGGGGGTCGGTATCGCCATCCTCGATACCGCGTGCGGCTTCGCGGCGTTCACGCTCATGCCGCCAGAGACACGCGTATTGACCGTGGAGCTCAAGGTCAACTTGCTGGCTCCGGCGGTCGGTGATTACCTGCAAGCCCGTGGCGAGGTCGTCCGTCCCGGGCGGAATCTCACTGTCTGCCGGGGCGATGCCTTTGCCTTCTCCGGAGGCGATTCCAAACACGTCGCCACCATCCTCGCAACCATGACCGGCGTCGCTTGACGTGCCCTACTGTCCAAGAGCATGACCGACGGTCTGGTGACGGTAGTGTTGCCCTGTCTGAATGAGGCCGAGTCGCTGCCATTTGTCCTTGCGGCCATGCCCGCGGGCTACCAGCCGTTGGTGGTCGACAACAACAGCACCGATGACACCGCCGACGTGGCCCGCCGCCTCGGTGCCACGGTGGTCGCCGAGCCGCGGCCCGGCTACGGCTCGGCCGTGCATGCCGGGGTGGTGGCGGCGACGACGCCGATCGTGGCGGTGATCGACGCGGACGGGTCCCTGGACCCGGCCGATCTGCCGCGGCTGGTCGCCGACGTCAACCACGGCGCTGACCTGGCGATCGGCAGACGCCGCCCGGTGCGGGGGCTGCGCTGGCCATGGGTGGCGCGGCTGGGCACGGTGATGATGAGCTGGCGGCTCCGCACCCGGCACGGCCTGCCGGTGCACGACATCGCGCCGATGCGGGTCTTCCGGCGCGACGCCCTGCTGAGCCTGGGTGTCAGCGACCGCCGGTCGGGATATCCGCTGGAGCTGCTGGTGCGGGCGGCCGCGGCCGGCTGGCGGGTGGTTGAGCACGACGTCGCATACGGTCCCCGCGTCGCGGGTAAGTCCAAGGTGAGCGGTTCGCTGTGGGGCAGTGTGACCGCGATCCTGGACTTCTGGAAGGTGATCTCGTGAGCGTCGTGCCGGTGACGCTGCTGGTGGTGGCCAAAGCCCCGGTGCCCGGCCGGGCCAAGACTCGGCTGGCCGCGACGGTCGGCGACCAGCTCGCCGCCGAGATCGCCGCCGCCGCGCTGCTGGACACCCTCGATGCGGTGGCGGCCACCCCGGTCGCCACGCGGGTCGTGGCACTCACCGGCGAGCTAGCCGACGCCGCCGACGCCGACG
>JAFAID010000681.1 GCA_019236925.1 Mycobacterium sp. | reverse complement strand
ACAGCCGGCCGGTGCGCCGCCAGGCATACCCGAACACCAGGCCCATCGCGACATTGCCCAGCCCCGCGCCGAAGCCTTGGTAGAGGTGGTAGGTGCCGCGCAGCACGCTCGACCACGCCAACGCCGCACGCCAGCCGACGCCCAGCTGCTCGAGCCGGGTGAGCAGATAACCGACGACGATGATCTCTTCTGCCCAGCCATTGGCAAAGGCGACCAGCAGCAGCATCGGCACCCGCCACCAGTTGTCGCCCAAGCTGGATGGGACGACCGACGCATTGAGGTGCAAGGCCCGCGCCGCCAGATAGAGCGCCAGCCCGGGCAGGCCGATCAACGCGGCCAGGCCGACGCCACCGGCCAGGTCGGCGCACCAATCGAAGCGTGCCAGCCCGATCCGGGCGGGGCTTAATCCGCTGCGCCACAGCAGGTACAGGCCCAGCCCGCCCCAGGCGATCAGCTGCACGACGACGGTCGCATTCAGCCCGAGGTCGATCAGGTCGAAGTACGACCGCCGCGGGTTCAGCGGGATCCGCTGAGCGCTGAGGTTGCGCAGCACCGAGTCCGCGAGTTGCAGGATCGCGGTGACGGCGGACAGACCGAACGTCACGGCCAACACGACGACGAGCTCGATGCGCAGCGCGTGGCGCTGCGTCAGCTCGGAGTCGGCGTCGCCGCGGGGCCAGGTCACCTCGTCACGGTAACCGGGGCCGGCTGCTCCTCAGTCCCGGCGAGGCCGAAGTCCAGTGACTCCCTGGCCGAATGGGCAGCCCATCAGCACCCGGATGGCCCGGCTCAGACCGGGGACGTCGCGGTCACCGTCGGCGCTTTCGACGCGTAACCGGACGCCGTAGCGGTCTACGCCGAGGGGGCGGACGTCGCCGCGCCGCAGCCGCGCGGGCAGCCGGGCGGCCAATCGGGCGACCACGTCTCGATGGGCGGTGTCCAGGTGCCGAATCCAGCACGATTCGAACGCGCAGAACGGGTCCGGGCGCGCGGCCAGCAAGGTCCCCACGTCGACGGCCTCGGCCCCGGTCGCTCCGTCTTTTTATAGGCCGCCACGACCGACTCGATGTCCAGCCGGGCCAGCAGGTAGCGGGTGTCGTCATCGGCAACCGGCCCGGACCATGAGGTCTGCACCTGCAGCAGTGCCGGGTTCGGATGCTCGGCGGCGATCCGGCCGAGGACCCCGTGCACGGTCGGCAGCGGCACCTCGTGCAGTCGGCCGCGGATCCAGACCAGCGAGCGCACCGGTTCGCGCAACGGCAGCGGCGCGTAGTCGGCCAACTCCAGCACGGCCTGCGCCCCGCCCGCCCCGCAGTCGACCAAATGTGTTGCCGCCGCCCCGCCGACCGGAACGGTCACGGCGAACGAACCGTCGCCGAGCAGGTGGTGCAGCGGAGTAGACAGCGGCTCGGCGCCGTCGACGGCGAGCAACGCTCCGCCGGCGCGCACGCAGGTGCTGCGGATCCGCTCGGCCGTTGTGGGCGCCGGGCCGTTGGCAAGTGTCATCGTCGACCGTTCTGGCTCGTGTAACAACGGAGTGAGGTAAGCCTAACTTAACTACCGATGATGGGACGGCGCAAGACGTACGACCCGATAGGGTTTTGGTCGTGGCAAGCATCGCGTATCTCGGCCCCGAAGGGACCTTCACGGAGGCGGCGCTGCTGCAGATGATCGACGCCGGCATGGTTCCGCAGCACAGCGCGGCTGCCCTGCGGCTGCCGGTCGACAGCACGACCGCCGCTCTCGATGCGGTCCGCGATGGCGAGGCCGCCTACGCCTGTGTGCCGATCGAGAACTCGATCGACGGATCGGTGATGCCCACGCTGGACAGCCTGGCGATCGGGACGCCGCTGCAGGTGTTCGCGGAGTTGACGCTGGACGTGGCGTTCAGCATCGTCGTCAAACCGGGGGTTACGGCCGCCGACGTGCAAACGGTGGCTGCTTTTCCGGTCGCCGCGGCGCAGGTGCGGCGGTGGCTGGCGGCGCACTTGCCCGCCGCCGAATTGCGCCCGGCAAACTCCAATGCCGACGCTGCCCAGCAAGTCGCCGACGGCCATGTCGACGCCGCGGTGAGTTCGCCGCTGGCCGGCACCCAGCGCGGTTTGTCGAGTCTCGCCGACGGCGTGGTCGACGAAGCCAACGCACGCACCCGCTTTCTGCTGGTCGGTCCGCCGGGGCCACCGCCGGCCCGTACCGGTGCCGATCGAACGTCGGTGGTGCTGCGGATCGACAATGCGCCGAGCGCACTGGTGTCGGCGCTTGCCGAGTTCGGTATCCGCGGCATCGACCTGACCCGTATCGAATCCCGTCCCACCCGAACCGAATTGGGTACCTACGTGTTCTTTCTGGACTGCGTCGGCCACATCGACGACGACGCCGTCGCCGAGGCACTCAAGGCGCTGCACCGGCGTTGTACCGATGTGCGCTACTTGGGTTCCTGGCCGACCGGAGTACCGGCGGGCGCGCCGCCGCCACAGCTGGACGAGGCGTTGCGCTGGCTGGCGCGGCTGCGTGACGGCGCAATCGGCGGGGGGCCGCAGCGATGAGCGGTCGTCTGGTGTTGGTGCGGCACGGTCAGTCCTTCGGCAACGTCGATCGCCGGTTGGACACCCGCCTGCCGGGCAGCGAATTGACGCCGTTGGGCCGCGACCAGGCGCGGGCTTTTGCGCGGGACGGGTTGACCCGGCCCGGGCTGTTGCTGCACTCGGTGGCCACGCGCGCGGCGCAGACCGCGGCGGAGATCAGCGCCGAGGTTGACGTGCCGGCCAGCGAGGTGGCCGGCATCCACGAGGTGCAGGTCGGCGAGCTGGAAAACCGCAGCGACGACGACGCGGTCGAAGAGTTCAACACCATCTATAAGCGCTGGCATGAGGGCGAGCGGGAGGTGCGTCTGCCGGGCGGGGAAAACGCCAACCAGGTGCTGGACCGGTATGTGCCGGTGTTGACCGACCTACGGATGCGCTACCTCGACGACGACGAGTGGACCGGCGACATCGTCGTCGTCAGCCACGGCGCGGCGATCCGGCTGACAGCCGCCGTGCTGGCCGGTGTGGAAAGCAGCTTTGTGCTCGATCACCACCTCAACAACACCGAGGCGGTGGTCTTGGCGCCGGTCACCGACGGACGCTGGAGCTGCGTGCAGTGGGGAACCCTGATGCCGCCGTTCTACCCGGAGCCAGATGCCACCCCGGTGACCGACGTGGTGGAGTCGGGCAGCGACCCGATGGGCTGATCCGAGAATCAGACCGCCAGCGCCGAGCGTGCGTCCGCTTCAGCGCAGTCGCAGCCGACCGCGTCGCAGTCGACGACGAACGCATGCGGCATCAGCTCGGGGCTGGTGCACCCCTCCTCGGTGCACTCCGACCGGTGCAACCAGTGGCGAATGATCGTGCCGTGGCAGTGATCCAACCCTGCCCGGCAATCGCGGCAGTCTGTCGTCATGGGCGCCACTCTCCCCCGCAAGCGGGTGGTGCACCCACCTCATCGCTCGTTTCTCTATCATCGCCGGCGCGCGTCATGGGCCGTTCTTAGCACCGATCGACGACACATCGGCGACGGCGCGCCCGTCAGATAGCGGTTAAGTTGCTCAGGCCCAGCCAAGTTCGTGCAACCGGTCATCGTCGATGCCGAAGTGGTGGGCGATTTCGTGAACCACGGTGACCTTCACCTCCTCGACGACCTCGTCGTCGTGATCGCAGATGTCCAACAGCGCGTCGCGGTAGATCGTGATGGTGTCCGGCAGCGAACCGGCGTAGTTGGAATCGCGCTCGGTCAACGCCACGCCCTCATACAGGCCGAGCAGATCCGTTTCCTCGGGGTGACGGTCGGTCACCAGCACCACCACGTTGTCCATCACGGCAGCCAGCTGCGGCGGGATCAGGTCGAGCGCGTCGGACACCAGCTCGTCGAACCGCTGCGGATCCATCCGCACGGCCACCTGGCTATCCCGCCGGCGGCGGGGGTGGCGGCTCCGGCGCAGGCGGCGGAAACAGCGGTGGCGGCGCCTCCGGCGGCGGTGGCGGCGCTTCGGGGGCCGGGGCGCCAGGGGCCGGCTGAGCCGACGCCGGCGGTGCGGGCTGCTGCGGCGCCGGCTGCTGGCCCGGAAGGTGTTGGTTGCCCTGCCGTTGGCTGCTCGATCCGCCCGATGAGGATCCGGCCGACGCGGATCCGGCCGACGAAGATCCGGCCGACGAAGATCCGGCCGACGACGTGGATGACCCGCCGCCGGTGTCCGGCGTTACCGGGATCGGCGGCAGGTTGAGCCGCTCCGCCGGGATGTCCGGCGGCGGAATTGGCGGCTGGCCGTTGATCTTCAGCGGCCCCTTGGCGCTGTTGAGCAACATGGCCCAGCCGCCGTTGCCGAGGGTCGCCCCGATGCTGCAGGCAACCTGGCGGCTGCCGGCCGACCAGCTGGGCAATGACAGCGTGCTGTAGATCAGCGTCAGGGTGGTGCTGCGCAACTGAACCGGTGCGAGGTAGGCGTCCGTCAGCCGGGTGCAGGAGTCCTTGATGAAGCCGTCCTGTTCTGGCTCGGGCGGCAGCGCGTCGGGAAACTTGGCGAGCAAGTTGACCGTGCCGGTCACTTCCATCGCATGCGGCGCGGCGCAATCCACCGGAATGTCGGTGGGTTGATTGGTCGACGGGTCGATACCCAGGCAGGTGCCGTCCGGCCAGACCTTGGACTGGTCGACGTCGGCGACCTTGCCCTTGAAGGCGACCTGCTCGTTGCCCGCGCCCGGCAGCTGCAAGCCGCACAGCATCCGGCGCTCTCCGTTTTGCCGCCACGCTTTGTCGCCGGACCACAACATGCTGATGATGAATTTGCTGTTGGGGTCGAACTTGGCGCCCAGATAACGGCGCACCGCCGACTCGCACTGCTCCTGGCTGATCTGCTCGATGCGAGTGGCCGACGGCGGCGGGGCGTCGGGGCCGTACTCCGAACCGGGGAACGTGCGCATGTCGATGGACTCGGCGACCTCGAACCGGTGGTCATCTTTGCAATCGACGATGTTCGAGGCTTCCGGCATCCGATCCGGCCACATCAGGCAGTTGCCGCTGGCGGCGTGGTTGAACGCGTCATTACCCTTGGTGCCCGTGCTGGGCACCGGGTCGATGTAGCCGGTCAGCCGACCGGGACCACCCCCGATCGGAAGCGCGGTGACGAGCCCGGCGATGAGCAGTCCGCCCAGCGCGGTCAGCAGCAGCGCGCGCCGGGTGGCGGAGGCCTGCAGCGCAGTCAGCCACTCGACCCGCGGTAGCCGAAGTCTCGGCCGGCGGGCCGCTGACTTGTGCTGCTCGGATGCGTTCGACATTGGCTCCATTCTGACAGGCCCGCCACGCGCCGTGACAGCTGTTGCAAAAGTAAGGTCGTGTGGTTGTCGCTGCGGGGTGCCTCACGCGTAGGGTCGCGTAGGGTTCAAGGCCGTGATCGACCTGAAGTTGCTCCGCGAAAAACCGGACGCCGTACGCCAATCCCAGAGGAGCCGGGGCGAGGACCCGGCCCTGGTCGACACGTTGCTGGCAGCCGACACCGCCCGGCGGACCGCGATCTCGACCGCAGATTCGCTGCGCGCCGACCAGAAGGTCGTCAGCAGGGAGGTGGGCGCCGCTTCCGTCGACGAGCGCCCGGCGCTGCTGGCGCGGGCCAAGGAACTGGCCGAACAAGTCAAGAACGCCGAGGCAGCACAGGCGGAAGCCGAGGCGGCGTTCACCGCCGCCCACATGGCGATCTCGAACGTGATCATCGGCGGCGTGCCCGCAGGCGGGGAGGAGGACTACACCGTCCTCGACGTCGTCGGTGAGCTGTCCGCGATCGACAATCCGAAAGACCACCTGGAACTCGGCGAGGCACTGGGCCTGATCGACATGGAGCGCGGCGCCAAGGTGTCTGGATCGCGGTTCTACTTCCTCACCGGTCGGGGGGCGTTACTGCAGCTGGGGCTGCTGCAGCTGGCGATCCGGCTGGCGGCCGACAACGGTTTCATCCCGGTCATCCCACCGGTGCTGGTGCGTCCGGAGGTGATGTCGGGCACCGGCTTCCTCGGTGCGCACGCCGACCAGGTGTACCGGGTGGAGGCCGACGACCTTTACCTGGTCGGCACCTCCGAGGTGCCGCTGGCCGGCTTCCACGCTGACGAGATTCTCGACCTGTCCGGCGGGCCGCTGCGCTACGCCGGCTGGTCATCGTGTTTCCGCCGCGAAGCCGGCAGCTACGGCAAAGACACCCGCGGCATCATCCGGGTGCACCAGTTCGACAAGGTCGAAGGATTCGTCTACTGCATGCCGGACGACGCCGAAGCCGAGCATCAGCGGCTACTGGGCTGGCAGCGGGAGATGCTGGCCCGCATCGAGGTGCCTTATCGGGTAATCGACGTGGCCGCAGGCGATCTCGGCTCGTCGGCGGCCCGCAAGTTCGACTGCGAGGCCTGGGTGCCGACGCAGCGTGCCTACCGCGAGCTGACCTCGACGTCGAACTGCACCACCTTCCAGGCCCGCCGGTTGGCCACCCGCTACCGAGATGGCGGCGGCAGGCCGCAGATTGCCGCGACGCTCAACGGCACGCTGGCCACCACCCGCTGGCTGGTCGCGATCTTGGAAAACCACCAGCGGCCCGACGGCAGTGTGCGGGTTCCTGATGCGCTGGTTCCGTTCGTGGGCACCGAGGTGCTCGAGCCCCAGGCGTCTTAGGCGTCCACCGTCTCGCGGGCCTGTGCGTGCCGGCGCTGCCGTTCCATCGTGGCGAAATAGAACGCCAGCGGGAACGAGAAGCTGGTGAAGAAGCTGCACAGGAAGTACAGCCACGGGCGTCGAATACCACGGCGGAGGCCATCGGTGATGGTGAACACCGGCAGCAGAATGACGTTCGCGATGAGGTAGTCCGAGATGCCCGAACCGGCCGCCGAGCTGGCGAACTGCGACCGGAGGAAGCTCGGATAGCTGCCGGGCCCGTGGATGACGTTTCCTCCGGCAGAGGCGGTTTCCGTGACGAACCGAATGTTGAAGTACCAGCCCAGCACGATCGACGCGATGCCGACGGCGTAGTAGACGTATTCCAGCGGCGAGAACCACGGCCCGCCGTCCGGCCGGGCGAAGATTTTCGGGTTCGACGCGACGATCCAGCCGATGACAGCCAGCCCGAGTAGTGCGTGGACGATAAGCGAGATCATGGCCGCAGTCTCACCGCGGCCCGAAGTTTTGTCAATACTGACATAACTAGTTCCGGGGTACCTTACTGGCATGGTCAGGCCCGCGCAGACGGCGCGCAGCGAACGCACCCGAGAGGCGCTGCGGCAGGCCGCGCTGGTGCGGTTCCTGGCCCAAGGTGTGCAGGACACCTTCGCCGAGCAGATCGCGGCGGACGCCGGAGTGTCGTTACGAACCTTCTATCGCCACTTCAGTTCCAAGCACGATTTGCTGTTTGCCGACTTCACCGGACTGAACTGGTTTCGCGCGGCGCTGGACGCCAGACCTGCTGATGAACCGGTCATCGATTCCGTTCAGTCCGCGATCTTTGCCTTTCCCTACGACGTTGAAGCCGTTACGAAAATCGCCGCCGCGCTGAGGGGTGGTGCGCTCGACCAGGACCGCATCGTTCGCCACATTCGGGATGTCCAGGCCGATCTCGCCGATGCTATTGAGGCGCAACTGCAAAGGCTTAGCTGCACGGCAGAGCTAACACCAGATGCGCGGCTACGAATAACGGTGACAGCCCGGTGCGTTGCGGCCGCGGTATTCGGGGCGATGGAAGCTTGGATGGTCGGCGATGAGCGATCACTCGGCGAGCTGGCGCGGATGTCGCACGTAGCGCTCGAATCGCTGCGGGAGGGCATCTCCGGCACTTGGGTCACCGCAGTTTCGTCATAATTGACAAAACTTCGGGGGCGTGCCAGCCTGCAGTTCGGGAGGTCAGGACATGTCTGAATATGACGCGATTGTGATCGGTGCCGGACACAACGGGCTGGCCGCCGC
>JAFAID010000552.1 GCA_019236925.1 Mycobacterium sp. | reverse complement strand
ACCGTCGACTTCCGCAACACCATCCTGATCCTGACGTCCAACCTCGGGTCGGGCGGCAGCGAGGAGCAGGTGATGGCCGCGGTCCGCTCGGCGTTCAAGCCGGAATTCATCAACCGGCTCGACGACGTGCTGATCTTCGACGGGCTGAACCCCGAAGAGCTGGTGCAGATTGTCGACATCCAGCTGGCCCAGCTGGACAAGCGGCTCGCCCAACGGCGGCTGCAGCTGGAGGTCTCGTTGCCGGCCAAGAAATGGCTATCGCAGCGCGGGTTCGACCCGGTCTACGGGGCGCGTCCGTTGCGGCGGCTGGTGCAGCAGGCCATCGGCGACCAGCTGGCGAAGATGCTGCTGGCCGGCGACGTGCACGACGGCGACACCGTTCCGGTGAATGTCAGCGCCGACGGCGACTCGTTGGTGCTGGGTTAATTCCACACTCGCACAAGGGAATCGCGCCCGCGAAACCTCGCGGGTGCGATTCTGCGTCTGCCGATTGTTCTTCGCGACGAACGAAGGCAAATCGCTCATGACTGGGCGGCGGGTGCGGTAGCTTGGGTGGGCGAAGAAATTGCAATGAAATCCTGCTAGGAGTATCGGTCGCGTCGGCGGGCTGGCAGTCGCGCTGGGGTTTGGGGCGTGGCTGGCCTCGGTGCCATGGTTGGCGGCAGCCGACCCTGACACTTCATGGCTGGGTCTATCTGATCTGGTAGGGCCAGGTGGGTCTGACCCGTCGGGGCTCAATATCGATGTGTCATACAACGGCATGGACCTGTTCCACATGGGCGACGCGACCGCCGACTCGGCTCATGGAGGCCTGGCGATCGCCTACGGCGCCGGCAGCGTGGCCGACGCGGGCACCTACACCAACCCCGACGGTGTCGTCACCACCGGTATCGGCGACTTCGCCTTCGCCGACGGCGCCGACAGCACCGCGATCGCCACGGGCGCCGACTATTCCAGCGCCACCGCCAGCGACGGCGCCACGGCCGATTCGGGCATCGCCATCTTGCCCGGCGGCGGGCTCAGCAGTAGCTCGGCCGTTTTCGACTCGGCCAGCGCCAGCGGTGTCGGCAGCACGGCCGACGCCGAGGGCGGTAGCTTCGACGCTGCCACGGCCAGCGGCGGCGGCACGGCCGACTCGGGATTCATGCCGGCCGGTGTCCCCGGGGAGATCTTTGTCGGTGGCGGCGGTGACTCCGCTAGCGCCTCCGGCACGGGCAGCACCGCCGACGCGGGCCCGGGCATCAACGACATTGCCTACGTGTTTGGCAGCAGTAGCCATGCTATTGCCGGCGGTAGCCTGTTTGAACTAAACGCTAGCAACGACTTTGCGGCCGCGTTCGGCAACGGTCTCACCGCGAACGCCACCGGCGCGTTCAACCTGTTCCAGATCGCGACGCCGTTCGGGGATTTCGACCCGGAGGCGGCGGGGGCCGTGCCGTCGGATGACCTCGGCCTCAGCACCCTCCTGAGCGATCTCAGCAGCTGGCTGGGTCTGTAATACCATAACCACGCGCTGGGTGTTGCTGGCCGGCGGTGCCGAAGCGGTAGCAAACTTTAATTCGGTTGTGACCTGCTGGCATTCCCGATTCGGGGCTAACAACAGCTAGGCTACGTGGCGATGGTTCCGCTCTGGTTTACGCTCTCCGCGCTGTGCTTCGTCGGCGCGGCGGTGTTGCTGTACGTCGACATCGACCGCCGCCGCGGGCGCGGCCGTCGTCGCCGATCGTGGGCACGGTCGCACGGATTCGACTACGAGCAGGAATCCACCGAAATCCTCAAGCGCTGGAAGCGCGGGATCATGTCGACCGTCGGCAGCAACATCCCGGCGCGCAACGTCGTGCTGGGTCAGATCCGCGGCGAGGCGGTGTTCATCTTCGACCTCGAAGAGGTCGCCACCGTGATCGCGCTGCACCGCAAGGTGGGCACCAACGTCGTGGTCGATATCCGGCTCAAAGGTCTCAAAGAGCCTCGCGAGAACGACATTTGGCTGCTGGGCGCGATCGGACCGCGGATGGTGTACTCCACGAATCTCGACGCCGCCCGGCGGGCCTGCGATCGACGCATGGTCACCTTCGCGCACACCGCGCCCGACTGCGCCGAGATCATGTGGAACGAGCAGAACTGGACGCTGGTCAGCATGCCGATCAGCAGTACCCGCGCCCAGTGGGACGAGGGCCTGCGCACGGTGCGCCAATTCAACGATCTGCTGCGGGTGTTGCCGCCGGTGCCACAGCAGATCTCGGCGCCGCAATCGGACGGACGCCGAAAAGCCGCACCCAGCCGTCCGCTTGCCCCGGCTGGCGGCGGCGAGTCGCCGTCGCGTCACCCGGAAGGCCTTCCCCGTGAAGGTGGGGCAGCGTCCCGCGGCTCCGCGGGGTCGCCACCCCCGGTGCGGCAAGAGCCAACCCGCCGCGCACCGGCCGTCGAGCCCGGCGGACCGGTGCGGCGTCCGCCGTCGGGCCGCAACGGCTACCAGGCCACCCACTACCAGCGCTGATACCTTCGCTACGCTGTCGGTCATGCAGCGCCGCGTCGCCCTGATCACCGGCCCAACTTCGGGAATCGGCGCGGGTTTTGCGCGTCGCTACGCCACCGACGGCTACGACTTGGTGCTGGTGTCCCGCGACGCCGATCGGCTTAACGAGCTGGCCGCCGAATTGCACGATGAGGCCGGGCGTCCCGTGGAAGTGCTGCCGGCCGATCTGGCCGAGTCGACCGACCGCGGCAAGGTCGCGGAGCGGTTGGCCGCCGGTGTCGACGTGTTGGTGAACAACGCCGGTTTTGGCACGTCCGGTGACTTCTGGACCGCCGATCCCGCGGTGCTGCAGTCGCAGTTGGACGTCAATGTCACCGCGGTGATGCAGCTGACCCGGGCGGCGCTCCCGGCAATGATCGAGGCCGGTGCCGGCACCGTCGTCAACATCGCCAGCGTTGCGGGGCTGCTGTCCGGGCGGGGCTCGACGTATTCGGCATCCAAGGCGTGGGTGGTGTCGTTCACCGAAGGCCTGGCCGGCGGGCTGAGGGGCAGCGGTGTCGGCATCCATGTGGTGTGTCCTGGCTACGTGCACACCGCTTTTCACGAACGGGCCGGGATCGACATGACCTCACTGCCGTCGTTCATGTGGCTTGAGGTCGATGACGTGGTCCGGGAAAGCCTGGCCGATATCGCCCGGGGCAAAGTGGTCATCATCCCCGGGATGCAGTACAAGGCGATCACCACCGCAACACGGATGGTGCCGCGAAACCTGGCGCGCGCCGCCACCAGAACCTTTGGCCGTGGCCGTGGCCGCACCTGACGTGACGTCCACCGACCGTGACGAATTGGCCGACCTGGTGCGCCGGCTGGCGGTGGTGCACGGCCGCGTCACCCTGTCGTCCGGCAAGGAAGCCGACTACTACGTCGACCTGCGCCGCGCCACCCTGCACCACAGGGCTGCGCCGCTGATCGGCCGGCTGATCCGCGAGCTGACCGACGACTGGGAGTATGTGGCTGTCGGCGGCCTGACCCTGGGTGCTGATCCGGTCGCCACCGCCGTCATGCACGCACCCGGTCGCCCGGTCGACGCGTTCGTGGTCCGAAAGTCTGTGAAAACCCATGGCATGCAACGACTTATCGAAGGGCCTGACATTTCCGGCCGACGGGTCCTGGTGGTGGAGGACACCAGTACCACCGGCGCCTCGGCGATGACCGCGGTGCGCGCCGTACGGGACGCCGGCGGACAGGTGGTCGGCGTGGCGACTGTGGTCGACCGGGCCACCGGCGCGGCCGAAGCGATCGAAGCCGAGGGCCTGCCGTACCGCAGCGTGTTGGGACTGGCGGATCTGGGGCTGGCCGGTGGCTGAGCCGGCCGTCCCGCGTTAGTCACCGTGCGGACTCTCATCGCGATGGTCGCGGCACTGGCGGTGGCATGCGCTGGACGCCGTGCATACCAGTGCGTCGCTGTGCACCCAGGGCGGCATCAACGAGGCGCCGCTGTACGCGACCATTGCGGTCATGGCCTCCACGCCGCGGTCTGGACCACGCAATGACTGAACCCGGCCCCACCGAATGGGGCGTCCCGGCAAGCGGAGTCGGCCCCTGGGTCGGGCCACCACCCGACGACCCGCGGTATGACCCGGCGCTGCTGCGCGACGGCGACACCCGCAACGTCGTTGACGCCTACCGGTACTGGACGCGCGAGGCGATCATTGCCGACATCGACAAGCGCAGACACCCGTTGCATGTGGCGATCGAAAACTTCGGCCACGACGCCAATATCGGCGGGGTGGTGCGCACCGCCAACGCGTTCGCCGTCGATACCGTCCACATCGTCGGACGTCGCCGCTGGAATCGCCGCGGCGCCATGGTCACCGACCGCTACCAACGGCTGCGCCATCACGACCGCATCGCCGATCTACTGAGCTTTGCGGCGAGCGCGGGCCTGACGGTGGTCGCCGTCGACAACGTGCCCGGCGCAATGCGGCTCGAACAGACGACGCTGCCGCCGAACTGCCTGCTGCTATTCGGTCAAGAAGGCCCCGGCATCAGCGACGACGCTCGGGCCGGCGCCTCGCTGACCGTCTCGATCGCCCAGTTCGGCTCGACGCGCAGCATCAACGTCTCGGTCGCGGCGGGGATCGTCATGCATACCTGGATCAGCCAACACGGAAACATCGGAAGCGCTTGGTAGCGCAGGTTCTGCACCCGCGCTAGCTCCACAGCGTGACATGCACCTTCGGGCGAAACCGCGTCACGCCGACGCCGCTGCCCCGGATCATCGCCTGGGTGCATCGCGGAGTGGTGATGAAGCGAACCAGTTCGGAGACTGCGGGCTGGCGCGCCGACGGCGACAACGTCGCCGCGCACCATTCCCCGGACGCCTGCAGTCCTGGCCCGGTCACGTGTGTCAGGCGCCCTGCGGCAAGGTCTTTGGCGACCGCGAAGCCGATCGTCAGTGTGACACCGCCGGCCCGCTGCACCTCCTCGAGGGCGGCGGCGTCGCTCTGGAAGATGCGCTGCCGGGACTCGGGAATTGTCAAATTCCGTAACATCGCGGCGATCTCACCGTCCACGCTGCCCGCCGATGGGCCGAGCATCCAATGCTGGTCGCGCAGCAGGGTGGGTGTTGGAACACCCCCGGCCAGAGGATTGTTCGGTGACGCCACCGCGATGATCTGATACTTCAGAAACGGCCGCACGACAATTGAGCCGTCAGAATCGGCTGGATTACCGTGCACCGGTCCAAGTGCGATATCGACGGCGCGCGCAGAAATCAGCTCCCGGAATCGGGTTGTCGGGTGCACGCTCAACTCGACGGATAGATCGTCTGCGCGCGACGAAAACAGCTCGATCAGGCCCGGTGCGGCATGTTCGGCGAACGCGCTCGACGCGGCGATGCGGAGCAGCCTGCGCCCGTGGGCGGCCTCGGTCACCTCGATCGCGGTTTGCCGTTGCAAACCGAGGATTTCGACTGCCCGGCTGGCCAACCGGAGTCCGCCGGGCGTGAACGCGAGACCTGCTGCGGTCCTGCTGAACAAGGGGTCCTCGAGTTCCTTGCGTAGCGCGGCGACGTGCATCGACACACCGGCGTCGGAGACACCCAGTTCCTCGGCCGCCGCTCGGACCGAACCCAAGCGCACCACGGCCGAATAAGCCCGAAGTTGAGCCGGGGTCATGCGTTTGAGCCTACGTTGGAATGCGTGCGTGATGTGCTTGCCGATCTGATGTCGATCTGGCATGCCGGTGGCACGGCCGGGGTGGGGACCGTGGTGCGCACATTCCGGTCGGCGCCGCGGCCGGCGGGTGCGTCGATGGTGGTGGCGCCGAACGGATCCGTGAGCGGGTCGGTGTCGGGCGGCTGTGTGGAGGGCGACGTCTACGAACGCGCCATCGAAGTGGCGCGCACCGGGACACCGCGGCTGCAACGGTATGGGGTCAGCGATGACGATGCCTTCGCTGTCGGTCTGACATGCGGCGGCATCATCGACGTCTTCATCGAGGCGGTATCCCGGGCGACGTTCCCCGAACTCGGCGCGGTGGCCGACGACATCGAGGCACACAGGCCGGTGGCGACAGCGACCGTCATCGCCCATCCGGATGCCGAGTGGATTGGCCGCCGGCTCGTCGTGCGGCCTGATTCCGCGGTGGGATCGCTCGGTACGGCGCGGGTCGACGCGGCCATCATCGACGACGCGCGGGGTCTGCTCGCGCTGGGCCGCAGCGAGGTTCTCACCTACGGGCCCAACGGAGAGCGTCTCAGTGATGGCTTGGAGATCTTTGTGTCGAGCTACTTTCCACGCCCCCGGATGCTGGTGTTTGGCGCGATCGACTTCGCGGGCGCTCTCGCACGGCAGGGATCCTTCCTCGGCTACCGGGTCACCGTCTGTGACGCTCGCCCCGTGTTCGCGACTTCCGCCCGGTTTCCGACCGCCGACGAGATCGTCGTCGACTGGCCTGACCGGTATCTCGCGGCCCAGGCCGATGCCGGCGCCATCGATCAGTACACCGTGATCTGCGTGCTGACCCATGATCCGAAGTTCGACGTCCCGGTGCTCAAGGTGGCGCTGCGGCTGCCCGAAGTCGGGTATGTGGGTGCCATGGGATCGCGCCGCACCCACGAGGACCGGGTGGCCAGGCTGCGGGCCGCGGGGCTGACCGATACGCAACTGGGCCGGTTGGCGAGCCCGATCGGGCTGGATCTCGGCGCCCGCACTCCGGAGGAGACCGCGGTTTCCATCGCGGCGGACATCATCGCTCGGCGCTGGGGCGGTGGGGGACGGCGGTTGGCTGAAATCGCCGGACGAATCCACCATGACCAGCAGGTTCAGGACCAGTTAAGTGATTCCTTAACTAGAGATTGACGCCCGGTCGGTAGCGGTCGACACTGAGGTTCCGTTCGATGGACTGTGAGGTCGATCACAATGCAAGTGCCTGGCCCTTTCGAGTATGAACGTGCTTCCAGCGTCGACCACGCCATCGGGTTGCTAGACCGGCTGGGCGACGGCGCGATGATCGTCGCCGGCGGCCACAGCCTGCTCCCGATGATGAAGTTGCGCATCGCCAACCCCGAATACCTGGTCGACATCAACGACCTAGCACCCGAGCTCGGCTACGTCATCACCGACCCAACGCTGGTCCGCATCGGTGCCATGACCCGTCACGTGGGGGTGCTGGAGTCGGACACCCTGGCCGCGGTGTGCCCGATCTTCCGCGACGCGGAACGGGTGATCGCCGATCCGGTCGTCCGCAACCGCGGCACCATCGGCGGATCACTGTGCCAGGCCGACCCGGCAGAGGACCTGGCGACCGTCTGCACGGTGCTCAATGCCGTGTGCTTGGCACGCGGCCCCTCAGGTGAGCGAAATATCGCGATCGACGACTTCCTGCAAGGACCGTACGAAACCTCGCTGGCGCACAACGAGATTCTCGTCGAGATCCGGATTCCCTTGCGGCATAAGACTTCCAGCGCATACGCAAAGGTTGAGCGCCGGGTCGGTGACTGGGCGATCACCGCCGCCGGCGCTGCCGTCACCCTCGACGGTGACGCGATCGCCGCTGCGAGGGTGGGGTTGACGGCGGTCAACCCGGACGCGGCCGCGCTGGCCTCATTGTCTGAGGAGCTGGTCGGCAAGCCGGCCACCGAAAAGGTGTTCGCTGCAGCCGGCGCCAGGGCCGCCGAGGCCTGTGAACCGGCGACCGACATGCGCGGCAGTGCCGATTACAAGCGACACCTGGCCGCCGAGCTGACCACGCGGACACTGCGCACCGCGGTTGAGCGGGTACGCAATATGCCTGAGCCAGAAGGGAACTAGTGGTGATCGCCAGCGCGGCGAAGCCGGGCGCAGCGGGTCGCAACTCGAAAGGAGCAAGTATGCAGGTGAATATGACCGTCAACGGCGAACAGGTCACCGCCGAAGTCGAACCCCGGATGCTGCTGGTGCATTTCCTGCGGGATCAGTTGCGGCTCACCGGAACTCACTGGGGTTGTGACACCAGCAACTGCGGAACGTGCGTGGTGGACGTGGATGGCGTGCCGGTCAAATCCTGCACCATGCTGGCCGCGATGGCGTCCGGGCACAGCATCCGCACGGTGGAAGGGCTCGAGGTCGACGGCCAACTCGACCCCGTCCAGGAAGGTTTCATGCAATGCCACGGCCTGCAATGCGGCTTCTGCACGCCGGGCATGATGATCACCGCCCGCGCCCTGCTTGACAAGAACCCGGATCCGGATGAGGCGACCATCCGCGAAGCCATCTCCGGCCAGATCTGCCGGTGCACCGGATACACCACGATCGTGCGCTCGATCCAGTGGGCAGGGGCGGTTGGCCGCCAAAAGGACACTGCCACAGCGGAGGCTACGTCATGACAACTCTCGAGTCTCGTCCGCCGTCACCAGAAGACACAGCCGATAACGATCAGAAGCCGTGCGGGCACGGCCGGATGCTGCGCAAAGAGGATCCCCGATTCATCCGGGGCCGCGGCACCTATGTCGACGACGTCGTGCTGCCGGGCATGCTGCACCTGGCGATTCTGCGCTCGCCGTTCGCGCACGCTCGCATCGCGAATATCGATGTGACCGCGGCGCAGGCACATCCGAAGGTCAAGGCGGTGGTGACTGGTGCCGATCTGGCCGACAAGGGCCTGGCCTGGATGCCAACGCTGTCCAACGACGTGCAGGCCGTGCTGGCCACCGACAAGGTGCGATTCCAGGGTCAAGAGGTCGCGTTCGTCGTCGCGGAGGACCGCTACTCGGCCCGCGACGCCCTGGAATTGATCGACGTCGACTACGACCCGCTGGATCCCGTCGTGGATGTGCGCAAGGCGCTCGACCCCGACGCCCCGGTCATCCGCACCGATCTGGAGGGCAAAACCGACAATCACCTCTTCGACTGGGAAACCGGTGACGCGGCCGCCACGGAGGCGGTCTTCGCCAAGGCCGACGTCCTGGTAAAGCAGGAGATCGTCTACCCGCGCGTGCACCCGGCCCCGATGGAAACCTGTGGCGCGGTGGCCGATCTGGACCCGGTCACCGGCAAGCTGACGCTGTGGACCACGTCGCAGGCACCGCACGCCCACCGCACGCTGTACGCGTTGGTCGCCGGCCTACCCGAACACAAGATCCGGGTCATCTCGCCCGATATCGGCGGCGGCTTCGGCAACAAGGTGCCGATCTACCCCGGTTACGTCTGTGCGATCGTCGGCTCGCTGCTGCTGGGCAAGCCGGTCAAATGGATGGAGGACCGTAGCGAGAACCTGACGGCCACCAGCTTCGCGCGCGACTACATCATGGTCGGCGAGATCGCCGCCACCAACGACGGCAAGATGCTTGCGATCCGGTCCAACGTGTTGGCCGACCACGGCGCGTTCAACGGTCAAGCGGCGCCGGTCAAATACCCGGCCGG
>JAFAID010000674.1 GCA_019236925.1 Mycobacterium sp. | reverse complement strand
GGGCAGAATCCGGCCGTGGGATCCGCCCACGGTCGGCTGCAACGGCTCGGCATGGGCAACCTCGACTGGCTGGTCGTGCGCGACTTGGTGATGATCGAAAGCGCCACCTTCTGGAAGAACGGGCCGGAGGTCGAGACCGGGGAAATTACGCCGGAAAACTGCCGGACGGAAGTGTTTTTCTTCCCGGCGGCGTCCCACGTGGAGAAGGCCGGCACCTTCACCCAGACGCAGCGGATGCTGCAATGGCGGGAAAAGGCGGTCGCGCCGCCGGGCGACGCTCGCTCAGAGTTGTGGTTCTTCTACCACCTCGGCCGACGGTTGCGCGAGAAGCTGGCCGGTTCGACCGACGAGCGCGACCGCCCGCTGCTCGACCTAGCGTGGGACTATGCGACCGCGGGTGACGAACCGTTGGGCGAGGACGTGCTGCGCCACATCAACGGCATCGACCTCACCACCGGTCGGGTGGTCAACAGCTACCTCGACCTCAAGGCCGACGGCAGCACCGCGTGCGGTTGCTGGATCTACAGCGGGGTCTACGCCGACGAAGTGAACCAGGCGGCGCGGCGCAAACCGCGCGACAAGCAGCTGTACCAACCCGAGTGGGGCTGGACCTGGCCGATGAATCGGCGAGTGCTGTACAACCGGGCATCGGCGGACCCGCAGGGCCGCCCGTGGAGTGAACGCAAGAAACTCGTCTGGTGGGACGCCGAGAAAAGCGAGTGGACCGGCTACGACGTGCCCGACTTCGAGAAGACGAAGCCGCCGGACTACCGCCCGCCTGCAGGCGCGGTGGGTGTCGATGCGCTACGCGGGGACGACCCGTTCATCATGCAGGGCGATGGCAAGGGCTGGCTGTTCGCGCCCAACGGCATTGTGGACGGCCCGCTGCCGACGCACTACGAGCCGCATGAATCCCCGGTGCGCAACGCGATGTATGGACAGCAGGGCAACCCGACGCGCAAGATCTACCCGCGCCGGGACAACCCGTACAACCCGACGCCGCCGGAGAAGCACGGCGAGGTGTTCCCCTTCGTGTTCACCGCCGCGCGGCTGACCGAGCACCACACGGCGGGCGGGATGAGCCGGCAGCTGCCCTACCTTGCAGAGCTGCAACCCGCGCTGTTCGTGGAGGTGTCGCCGGCGCTGGCGGCGGAACGCGGACTGGTGCACCTGGATTGGGCGCACGTGATCACCAGCCGCGCCGCGGTGGACGCCCGCGTGCTGGTCACCGATCGCATGACGCCGCTGCGCATTGAGGACCGGGTTGTCCACCAGCTCTGGATGCCTTATCACTGGGGGCACGAAGGTCTCATCGACGGCGACGTCGTCAATGACCTGCTCGGGGTGGTCGCCGAACCGAACGTGCTCATCCAGGAAAGCAAGGTCGCCACTTGTGACATCCGGCCGGGGCGGCGGCCGCGCGGGCCGGCGTTGCTTGACTACATCGCCGACTACCGGCGCCGGGCGGGCATCACGCTAGAGACGGACACTGAGCTGGAGACCGCCGGTGCCGCGGGGACCGGAGATACCGAGGCGGAGGAGCAGCCGTGAGCGACAACAGCCTCTACGGACCGCTGGACGACCCCGCCGGTAACGCCGGCCACGTCGACCACCCGCCCCGAGTGGGGTTCTTCACCGACACCTCGGTATGCATCGGCTGCAAGGCCTGTGAGGTGGCCTGCAAGGAGTGGAACGGGGTGCCCGACGACGGGTTCAACCTGCTGGGGACGTCCTTCGACAACACCGGCATGCTGAGCGCCAACACCTGGCGGCACGTCGCATTTATCGAGCAGCCCAGCGCCCCGGAAACGACGCCGGTGGACCTGGGGATGCCGAAGTTCGAGCGCCCGGGCGCGGGCACCGGCGAGGAGACTCGCACCGCTTTCCGCTGGCTGATGAGCTCCGACGTGTGCAAGCACTGCACGCATGCGGGTTGTCTGGACGTGTGCCCGACGGGTGCGTTGTTTCGTACCGAGTTCGGCACCGTTGTCGTACAACCCGACATCTGCAACGGATGCGGGTACTGCGTGTCCGGATGCCCGTACGGGGTGATCGACCGGCGCGAGGGCGACGGGCGGGCGTGGAAGTGCACGATGTGCTACGACCGTTTGCGCGACGGTCTGGAACCGGCCTGCGCGAAGGCGTGCCCCACCGACTCCATCCAATTCGGTCCGCTCGACGAGCTGCGGCAGCGCGCCGCCCGCCGCGTCGAGGAGCTGCATGAGCGCGGGATGCCCGAGGCACGGCTCTACGGCGAAGACCCCGACGACGGGGTGGGCGGCAACGGCGCCTTCTTCCTGCTCCTGGACGAGCCGGAGGTCTACGGGTTGCCGCCGGACCCCGTGGTGCCTACCCGGGATGCGCCGGCGATGTGGAAGTACGCCGGTTTGGCGGCGTCGGCCCTGGTCGCGGCCACGGTGTCGGCGTTCCTGGGAAGGGGACGGCGATGACGGACGGTGCGCAGGGCACCAACATCCATGCCCAGATGTACGGACGCGGCGGCGGCACCCGCGAGCAGCTCGCGGTGCCGCGCGCGGAGTTCCGGTCCTATTACGGGCGCCAGGTGCTCAAGACACCGGTGTGGGAGTGGAAGGTCCCGGCGTATCTCTTCGCCGGTGGCCTGTCGGGAGGTTCGGCGCTGCTGGCCGCCGGGGCAGATCTCACCGGTCGGCCGGCGCTGCGCCGGGCGGCCCGGGTCGGGGCATTGGCGAGCATCGGGGCTGGCATGTATTTCCTGGTTGCGGACCTGGGCCGGCCCGAGCGGTTCCTCCACATGATGCGGGTGGCCAAGCCGAGTTCACCAATGAGTGTGGGCACCTGGATCCTGATGGCCTATGGGCCGGGCGCCGGGCTGGCCGCGGTCACGGAGCTGATGCCGGGCGCGCTGCAGCGCTCGTGGCTAGGCCGGCTGGTGGGCTGGGCGGCACGGCCGGCGGGGTTGGCGGCGGCGGCCACGGCCCCCGGAGTCGCCTCGTATACCGCGGTGTTGCTGTCGCAGACCGCGGTGCCGGCATGGCATGAGGCGCACCCTTACCTGCCGTTTGTGTTCACCGGGTCGGCGGCGGCCAGTGGCGGCGGGCTGGGCATGCTGTTCGCCCCGGTGGCCGAAGCAGGCCCGGCCCGGCGGCTGGCCGTCATGGGCGCCGGGCTAGAGGTTGCCGCGTCGCGACTGCTTGAGCATCGGCTCGGCTTGGTCGCCGAGGCCTACACGACGGGGAAAGCCCACCGGCTGCGCAGCTGGGCGGAGTATCTGACGGTCGGCGGCGCGCTGGGGACGTCGGTCGCCGGCCGGAGCCGGCCGGTGGCGGCGCTGTGCGGGCTGGCACTGCTCGCCGGTAGCGCGCTACAGCGGTTCGGCGTCTTCGAGGCCGGGGTGGAGTCCACTCGCGACCCGAAGTATGTCGTGCTTCCGCAGCGGGAACGGCTCGATGCCGGCCGCCCCGCCCGCGGCGACGATCGTCCACCACAGTTCCCGCTGGTCGTGGCGGTGGCACGAAGTATGCGCGCCGCCACGGCGCGGATGCTCGGCGGTGGTGTGCTCAGCCGGCAACCAGATCGCGGCGCTGAGTGAACTTGATGTCCAGACTGCGCAGGTAGGTCTGCAGGCCGGCGTCCTGGACGGGGATCAGGTGCGCCGGCGTATCGGTCTCGTTGAAGTGGGCGTGCCACATGCCCGGCGGGGTGGTGAAGGCGCCGCCGGCCTGCCAGTCGACTCGGATCGGGTCGATGATCTCGCCACGCTCGTCGAGGCGGGTGCCCAGCAAGGTGTAGCAGCCGCTCGGTGGCGTATCGAGGATCAGATCCAGTGCGACCGACTGGTGCCGGTGCGGGCGCTGCTCCTGATTGGGGGGCAGCACACCGAACATGGCCCACAGCACGTGGGTGATGGTCAGCGTCTGCTCCTGGTTGGCGTTTGCCAGCAGCACGCTGACCCGGCTCTTCTCGTTGGCACCGGAGCGGGAGGCGATGTCCTCGAGCTTGGCCACCGCATCGGCACGGCGAAACTTGGTCGCCCGAAACATCGGCTTGCGCGCCTCAGCACCGAGATAGCGCAGCAGTGGCTCGTCGTGCACCCAGTACATGGCGGTTTCGGCGTCGGCGTAGAACACCGAGCGGGCACCGGCGGGCAGGGTCAAAAAGTCGCCTTTTTCCCACTTGACCAGCCGGCCGTTGACTGCCGCAAAGCCCCACCCGTACAGCACGTAGTACAGCTGCGAAGTGGCGTTGGGGCTGGTGTCGATCTGCTCACCGGCGCTGATGCGCACGAAATTGGCCAGCAGCGCCGGGCTGGTCGTCTCACCGGTCTTGATGCCCAGTTCTTTGGACAAATCCAACGGAAACACGCCGGTCGGCTGGTCCATGTAGGTCTCGGGGCCGAACCGGACGATCGGCACCTGCGGCGCATGGCCCGAGCCGATTGGGTTGGCGGCCTGGGAGTACTCGAAATAGTGGGCGTCACCGGCCCAGTCTTCAAACCGGCCCTCAAACCCGTACTCGGCCACGTTGGTCATTGGCGCCGGAATCGTCGGGTCCAAGTTCACCGATGCGGCGGCTGCTTGTTCCGGATTTGTGATGGACATTGCGAGTTTTCCTTCCAGCGCTCCAATTCGGCTTGTACCTGAATCGTATCTATCTTGTATCTCAGTGTCAACCTTGTCGGTATCAGATCGGGATCACGCGCTGACCAGGGGTATTACTCTGGTATACAGGTGAGATACGGCTGAGCTCCAGGCGAGGGGACGTGACGACGAAGGCGACAGGTGGTGCCCGGATGGCGGCCAAGGACCGCGCCCTCGACTACGTGAAGAGCCAAGTGCTCAGCGGAGCGTTTCCCGGCGGGGAGTTGATCAGCGAGGGCGAGGTCGCGGCCGCGCTTGGCATGTCGCGCACGCCGGTGCGCGAAGCCTTCCTGCGCCTGGAGGCTGCGGGGCTGCTGCGGTTGTACCCGCAGCGCGGTGCGCTCGTCGTTCCGGTTTCCTCGGAAGAGGCCCGCGCCGTCATCGAGGCCAGGCTGGTTCTAGAACAGTTCGCGGTAAACAAGGTCATCGAGCGCGGCCCCGCAGCGTGGACAGCGGTATTCGAGCGGCTGTCGGCGGAACTGCAACGGCAGCGCGACGCCGCCGCCGCACCCGACTGGCGCGAGTTCTTGGATGCCGACCGCGCTTTTCACGACGTCACCCTTCAAGAGTCGGGAAACGCCATATTGTCCGATTTCTACTCATCGCTGCGCGACCGTCAGATGCGGACGATCCGCGAATCGCTGATCCACGATCGGGAGCGGATGACGACGATCATGGACGAGCACTGCGTTATTGCGGAAACACTGCGGGACGGCGATCGGCAGCAGGCGCTGCGGGCCGTGCAGACCCACCTCGCGAGCACGGTTCGGGCGCTTGGCCTCGCCGTCGAGCCACCGGTATACGACGCAGATCACACCTGACGCCATGACGGCTGGGTCGGGTCGGTCAGCTGTATGTCGACCGGGCCAATCCCGAAGATGGCGATCACGGCTGGATCGGGTTGGTTCGCCGGTACGCCGTCGTAGTGGGGAGTGCGCGCATTCCGCTGCACATAACCGCCCGGCTCGACCGGAACCGCGTCCTGAGGCTGAAAATCACTGCCGCTATTGACAAACCAGGTGCCGAACACCACCACCTGAATCCGGTCAGTGGCATAGGTATGGGGTGCGCTGAACCAACCGGGATTCCACTTCATCATGACCAGGTATGGTCCGGGCTTATTGAAATCGCCGTACAGCATGGCCATCTCCCCGCTGTGTGGTGGGAGGTTGCCCCACGACTGAAAGTTAAGTCCGTCGTACGGAATGACGAACGTTTCGCGTGGATCAGGCCCAGTTTCGGGTGCCGGCGCCAACTTGATGTCCTCGCTGATGCCTGCCTTGTCGCCAGCGGCGACGGCCGCCAGCAGCAGCGGCGACGCGATCAGCAACGATCGTCGGTCCAATTCGATACCGCCCATGAAGTGCCTCCCAGTGCTCACTCGAAACAACGATTACCCGGCGATGCCCGAAAAATCTTGCGCGCCACCTAAGAGGTCGGCGGTCGCGTTGACGACGCGAGGGATGAGCGAAACAATCCTAGTTGCCGGTGGCTGCCCGATACAGCGAAAGACTCTGCATGGAGACCCACGATGGCTTTTGATCCGGCCGAGTCCGCGGCGAGCGTCCTGCGCGGTTGGGCGCGCGCGATGCTCACGCATCGCCACGGCAGCGAGGTCTACCAGACATCGACGATGGGCGCGTTGCTCGATGGCGTCTACGACGGCGACGTTACGATCCGGGAGCTGTTGCGGCACGGCGACTTTGGCCTGGGCACTTTTAATGGCCTCGACGGCGAGATGCTGGTGCTCGACGGAGCCTGCTATCAGTTGCGCGGCGACGGTAGCGCACGGGTCGCCGACCCGGACCAACGCACCCCGTTCGCGGTTGTCACCTGGTTCGCCGCCGACCGCTCATTCGACGTGTCCGCGCCGGTCGACCGCGCCGAGCTCAAAGCGCGCATCGACGAGTCGCTGCCGAGCACCAACCTGATCGTCGCCGTCCGCGTCACCGGCGACTTCAGCGAGATTCGTACCCGCACGGTGACCGAGCAGCACCGGCCCTACCGACCGTTCACCGAAGCGACCGAAGACCAGCAGGAGCTGACCTTCACCGACGTGAGCGGCACGCTGGCCGGATTCCGGATGCCTGACTACGAACAAGGTGTTTCGGTGGCCGGCTACCATTCCCACTTCGTCGACGCCGAGCGTCACCACGGCGGACACGCGCTGGATTACCGGTTGACCCAGGGCACCGTCGAGATCTGTCTGCGTTCGGATCTGCACCTGAGTCTGCCGCGCACGCCGGAATTCCTTGCCGCCGAACTGAACAAGGCCGACCTCGACACCCAGATCCGCCGCACCGAGGGAGAATGACGTGAGCGAAAGCGACGTGCGATCCGCCCAACGCGTGCTCGAGACACTGTCCGCATACGGCATCCGATTCATCTTCGGTGTGCCGGGAGCCAAGATCGACCCGGTCTACGACGCTCTGGCTGACGGCGGCCCGGAGTTGGTGGTTTGCCGCCACGAGCAGAACGCCGCGTTCATGGCCGCCGCGGTTGGCCGGCTCACCGGAACACCCGGTGTCGCGTTGGTGACATCAGGACCGGGTACCACCAACCTGGCTACCGGCCTGATCACTGCTACCACCGAGCAGGACCCGATGGTCGCGATCTGCGGGGCTGTCGCACGCGCCGACCGGCTCAAGCGCACCCATCAATCGATGGACGCTGTTGCGGCGCTTAAACCCTTCACGAAATACACCGGCGAGGTCAACGACCCCGATAACGTGCCGGAAGCGGTCGCCAACGCCATCCGCGCGGCACTCGCCGCACCTCGGGGCGCGGCCGCGGTCTTGCTCCCTGCTGATGTGTCGACGGCTGCCACGTCAGCGGCGATCGTGAAGCCGTCGCCGGTGCCGGCGCTGGGTGCCGCGCCGGCAGACCGAATTGCTCAGGCCGCCGACATGATTCGGGCAGCAAAGCGCCCGGTCCTATTCGTCGGTGTTCGCGTCGGCGATCCGCAACCCTGTGCCGCGCTGCGCGAGTTGCTCGCGGTCACCGACCTGCCGGTAGTGGAGACATTTCAAGCCGCCGGTGTGGTGTCCCGGGAACTCGAGGATCACTTCGTCGGGCGCGTCGGGTTGTTCCGCAATCAGCCCGGCGACATTCTGATCAACCACGCAGATGTATTGGTGACGGTCGGGTTCGACCCGGTTGAATACGATCCGCGGTTTTGGAACTCGTATGCAACCCGCACGCTGATCCACATCGACGAGGTTCCGGCCGACATCGACAACCACTACGAGCCGACGCTGGAGCTACGTGGTGACGTCGCCGCGACACTCACCGAATTGATCGCGCCGCTGTCGGGGCTGCGGCTGTCTGCGGAGGCCAGCCGCGCGATCGCCGAGCAGCGGACAGCGCTGGTCCAGATCAACGACGAAGCACGCGCTCATCCCAACACCGAGGTCGGTGTCAACCCCGCGGCGGTTGTCCTCAAGATCCGGGATCTGATCGACGACGATGCCACCGTCGCCTGCGACATTGGATCGCACTACATCTACATGGCCAGGCACTTTCGCGTCTACCAACCTCGGCGGCTGCTGTTCTCCGACGGCCAACAGACTCTCGGTGTCGCGTTGCCGTGGGCGATGGCCGCCGCGATGGTCCGTCCCGGCACTCAGGTGGTGTCGGTATCCGGCGACGGTGGATTCCTTTTCAGCGCACAAGAATTGGAGACCGCGACCCGATTAGGGCTCAGTTTCACTCACGTCATCATGCGCGACAACAGCTATGACATGGTCGCGTTTCAGGAGCAGCTCAAATACGGACGCACGTCGGGGGTGCAGTTGGGCGACTACGACGTCACTCACTACGCTGCAGCGTTCGGCGCGAAAGGCATTCGGGTCAGCGGCATCACCGAGTTCGAGGCCGCGCTCAAGCAATCTCTGAACGAACCCGGAATCACGATCATCGACGTGCTCGTCGACTACACCCGCAACACCGAGCTGTTCGCGGAGCTGCACGACGGCATTGTGGAATGAGGGTCGAATAAGGGTGGAATGACGTCGCTATCGCGCTGAAGACCAGGTACAAGCCGGTAAAGGTGTAGCCGACCATGACCAACATCACTTCCAGGGGCTGTACTTCCCGCACCACCTGCGTACCCGCGACGGCCGCGGCAACCACACCACGTTTGTGCAGGTGCACACGGCTAGCCTAGCCTGGGCACCGTTCAACGCAGGCTGCGATGAGCCGGGGGCGCTTTCGTCCCGTGCCACCGGACACGACACGGCCGTGATTCAACAGACATAAGGAGTACCTGATGACTCAGGCGGCGACTCGGCCAACCTCCGGCACCGACAGCACCGACATCCTGACCGTGGCCCGTCAACAGGTGCTCGAGCGCGGTGAGGGACTGGGTCAGGAGCAGGTGCTGCAGGTGCTGCAACTGCCCGACGAACGGCTCGAGGAACTGCTGGCCTTGGCCCATGAGGTGCGGATGGCCTGGTGCGGACCCGAGGTCGAGGTCGAAGGCATCATCAGCCTGAAAACCGGTGGTTGCCCGGAGGATTGCCATTTCTGCTCTCAGTCGGGGCTTTTCGCCTCGCCGGTGCGCAGCGCGTGGCTCGATATTCCCAGCCTGGTCGAGGCGGCCAAGCAGACCGCGAAAACCGGTGCCACGGAGTTCTGCATCGTGGCCGCGGTACGCGGACCCGACGAGCGGCTATTGGCTCAGGTCGCGGCCGGCATCGAGGCGATCCGCGATGCCGTCGACATCCAGATCGCATGCTCGCTGGGGATGCTGACCGCCGAGCAGGTCGACCGGTTGTCGGCGATGGGGGTGCATCGCTACAACCACAACCTGGAGACCGCCCGCTCGTTCTTCCCCAACGTCGTAACGACCCACAGCTGGGAAGAACGCTGGCAGACACTGTCGATGGTGCGCGAGGCCGGCATGGAGGTGTGCTGCGGCGGCATTCTCGGCATGGGCGAGACGGTGGAGCAGCGCGCCGAGTTCGCCGCCAACCTGGCCGAGCTGGACCCCGATGAGGTGCCGCTGAACTTCCTCAACCCGCGCCCCGGTACGCCGTTCGGCGACCTCGAGGTGCTGCCGGCGAGCGAAGCGCTCAAGGCGGTGGCCGCGTTCCGGCTGGCATTACCGCGCACCATGCTGCGCTTCGCCGGTGGTCGTGAGATCACGCTCGGCGACCTGGGCGCCAAGCAGGGCATTCTGGGTGGGATCAACGCGGTGATCATCGGCAACTACCTGACCACGCTGGGCCGCGCCGCCGAGGCTGACCTCGAGTTGCTCCACGATCTGCAGATGCCCATCAAGGCGCTCAACGCCAGCCTGTAGAACTGGAACTTGATGCTTCGCGATCTACCCGCGCCGGTCGGGGCGGGCGTCTACAACGTCTACACCGGCGCCCGTGCCGACGACACGGCCGGCAGTGCCGTCCCGACGGCGGCCCAGCTCGGTCTGGAGCCGCCCCGGTTCTGCGCCGAGTGCGGCCGCCGGATGGTGGTGCAGGTCCGGCCCGACGGCTGGTGGGCCAAATGCTCGCGGCACGGGCTGGTGGACTCGGCTGAGCTGGAGGCGCGCCGATGACGGAGCCGGAGCCCGGCGCGCCCCGCACATCGCGGCGGCGGGCGGTTTTCGCGATCGCGGCGGGGCTGCTGATTGCGGGTGTGCTCGTCGGTGGGCTGTGGGCATGGATAGCCCCGCCGATCCACGGCGTGGTGGTGTTGACCCACGACGGCGAGCGGTTGCACGACTATCTGGGCAGGGAATCCGACCACTTCTTCGTCGCGGCGTTCCTGATGCTCGGGCTGCTGAACGTCGTCGTCGCCGTGGCGGCTGCGCTGGCATGGCAGTGGCGGGCACACCGCGGACCGGGAATGGTGACCGGGCTTTGCTTCGGTGCGGTGATCGCCGCGGGGGCGGCGGTCGGGGTGGGCGCGTTGCTGGTGCATCTGCGTTACGGCGCAATCAATTTCGCCGCCGCGCCGGTCAGCCACGACCACCGGGTGTACTACTTCACCGAGGCGCCGCCGGTGTTCTTCGGTCGCACTCCGTTGCAGATCGCCTGCACGCTGTTGCTACCCGCGAGCACCGCCGCGCTGGTCTACGCCGTGCCGGCCGCGGCCACCGCGCGCGATGATCTCGGCGGCTACCCGGCCGTCGACCCGGTTTATCCGCAGCCCGCGAGGACGCCGACGTCCGCATCGTCATAGCGGGCGGCGGTGCACCGCCTTTCCGGTGATCACCTTGGCCGCGATCACGGCCAGCCGGGCCATGCCGACGTAGGTCGCCGGGTTGAACATGGTCGGCCATTTCGTCCTGACCAGATGATCGGTGAGCGGTCGGCCGGCGAACCGGTCCTGGAGCCAGCGCAGCGCCATCGGTGCAGACAGCGGATGTAGGATTATGTGCTCGCAGAACGCGTCCCGGTGGTAGGTGACATCGGCTCCACCGTCCGAGTAGGTGTGGGCCAGCGCGTCGATGTCGTGCACATCGATGAGGTAGTCATGAACGGCCTGGATGATCAGCACCGGCGGTGTCGGTACCTTGGTGCCGAGGTTGACGTCGTCGAAAACATGCTGAACCTCCGGCATCGCCAGGATCTCGTCTAGCGGCTGGTCGAGGTAGTCGCCCACATCCTTTCTCGCCATCAGGAGAACCGCGCCTACCGTCGTCATGGTCTCCAGCCGGTGCAGCATGGCCAGCCCCTTTTCGTTGGTGTGCTCCTGGATCACCCGGTTCAAATCCGGATAGGCGTGTACCAGGGCGGCTATCACCAGTGCGGGTATGCCGGACAGGAAGCTGCCGTTGAGCCGGTGGAAGGTGTGGCCCAGATCGGCGACGGGCGATCCGAGCGCCGCGCCGACGATGTCCAGTTCCGGTGCGTAGTCGGCGCATGTTTCGGCGGCCCACGCGGTGGCCAGCCCGCCGCCGGAGTACCCCCATAACGTGACCGGCGCCGACGGGGATAACCCTAGGCGCTCCGAGCTCAAGGCGGCCCGGATTCCGTCGAGGATGCAGTAGCCGGGCTCGTGCGGAACACCCCACTTACCTTTAGGACCCTCGTGGTCAGGCACCGAGACCGCCCAGCCCTCGGCAAGGGCGGCGTTGATCAGCAAAAACTCCAACTGCGGCAACGCGCCGAGGGATTTCGCGTGTCGCCGCATCGCATAGGAGGGGAAACAGCGGGATGTCACCGCGTCGATGGCGCACTGATACGACAGCAGCGGGCAGGTCTGTTCCGGATCGCGGTCTGGTGGGACGATCACCGTGGTGACCGCCGCCTCGGGTTTGCCGTTGGTGTCCGTGGTCCGGTACAGCAGCTGGGTGGCTCCGACCCGCTGCGGTATCAGGCCTAGAAACGCCAGCTCGACATCGCGGGAGCGCAGCACCATCCCCGGCGGCGCATGCTGGTAGCCCGGTGGGGGCTGGTAGAACGGATCCTCCAACGGCAGCAACGGGCGTGCATTGCGGTCCAGCTCCTCATGCTGCGGCCGTCCGATCCATTCCGCGCCGGTTGTGCTCGCGAGGCTGCCAATGTCCATTGGGACATTGTTGCTTAAGAAGGCGTTAAGAATCCAGTCGGCCCGCCGGGAGGTCGTAGAGCGGCGAACTCGTCGGTGACCCGCAGCTGGGAATCGGTGAAGCGATACAGCGCCGCAGGGCGGCCGCCGCTGCGCCCGGACTGCGCGACGGTGCCGGTCGCAGTGATGACGCCGCGACGGGCCAGCACCCGCTGCAAGTTCGTCGTATCGACCTGATGCCCCAACGCGGCGCTGTAAATGTCGCGCAGCGTCGACAGCGCGAATTCGGTTGGCGCCAGGGCGAATCCGATGTTCGTGTAGGACATCTTGGCGACCAACCGAGTGCGGGCGTGTTCGACCATCGGGCCGTGGTCGAACGCCATCGTCGGCAGTGCGGTGACCGGGTGCCAGCGGGTGTCGGGCGGCAATTCCGGGGTGGCGGGGGAGGGCACCAGGCCCAGAAAGGTCGACGCGATGGTGCGAGTGCCGGGTACCCGCTCCGGATCGGAGAACACCGCGAGCTGCTCCAAGTGAGCGACTTCACGCAGGTCAACCTTCTCGGCCAGTTGACGGCGCACCGACGTCGTCATGTCCTCGTCGTGGCGCAGCCGTCCGCCCGGCAACGACCACGCGCCTTTCTGCGGGTCGCGGGCGCGCTGCCACAGCAGGACGCTGAGCTGGGGCTTCTGCGTCTTAGGTCCAGCTCCGAGACCGCGAACCTGGAACACGACGGCGAGCACTTCGTGGGCAGTGCTACCATGGGCCATGTTTTCGATTATAAGTCGAAAACCGGGGTCAGGGGCGAAAGGAACGGCCATGACGGTCCTGAATCGCACCGATCCGGTGGCGGGTGACTTGGAAAACGCGCTAGCCGCGGCAATCACCAGCTCTTCGACCGGTTATGCCGGCGTCGAAGGCGACGAACGCTGGGCAGCCGAGATCCGGCGGCTGGCCGAGCTGCGGAACGCAACGATTCTGGCCCACAACTACCAGCTACCGGCCATCCAAGATGTCGCCGATCACGTCGGCGACTCGCTGGCGCTGTCCCGGATCGCCGCCGAAGCGCCCGAGGAAACCATCGTGTTCTGCGGCGTGCACTTCATGGCCGAAACCGCGAAAATCCTCAGCCCGGAGAAGACCGTGCTGATCCCCGACCAGCGGGCAGGCTGCTCGCTGGCCGACTCGATCACCCCCGAGGACCTGCAGGCCTGGAAGGACGAGCATCCCGGCGCCGTCGTCGTCTCCTACGTGAACACCACCGCGGCGGTGAAAGCACTCACCGACATCTGCTGCACGTCGTCGAACGCCGTCGACGTCGTTGCCTCCATCGACGCGGACCGCGAGGTGCTGTTCTGCCCCGACCAGTTCCTCGGGGCGCATGTGCGCCGGGAGACCGGGCGACAGAACCTGCACGTGTGGGCCGGCGAGTGCCACGTGCACGCCGGGATCAACGGCGACGAGCTCACCGATCAAGCACGCCAGCATCCGGACGCCGAACTGTTCGTCCACCCGGAATGCGGCTGCGCCACGTCGGCGCTGTATCTGGCCGGCGAAGGCGCCTTCCCGAGGGAGCGGGTGAAGATCTTGTCGACCGGCGGCATGCTTGACGCCGCGCGGGCCACCCAGGCCCGCCAGGTGCTGGTCGCCACCGAGGTCGGGATGTTGTATCAACTGCGCAATGCGGCGCCCAGCGTCGACTTCCGCGCGGTCAATGACCGCGCGTCGTGCAAGTACATGAAGATGATCACCCCCGCGGCGTTGCTGCGTTGCCTGATCGAGGGCGCCGACGAAGTCCACGTCGATGCGCAGACTGCCGGGCTGGCGCGGCAAAGCGTGCAACGGATGATCGCCATCGGCCAGCCCGGCGGCGGCGAATGAACATTCGCCCGGCCTGGCAGCAACGGGCCGACGTCGTCGTCGTCGGCACCGGGGTTGCCGGCCTGGCCGCCGCACTGGCCGCCCACCGCGCCGGGCGTCAAGTCGTCGTGCTCAGCAAGGCCCGCCACAGATTTGGTGTCACCGCCACCCACTACGCCCAGGGCGGGATCGCGGTGGTGCTGCCCGATACCGACGACTCGGTCGACGCGCACGTCGCCGACACGCTGGCTGCCGGCGCCGGCCTCTGCGACGCCGAAGCCGTGACGTCGATCGTCGCTGATGGTTACCAGGCGGTGGCCGAATTGGTCAGCGAGGGGGCGCGATTCGACGAGGCGGCGGTTGGCGGATGGGCGCTGAGCCGCGAAGGCGGGCATTCACGGCGGCGCATTGTGCACGCCGGCGGCGACGCCACCGGCGCCGAGGTCCAGCGCGCACTCGACCATGCGGCGGCCACATTGGACATCCGCATCAACCACGCCGCCCTGCGGCTGCTGCACGACGGTGATGCGGTGACCGGGCTACTGGTGGCTAATCCGGACGGCGTCGGCATCGTTCACGCGCCATCGGTGATCTTGGCCACCGGCGGGCTGGGCCACCTCTACGGCGCGACCACCAATCCCGACGGGTCGACCGGCGACGGGATCGCCCTGGCGCTATGGGCCGGTGTGGCGGTGAGCGACATCGAATTCATCCAGTTCCACCCCACCATGCTGTTCAACGGCCACCGCGGCGGCCGGCGACCGCTGGTCACCGAGGCGATCCGCGGTGAAGGCGCGATTTTGGTTGACAGCCAAGGTAATTCGGTCACTGCGGGCGTGCATCCGATGGGCGATCTGGCGCCCCGCGACGTGGTGGCGGCCGCTGTCGACGCCCGGCTGCGCGAAACCGGCGACCCGTGCGTTTACCTCGACGCCCGCAGCATCGCTGATTTCGCGGACCGCTTCCCGACCGTCACCGCCGCGTGCCGGAAAGTTGGCGTCGACCCGGTCCGCGAGCCCATCCCGGTGGTCCCGGGTGCGCACTACAGCTGCGGCGGCGTCGTCACTGATGTCCACGGACAAACCGAATTGCCCGGGCTGTTCGCCGCGGGTGAGGTTGGACGAACCGGGATGCACGGTGCCAACCGGCTGGCCTCCAACAGCTTGCTGGAAGGGCTGGTCGTCGGGGGCCGGGCGGGACGAGCCGCGGCGGCGCACGCGGTGTCGATCGGGCGTCCGTGTGCGACGGCGCCGGAATCGACCGGTCGCGCCGTGCTGGTCCGCGGCGATCTGCAACGGGCGATGAGCCGCGATGCGTCGGTGGTCCGTGACGCGAATGGTCTGCGCCGGCTGACCGGCACGCTGTCGACGGCGCCGGTCCGGGAGATGTTCACTCATGTCGACCTCGAAGACGCGGCATTGACCGTGACCGCCCGCGCGGTCGCCGCCTCAGCGCTGGCCCGCGACGAGAGCCGGGGCTGTCACCACCGCGCCGAATACCCCGACACCCCCCTCGCTCCGGCGCGCAGCATCGTCGTCCGGCTCGCCGCTGACGACAGCGCGCAGGTCGAGGAGCCGGCGGCGGTGTGCTGATGTCCTTCTCCGAATGTGAGCTCGTCGAGGCTCGCGCCACGATCAGCCGCGCCCTCGCGGAGGACCTGCGCTACGGGCCGGATGTCACGACGTTGGCGACGGTGCCCGACGGCGCCACCACCACCGCGTCGCTGATCACCCGTGAGCCGGGTGTGATCGCCGGTGTGGACTTCGCATTGCTGGTGCTCGACGAGGTGCTCGGCGCTGGGGGCTATCGGGTGCTCAACCGCGTCGAGGACGGCGCTCGGTTGCAGCCGGGGGCGCCGGCGTTGACGGTGGAGGCCCAGATGCTCGGCCTGTTGACCGCCGAGCGGACCCTGCTCAACCTGGTCTGCCACCTGTCCGGGATTGCCACCGCGACGGCTGCGTGGGTCGACGCCGTGCACGGCACCAAGGCGAAGATCCGCGACACCCGCAAGACGCTGCCGGGCCTGCGGATCCTGCAGAAGTACGCCGTCCGGGTCGGCGGTGGCGTCAACCATCGGTTGGGCTTGGGCGATGCGGCGCTCATCAAGGACAACCACGTCGCGGCGGCGGGATCGGTGGTCGCGGCGCTACGCGCGGTGCGGGCGGCCGCACCCGAGCTGCCGTGCGAGGTCGAAGTCGATTCGCTCGAGCAGCTGGACGAGATATTGGACGAGAAAGCCGAGTTGGTGCTGCTCGACAACTTTCCGGTCTGGCAGACCCAGATCGCGGTGCAGCGCCGCGATGCTCGCGCGCCGGAAACCGAACTGGAGTCGTCCGGCGGGCTTTCGCTTGAGACCGCCGCGGACTACGCGGGGACGGGCGTGGATTACCTGGCTGTCGGCGCGCTCACCCACTCGGTGCGGGTGCTCGACATCGGCCTGGACATCTGACATCGCTCAGGGCTTGACGCAGTCCAGCAGGATGAAACTCGGATACTTCAGGAAATCGTCCCAGTAGCCTGGATCGTCATCCGGGCCGCGTGACACCTCGGGCATGTGCACGGCAAAGTCCCGGAAGCCCGCCTGGGTGAACGCGGACTGGTAGGCCTCGATCGGCATGTAATAGTTTTCGATCTCTAGCGTCGAATCATCCAGCAGCAGAATCACGTTGGTCGGCGCACCCTCGACGGCGTGATCGGCGAGCGACAGCTGAAAGCCGTACTTGCGGTAGTCGGGCAGCGGGTCGAAGCCGTACACCGCGGGGTTGTTGACCACCGTCACAAAGCGCCCTCCCGAGCGAAGCCGGCTGGCGAGCCCCCGGCACATCTGCGCGAGTTCGGCTCGGGTTTGCGCGTACACCAGCAGCCAGGCGGCGGCTACCAGGTCGAAATCCGCGTGCTCGACTACGGCCCCGGCGTCCTCGACGCGGTATTCGATACCAAGCGGCTGACGCATCTCCTGTGTACGGGCCAAGTCGATCATCCGCTCGGAAATGTCGATCCCGACCGCCTCTGCGGCGCCGGCGTTGCGCAGCATGCGGGTGAAATGCCCTTCGCCACAGGCGACGTCGAGCACTCTTTTCCCGTCGACATCGCCGATCAGCTTCATGAACGAATAGGCTTCGGCGTGCGCGCGCCAGGACTGAGCCTTCGCTTGTTGATACTGCTCAGCGATCCGATTTTCGTTGTAATCGGTGACCATGATGACTCAGACTAGCGCCGGGGATCTCACCACCGTGGTGGCGCGGCTCCCCGGCCGAAGCCCCAGGTGGACTGACCCAATCTGGGCTTGCGTGGTTCATCGGCCGGTCGCTGAAAGTCGGCCTGCAGCAACGGTTCCGCATCGGTGCCCTCGGTGATGGCCGTACACGGCGAGGTGAAGTCGCAGTCACGACAATGCGCGGCAAACGTCGGGTAGACGGTTGGCCAACCGGTCATGTCGACCGCTTCGGCAGCGATCTGGGACCCCACCGTGGCGATCTCGTGGCGGCTGCGACGGATGCGCGTACGACGCAGCACGCCCGCGGTGCGCTGCTCGGTGCGGTCGGCCGCAATGCGCCGCGATGCCTGCGCTGACACCCGCTGGTGCTGCGGGAGCGATCGTCCACCACCGCTTGCCTCGTGTTGGGCCACCGCTTTCGGCAGCCGCTTGATCGCCGACCCGGCCGGTGGGAACTTGAGCGGGCCGGCGACGCGCACCTCGTTGTGGATGGTTCCGGCGATCTGCACGCCGATGTAATCGTGCTCGAACGCCCAACACGACGCCACCGCCCCCTCGTCGCGGACCAACGTGTCGACGTCCAGCCACTCGTCGACGATCCGGTGGCAGACCACCCAGTACTCGTCGGCGGCGTCCACGGCTACCAAATCGATTCGGCACGGATAGATCACCGGCGATCCGTCGTGCACCTGCAATCCCCGCTCGGGATCTGCGGGATCCGGGACCAGGGCATCGACATCGAGGTTGATCTTGACCGGCGCGAAGTCGTCGACAGCGTTTGCCCAGGCGTCATAACAGTCCAGCAGCGCCGCTGCCCTGTCGAGCATGTCGGTCGCGTCGGCATCGTCCAATGACCGTTCCAGCGACTTGTGCACCAGCGGCTGGGTCACCTCGTGTTGCCAGTCCCAGGTGCCGGGGTAGTAGTAAACGGCCAGCGCATCCTTGAGCGCCGCGGGTAGGGCAGGCTCGACGAGCCCGGTCGGTTGCAGGTTGCGGCGATGCGGTGACGCGAAGTCCCACTGTCGTCGGCAGCGCTTGAACTGTGTGCGCTCCTCGGCGGTGATCCGGTAGTCGACCATGTGCTCGCCCGCTCAATGGTGATGCGCGTGACGCTGCGGCCAGGGCTCGTCGATCGGCCAGCGGCACCGGTCCGCGGCGTCGGCCATCGACTCGAGTTCGGCCAGCAAGTCGTCGAAGAACGCGCGCAGCCGTGCCGGTTCGTCGAGGGGCCAGGCGGCCGAAAACGACATCCATACGTCGGGTGTAGTTGCCGCAGAGGGCATTTCCCCGGACGTCAGCATTCGCCAGTCGTAGGCATCGCCGCAGCGCTCTAGGTACACAAGGTCATCGCGACCGGGGCGTGCCGCCACGATCGAGGCAAACAGTTCATCCCGAGTCATTGCCGCGCCCCGTCGGTCCAGAATAGGCCTGCCGACGGCCCCGATCTAGCGGCGAAGTAGGCGGCGTGCTGCCGGTTTGGCGGCGACCAGCGCCGCCGGGTCGCCCGCGATGCGGGACAGGATGAGCGATCCTTCGATCAATGAGATGACTGCCAGGGCAGCGCTTTTCGCGTCGGCGATCGGCCAGCCTTCGGCGTGCAGCCGCTCTTCGATCGCCCTGCACCAGCCGGAAAAGGCACGTGCCGACGCCTCACGGACCACTGGACTGGCATTGACCGACTCGGTTGCGATCGGCTCGATAGGGCAGCCGTCGCGTCGATCGGCGGCGAGCCCTTCGACCAGCAGGTCAATCCACCGGTCGACAATGTCGGCTACCGGCCGCCCGCCGGCCAGGAATCTGCGCAGCAGTTGCTCGATGGCGGCCCCGGTGTGATCGACAACGGCGGCTGCCAGCTGCTGCTTGCCCTGCGGAAAGTGGTGATACAGCGAGCCGGGCTTGACGCCTGCGTCGTCGAGGATCTGGTTGAGCCCAGTCGCGGCGTAGCCCTGACGGCGAAACAGGGTGGCCGCGGTGTCGATCAGCGCGGTCCGGCTGCGGTCGGGTCTCGGCACGGTATTGACAATACTTGAGTGATCACTCAAGAATGCTGCAATGAAGCAGTTAACGTTTGAGGAGGCCGGTCGATACGCCTGGCGCGAGGCCCCCGACCCGAAGATCACCAAGCCCGAGCAGGCGCTGGTACGGCCGCTGATGGTGGCCTGTTGTGACCTTGATGTCGCCGTCGCCCATGGCCGGTTGCCAATGCCGCCCGGACATGCAGTCGGCCATGAGGGGCTGGCCGAGGTCGTCGCGGTTGGTGACGACGTGGCCAGCGTCCAGGTAGGCGATCGCGTGGTCGTGCCATTTCAGATCAGCTGCGGCAAGTGCCGTGAATGCGGCCGCGGCGTGACGGGTTCGTGCACGTCACTGCCGCTGATGGCGATGTACGGAATGGCCCCGCTCGCGGGTCTGGACGGCGGCGGATTCATGTCCGATCTGGTCCTCGTTCCGTACGCCGACGCCATGCTGATCCCAATTCCCGACGGCGTCGACCCGATCGCCATCGCATCACTGTCGGACAACATCCCCGACGGCTGGCGCGCGGTTGGGCCTTACAGCGCGGAGCTGGCCGGCCTCGACCCGGCCGATCGCCGTGTGCTCGTAATCGGTCGGCTGTCGATCGGGCTCTACGCCGCGGCGTTCGCATCGGCGCTCGGCGTTCACGTCGACTATGTGGACACCGACGCGCAGCGGCTTGCCGTGGCGGAGAAACTCGGCGCAGTCGTCCACGACACCACCAAGCCGGACAAGTCCTGGGATCCCTATCCCGTCACCGTGCACACCAGTGGCGATCCGGCGCTGCTTGCGGCGACACTGCGCGCGACCTGGCCAGACGGCGTGTGCACCGACACCGGGATTTACCCCCAATACAACGTCGAGATGCCGTTGCTGCCGATGTACACCCGAGGTGTGCGGTTCGTCACCGGGCGGGTCAGCGCGCGCGCCGTCATCCCGGAAATCCTCGAGCTGCTGGCCGGCGGCTGCGATCTGTCCCCGGTCGTCGACCGCGTCGCTGCCTGGGACGACGCGCCGTCGGTCTGGCCGACGATGGCCGGCAAGACCGTCTTTACCCGCGCTTAGGCGATATCGGCGACGAAGACCCCGACCCGCCCGATCTGTCGGCGTGCCAAAAAGGGCAGCCCCGCGCCGTCGCTGCCCGCGGGCAGCACCCGCGGGTTGATGATGTGCACGTCCTTGCGGATGAAGTGCACGTCGGCCTCACCGGCAGCCAGCACGTTCTTGACCCAGTTCGTCTTGCCGTGGGCCAGCGCGATGGCCAGCACGTCGCCTTTGCGGAACGCGGTCACTACGGTCTCGTACTGCTTGCCGGACGTGCGGCCACGGTGCTTGATGACCGAGAGTCCGGGCAGGTGGCGTGCGATGGGCGTCAGGACCGGGTTGATGTATTTGATTTGGAAGCGTTCGAACCAGGGCGGGAAGAGCATCGGGATGCCAGGGACGTTGTTCGGGTGGTCCTTTGCGGACATGGCGGCTCCGTTTTCGTGGTGTGCGGCCACTGTACCGGCCCGATATGCGGTTGATTCTCTCTGGGAGAATGGTCGATGTGAACGTGATGGCGCGCATCGACCTGCGGGGCACGGAGCTGTCCGCGGCCCGGCTGCGCACGGCGTTGCCCCGCGGCGGGGTGGACGTGGATGCCGCGCTGCCGACGGTGCGCCCGATCGTCGACGCGGTGGCGGAACGCGGCGCGGAGGCCGCGCTGGAGTTCGGCGAGTCGTTTGATCGGGTCAGGCCGTCGACCGTCCGGGTGCCCGGCGCCGAGCTGGATGCCGCGGTAGCCGGCCTGGACCAAGATGTCCGGGCCGCCCTGGAGCTGGCGATCGAGCGCACCCGTGCGGTGCACGCCGACCAGCGCCGTACCGACTCCACGACGACCCTGGGCCCGGGTGCCACCGTCACCGAGCGGTGGGTCCCGGTCGAGCGGGTCGGGCTGTACGTACCGGGCGGCAACGCGGTGTACCCGTCCAGCGTGGTGATGAACGTGGTACCGGCGCAGGCTGCCGGTGTCGCCTCGCTGGTGGTGGCCAGCCCGCCGCAGGCGCAATCGCAGGGCCGGTTTCACGGCCTGCCGCACCCGACGATCCTGGCCGCCGCCCGGCTGCTCGGCGTCGACCAGGTGTGGGCGGTCGGTGGCGCCCAGGCGGTGGCGCTGCTCGCCTACGGCGGCGTCGACACCGGCGGCGCCGAGCTCGCGCCGGTCGACATGATCACCGGGCCCGGCAACATCTACGTCACCGCGGCCAAACGGCTCTGCCGCTCGCGGGTCGGCATCGACGCCGAAGCAGGCCCGACCGAGATCGCCATCCTGGCCGATCACACCGCCGACCCCGCGCATGTCGCCGCCGACTTGATCAGCCAGGCCGAACACGACGAAATGGCCGCCAGCGTCCTGGTGACGCCGAGCACCGCCCTGGCCGATGCCACCGACACCGCCCTGGCCGCCCAGCTGGCGACCACCGTGCACCGCCGGCGGGTGACCACCGCGCTTTCCGGGCGACAGTCGGCGATCATCCTGGTCGACGACATCGACGCCGGTATCCGCACCGTCAACGCCTACGCGGCCGAACACCTGGAGATCCAGACCGCCGATCCGGATCGGGTTGCGGCGCAGATCAAATCGGCCGGCGCCATCTTCCTCGGCGCATATTCTCCGGTCAGCCTCGGCGACTACTGCGCCGGCTCCAACCACGTGTTGCCGACGGCGGGCAGTGCCCGGCATTCCAGTGGCCTGTCAGTGCAGACCTTTCTGCGCGGCATCCATGTCGTCGACTACACCGAGTCAGCCCTGAAAGACGTTTCCGGACACGTGGTTACGTTAGCCAAAGCCGAGGACCTGCCCGCGCATGGTGAGGCCGTGCGGCGGAGGTTCGAGCGATGACCAAACACCCGGCGCTCGACCAGCTGCCGCTGCGCGACGACTTGCGCGGCAAATCGCCCTACGGCGCACCGCAGCTGGCGGTTCCGGTGCGGCTGAACACCAACGAGAACCCGCACCCGCCCACCAAGGCACTCGTCGACGACGTCGTCGCATCCGTGCGCGATGCGGCCGTCGATCTGCACCGCTACCCCGATCGTGACGCAGTTAGCCTGCGCCGCGATCTGGCCGGCTACCTCAGCGTGCAGACCGGTGTCCAGCTTGAGACGGAAAACCTCTGGGCCGCAAATGGTTCCAACGAGATTCTGCAGCAGTTGCTGCAAGCCTTCGGCGGACCGGGCCGCAGCGCGATCGGATTCGTCCCGTCGTATTCGATGCATCCGATCATCGCCGACGGCACGCACACCGAATGGATCCAGACGGTGCGTGCGGCGGACTTCAGTCTCGACGTCGAGGCCGCGCTTGCCGCGATCACCGACCGTGCGCCCGATGTGGTGTTCGTCGCCAGCCCGAACAACCCGACGGGACAGAGCGTTTCGCTGCCCGATCTGCGCCGACTGCTGGACGCGACGCCCGGGATCCTGATCGTGGACGAGGCCTACGGTGAGTTCTCGTCGCAGCCCAGTGCGGTGGCACTGGTCGCCGAGTATCCGACCAAGCTCATGGTGACGCGCACCATGAGCAAGGCGTTCGCCTTCGCCGGAGGCCGGCTGGGCTACCTGATCGCCACCCCGGCGGTGATCGACGCGATGCTGTTGGTGCGGCTGCCCTATCACCTGTCCTCGGTCACTCAGGCCGCCGCCCGAGCGGCGCTGCGGCACGCCGACGACACGTTGGGCAGCGTCGCGACGCTGATCGCCGAACGCGAGCGGGTGAGCGCAGCATTGAGCGGCATGGGATTTCGGGTCGTTCCCAGCGACGCCAACTTTGTGCTGTTCGGGCGGTTCGCCGACGCCCCGGCGGCCTGGCAGCGTTATCTGGATGCCGGCGTCTTGATTCGCGACGTCGGAATCGCTGGGTACCTACGCGTTACCACCGGACTTGCTGAAGAGAACGACATCTTCCTGGAGACGAGCGCGCAAATCGCCACCACCGAATTGGCCCAGCCCCTAGGAGCGTCATGAGTCTGCAGCGCCACGCGCGGGTGGAACGCACCACCAAAGAGTGCGACATCGTCGTCGAACTCGACTTGGACGGCACCGGCGACGTCCATGTCGACACCGGAATCCCGTTCTACGACCACATGCTGACCGCATTGGGCAGCCACGCCAGCTTCGACCTGTCGGTCCGTGCCAAGGGCGATGTCGACATCGAGGCGCACCACACCATCGAGGACACCGCGATCGTGCTCGGTCAGGCGTTGGCGCAGGCGCTCGGTGACAAAACCGGCATTCGGCGGTTCGGCGACGCCTTCATCCCGATGGACGAGGCGCTCGCGCACGCCGTGGTGGACGTATCCGGCCGACCCTACTGCGTGCACACCGGCGAGCCGGATCACCTGCGGCACTTCACCGTTGCCGGTAGCGGGGTGCCCTACCACACCGTCGTCAACCGGCATGTGTTCGAGACGCTGGCGAACAACGCCCGCATCGCGCTGCATGTTCGCGTCCTCTATGGTCGCGACCCGCACCACATCACCGAGGCGCAGTACAAGGCCGTCGCCCGCGCGTTGCGTCAGGCAGTCGAAGCCGATCCGCGGGTGTCGGGTGTGCCGTCCACCAAAGGGACCCTGTGAAACCCAAATCCGTTGTGGTTTTGGACTATGGCTCAGGCAATCTGCGGTCGGCGCAGCGTGCGCTGCAGCGCGTCGGCGCTTCGGTGGACGTGACGGCCGACCTCGACGCCGCCGCGGCCGCAGACGGATTGGTGGTGCCGGGCGTCGGCGCTTTTGAGGCGTGCATGGCCGGGCTGCGCGGGATAGGCGGAGATCGGGTCATCGCCGAGCGGATCGCGGGCGGGCGACCGGTGCTGGGTGTGTGTGTCGGCATGCAGATCTTGTTTGCCCGCGGCGTCGAGTTCGGGGTCCAGACCATCGGCTGCGGGCAGTGGCCCGGCGCCGTGACTCGGCTGGACGCACCGGTGATCCCGCACATGGGCTGGAACGTGGTTGTGGGTGCGCCCGGTACCGGGTTGTTCAAGGGCCTAGGCGCCGACGCCCGCTTCTACTTCGTGCATTCCTATGCGGCCCAGCGGTGGGAAGGCTCTTCCGAGGCGCTGCTGACGTGGGCCACCCATGGGGTGCCGTTCCTGGCGGCCGTCGAGGACGGGCCGCTGGCCGCCACCCAGTTCCATCCGGAAAAGAGCGGGGACGCCGGGGCGGCGGTGTTGAGCAATTGGGTCGAGGGGTTGTGACGTGCGGTTGATTTTGTTGCCCGCTGTCGACGTGGTCGAGGGTCGGGCGGTGCGCTTGGTGCAGGGCCGGGCCGGCAGCGAAACCGAGTACGGCTCGGCGTTGGATGCCGCGCTGGGCTGGCAACGCGATGGCGCCGAATGGGTTCACCTGGTCGACCTGGACGCGGCTTTCGGCCGCGGCTCTAATCGTGAACTGCTGGCCGAGGTGGTGGGCAAGCTCGACGTGCAGGTCGAACTATCCGGCGGTATCCGCGACGACGACTCGTTGGCGGCCGCGCTGGCGACGGGATGCGCTCGGGTCAACCTCGGGACGGCTGCGTTAGAGAATCCGCGTTGGTGCGCTCAGGTGATCGGCGAGCACGGCGACAAGGTCGCCGTCGGCCTGGACGTGCAGATCATCGACGGCGATCATCGGCTGCGTGGCCGCGGCTGGGAAACCGACGGCGGCGATCTGTGGGACGTGCTGGAACGCCTTGACCGCGAAGGCTGTTCGCGGTTCGTCGTGACCGATGTCACCAAAGACGGCACGTTGACCGGACCCAATCTCGGCCTGCTTCGCGCGGTCGCCGATCGCACCGACGCCCCGGTGATCGCCTCCGGCGGCGTGTCCAGCCTCGACGATTTGCGCGCGATCGCCACGCTGACCGGCAGCGGGGTCGAGGGCGCGATCGTGGGCAAGGCGCTCTACGCCGGACGATTCACTCTGCCGCAGGCGTTGTCCGCGGTGGCGGGATAGGGCCGCGATGGATCTCGATGCGCTAGTGGTGGAGGCGTCGGCGATCCTGGATGCCGCCACGGAGCCGTTCATCGCCGGTCACCGCGCGGATTCCGCGGTCAGCAAGTGGGGCGACGATTTCGCCACCAAGGTCGATCTGGAGATCGAGCGTCAGGTTGTCGACGCGCTGGTGAAAACTACCGGAATCGAAGTGCACGGTGAGGAGTTCGGCGGCGCGGATGTCGACTCGCCGTGGGTGTGGATTCTGGATCCGATCGACGGGACGTTCAACTACGCCGCCGGGTTGCCGACGGCCGCGATTCTGCTGGGTCTGCTGCACGACGGAGATCCGGTGGCGGGCCTGACATGGTTGCCGTTCACCGGCGAACGCTACATCGCCGTCTCCGGCGGTCCGCTGATGAAAAACGGTGTGCCGCAAGCGCCGTTGACCAAGGTGGAGCTCACGGATTCGGTCATCGGTATCGGAACCTTCAATGCCGACTCGCGGGGCCGATTTCCGGGCCGCTACCGGCTGGCGGTGCTCGAAGAGCTCAGCCGGGTGTCGTCGCGGCTGCGGATGCATGGTGCCACCGGCATCGACCTCGCTTATGTTGCTGACGGGATTCTCGGTGGCGCAATCAGTTTCGGGCACCACGTGTGGGATCACGCCGCCGGGGTGGCGCTGGTGCGGGCCGCCGGTGGCGTTGTCACGAACCTGGCCGGCGAAGAGTGGACTCCCGCTTCGCGGTCCGCGTTGGCCGCCGCCCCTGGTGTGCACACCCAGATGCTCGAGATCCTGCGCAGGGTAGGACGACCGGATGAGTACTAACGCCTATTGCGGCACCAACCTCGCGGTGCGGGTGATTCCCTGCCTGGATGTCGACGGCGGTCGGGTGGTCAAAGGTGTCAACTTCGAGAACCTGCGGGACGCAGGTGATCCCGTGGAACTCGCTGCCGCGTACGACGCCGAGGGCGCCGACGAGCTGACCTTCCTCGACGTGACCGCTTCGTCGTCGGGACGGGCCACCATGCTGGAGGTGGTGCGCCGCGCCGCAGAGCAGGTGTTCATCCCACTGACCGTGGGCGGCGGTGTCCGTACGGTCGCCGACGTCGACGTGCTGCTGCGGGCCGGAGCGGACAAGGTGTCGATCAACACCGCCGCCATCGCACGGCCGGAACTGCTGGCCGAGATGGCGAACCAGTTCGGCTCGCAGTGCATCGTGTTGTCGGTCGACGCCCGCACTGTGCCTGCCGGCTCGGCCCCCACGCCATCGGGTTGGGAGGTCACCACCCACGGTGGGCGCCGCGGCAGCGGTATCGACGCCGTCGAATGGGCGGCCCGCGGTGCCGAGCTGGGAGTGGGGGAGATCCTGCTGAATTCGATGGACGCCGACGGCACCCAGGCCGGCTTCGATTTGGCGATGCTGCGTGCGGTGCGCGCGGCGGTGACGGTCCCAGTGATCGCCAGCGGAGGCGCGGGTGCGGCCGAGCATTTCGCCCCCGCGGTCGCCGCGGGTGCCGATGCGGTGTTGGCCGCCAGCGTCTTTCACTTCCGGCAGCTGACGATCGGACAGGTGAAGGCGGCGATGGCCGCAGAAGGGATCACCGTGCGATGACGCTCGACCCCGCCATCGCCGCGCGACTCAAGCGCAACGCCGACGGACTGTTCACCGCCGTCGTGCAGGAGCGCAGCAGCGGCGACGTGTTGATGGTCGCCTGGATGGACGACGAAGCGCTGGCCCGCAGTTTGGAAACCCGTGAGGGAACGTACTTTTCGCGGTCCCGCGGCGTGCAGTGGGTCAAGGGTGCCACCTCGGGCCACACCCAACGCGTGCATTCGGTGCGCCTGGACTGCGACGGTGACGCGGTGCTGCTACTGGTCGACCAGGTGGGCGGCGCCTGCCACACCGGCGACCACAGCTGCTTCGACGCCGACGTGCTGCTGGAGCCGGACGACTGATCGGCCGCGGGATCGCGGGGTCAGCTGCTTACGCCGCCCCTTCAGGCGGCACACGGTGGATTTCCTAATGAATGGTTTCCTGCGAGCGAACAGGACTCGGGCCAGTATCGGCCACTGCACCGACGCCGAGCGGTGGCATCGCGGAACAACCTGGGGGCGTTGAGGAACCGTGACTAAAATTCTCAGAAGAAAAAGCTGTGGATTTCTAAGTAGACGGTGTACGACATATGTAAAATAGCCTGCGCTTAGGGCGGTGACCTGCTCTGACGATTCACAACCACATACAGCTCTATCCAAGGTTGGGGAGGTTGCAATGTCAGGCCGCACGCTTCGTTCGCTGGGTTTGGGATTGGTGACAACCGCCGGTGCCGGTGTCATGGCGCTGAGCGCGATGATGAATTCGGCCTTTGCATACGGAGATACCCCACCCGATCCCGCCGACCCGACCATCGGGTTGGTCATGGGCGGCAGCGGCTTACCGCTCCCCGAATACAACCTGCCCGGCTATGTGCAAGCGGCGGACGAGCTCTACATCCATCCCAATTTCCCCGACACCAGCTACCCCGGTCCCTATGCGGACGGCCTGTTCACGCCGGAGTATCCGATCCTCAGCGTGCCCTTCTCCCTCAACTACCCCGACGCCACGACTGGTCCACTCGCCGGCTTCCCGGCCCTGAGCACCTCGATGGGCCAAGGCATGCTCGCTCTGGAAAACGCGATCGCAACCGACATGGCAGCCGGAGATGCCTCAACCGTGTTCGGCTGGTCGCAGAGTTCCACGATTTCCAGCCTGGTAATGCAGCAGCTCGACCCGTCCGGCACGCCGATGCCAAACGATGGCCTGCAGTTCGTGCTGATCGGTGACCCCAGCGCTCCCAACGGCGGGCTGCTGGAGCGCTTCGACGGTTTGAACCTGCCGAGTCTGGGTCTCTCGTTCGACGGCGCAACCCCCGCCAATTCCTTCCCAACCGACATCTACACCCTCGAATACGATGGCTATGCCGACTTCCCGCAGTACCCGATCAATTTCCTGGCAGACCTCAACGCGCTGTTGGGCACGATCGATATCCACGGCCTGTATCTGAACCAGGGTCTGGTCCCGCCGGAACCCGGACCGACGGCGGAGCAGATCGCTAACGCGACTCTGTTGCAGGGGTCGGCTGCCCTCGGCACAACGGACAGCCTGACCAATTACTACATGATTGACCAGACTCCGCCGCTGGTGACGCTGCTGGAGGGCATTCCCGCCATAGGGAAACCGCTCGCCGACCTGCTCGGGCCGGACTTGACGGTGCTGATCAACTTGGGCTACGGCTCCGACAATCTTGGCTATTCGCTTCCGGCCAATGTGCCTACCCCGTTCGGGCTGTTCCCCGACGTCAACCCGACCACTGTCTTCGACGAGCTGGTCACCGGGGCGCAGCAGGGCCTCAGCACTTTCGCGGGCGACCTGCAAAACCTGTCGTTGTCATCGCTGGTGCCGACGGCGTCGTCGGCCGTCGCAGCTGTCCCGGCGGCGCTTCCCACCATCACAGACGTCGTCAACGGGATCACCAGTGCCGCCGCCTCGCTGAGTGCTCTGCTGTTGCAGACATCGGACATCGGCTATGCCGTGTTGTTTAACTTGCCGTCCTACGACATCACCCTGTTCACGGACAACATCGATAACCCCCTCGATGCGATCGGTCTACCGCTCGCAGCGGACACCGGCCTGCTCACGATGGCGGCCGGCTTCGAATTCGAGCTCGTCGAGCAGGCGATCACCGCGGTCAGCAACGACATCACCGCCCTGATCCCGTAGGGTTTCGGCAGCCGGTCGATTACCGGCCGGGCGATCGGCGGGTGGCGCGATGTACAACCGGCCGCTCGAGATAACAATGCCGCGCCACAGGAAATCACGGACGCGCGCCAGTACCAGCGGTCGGCGTCTCGCGGCTGAAATGTTCTTTGGCCAATCGGTGCCACCACTTGCTCAAAACATTTTGGGCAGGTGCCAACGGCTGGCGCGATGAACAATTGTCCGACGGCACGGGCATTCGTCTGGGATACCCCTAGCTTGAGTAGCTGAGTCAGGGGAAAAGCCTTTGCCGATTGTATCTCGCAGGTTCCACGCGATGTCAAAACGATTGCAACGCAGGTCCTCTCGGGCCATGGCCGGGGTACGAATGGTTCTCACTGCGGAAGGTGTTATCGAACTGACACCACGTCGACAACTTGATATCGTAAGCCGAACCCTATCTGGCAAAGTCGCTGCTGCCGGAGGTGAAGTGAGAGCCCTGTACGTGGCCGTGCCGCTGCTCGCCGTCGCCGCCATGCTCGCCCCGGCTATGGCTCACGCTGATCCCCTGGATGATTACGTCAGCCGCAAGGGTAAGGAGGTGTGCGCAGCGCTCGATAAGGCCGACACCGCGGGCGACATTTTCGGACTGGAATTCGCCATCAGGCGCGACGGCGGATTCAGCGTCAACGACGCTGCGAACGCCATTGAACGATCGGCCGTCGCCGACTGCCCATGGGATGAGCCGAAGTTGAAGCAAGCTGGTGCCTCGACGGCCACCCCGGCGACTTCGCCGACCCCGCTACCAGACCACTGATCGCCACCGACCTCGCCGTGCGCGCCGCCAACTGGCTGACGGCACTGTCATTTGGACCGCGCCTACGGGGGCAGCGGTGCAACACTCGTCCGGGCAGTCGCCTGCTGTTCCCCGGTCTGTGTCTGCCGACCAGCGAATTGTCTTCTGCCCCAAGGGTAGATCGACCACCCGGCGACCGCGGAGTCATGATGCCGGTGCGCCGATGAACTCGGGAGCAGGACCGTGCGCGACGTATCGATGCCGAACGCGGCCTGAACACCCCACATATCGCCGAATGTAACCAACGTCCGCCCTTCTAGAGCTGGCAGCGGCTACTGCCGCGCGGCCTCACACACATGCGGCGTCGCGGCGGCAACGTCGGCAACGCATTCTGATCGCGCCATGCTCTGAACGTGAGAACCGTCGCTGAGGGCGTGGAGACCGCCGATGTCGCCGGATGGCTGCGCAACTGCGGATGCGAAGTGGCACAAGGCATTTACTACAGCCCGCCCATCACGGCTTCGGCGATGATGGAATTGATCGCATCACCGGCACCACGGTGATCTAGCGCGCGCTCTCCAGGCCGTTGGCAGCGCCCACCGCCGCCCGGGACCACTCGTCATTTCGCACAGCGGGCGCGATCCGATCTTTTCGAATGAGCTCAGCGTTCAAATGAGTTCCGTCGGTCCCGTTGGTCATCGCGGCCGGGGGTCGAAACGCGAAGGTTCGGTGGGCGGTGGCGATGGCCAAAAGTCCATCCGTGTCACTGAATCCGTTGGCGCGCATGGCATCCTCAGCCCATTTGAATGGGGTGAGCCCAGAGAAATCGTTGACGTAGGCCACCCATAGATGGACGTTGCGCTGGGTATAGAGCTTCGAGATGGCTCCCTCCACCGCGGTGCGACCGGCGGGGGTCAAAACGCCTGCGGGATCGGTGATGTACCTGGTGAGTTGGACCGACGGCGGTGCCACGGTCGCGCTGCTACCCGGCTCGCTCGGGCCGGGGTTGGCACCGTCGACCGGCTCGTTCGTGGCGGTGTGGGGGCCGCTGCCCGGCAAGTGCGCGTGGCGACGCATCAGATCTACACCCACCACTGCCGCCACCGCGACCACCAGAAGCGTGGCGACAGCGGCTATCACCACCGCCGGTCGCAGTCGGGGACGCCGCGGTTTCGCCTGCGTGGGCTGCTGCGGCGCGGTAACACGGGCCGCAGGGGCCGTCGCGGCCGCGGCTGCATGCCCGGCAACCGTGCGCGGCGCGCCGGCGGCGGGTTGGCCGGTGAGGGCGGTAGCCAGATCCGAGCAGCTCGGGTAGCGATCACCGGGGTCCTTTGCCAACACCTTGGTAATCACATCGTTGAGCTCGGCGAGATCGGGCCGTCGTTCGCCGATCTGCGGGGGCGGCGCGGACAGATGTTGGCTGATCACCACCGCCGCATTGGAGTTCTGATACGGCGCTGCCCCGGTCAGCAGTTGAAAAGCGGTGCAACCGAGCGCGTATTGGTCGGCCCGCCCGTCGATGTCTGAACCCATGAGTTGTTCGGGCGCCGAGTAGCCGGTAGTCCCGACCACCATGTTGGTGGCGGTGAGACCGCTGATGCCACCGATCTCGCGGGCGATTCCGAAGTCGGCCAGCAGGATCCGTCGCCCCCGAGAACCGGCTTCAGTCAGCAAGATATTGGCGGGCTTGACGTCTCGGTGCAGCAATCCTCGTAGATGGGCGTAATCGAGGGCGTCAGCGACAGCGCTGACGATCTCGAGCGCCTCGGCTTTCGGCATCCCGGATGGATACCGGCTGCGCAGCAACTCGGCGGCGTCGGTTCCCTCGACATAGTCCATCGAAAGCCACAGTTGTCCCTCGAACTCGCCGCGGTCGTGGATGCCGACGATATGGGGATGCCACAGCTCTGCGGCGATGTCCGCCTCGCGGCTGAATCGCTGCCGGTACTCGTGGTCCGCGGTCAGGCTGGTGGGCAGCACCTTGAGGGCGTCTCGGCGGGGCAGCCGCGGATGCTGGGCCAGGTAGACCTCGCCCATCCCGCCGGATCCCAACCGCCGCACGATCGTGTATCCGGCGAACACATCTCCCTGGTTCAGCGGCATGCCAGCATGCTACAAAGGCAACCGTTTCCCCGAGCCCACCTGCTGCCGAACCGGAGTGTGCGCGGCTGGGTAAACGTTGTCAGCGTCCCGTCAACGACGATTCAGTGTGCTCAGGGAGGCCCTGAGCCTGCGGTGCGTAGTCGCACTGGGTACGAATGCCATGACCGTCCACGCTGCCCCAGTCGATTTTTGCTGCATCCGCCCGGTCGCAGGTCAGCGTGAAATAGATTGCGGTTTCGCTGTTATTCGCGGAAGGACCCCGCACGGTGACGGTGCCGCGCTGAAACTGCGGATCAGCGAATAACGCTTTCCACATCTGCGCGGTCGGCAAGAACAATTGCTCATCCGCAGCCGTCTCTTTATGAAAAACCGTGCCGCTGGGCTCTCGGACCGTGTAGCTGATGGTGCAGTTCGTTCGCCCGGTGCACGTGACGATCGGTGAACCCTCGATCGGTGCGGCAAGTCGGTCACCTCCGACCGCGTCCTGCACGACCTGAGCCACCGCGTCGTTGCCGACGGTAAACGATTGGGGAGCCGAATATTGCGTTGGCGACGAGCACCCGACCAAGAAGGCGAGTGCCGCTAAAGATAGCGATGCTTTGCCGATGCCACCGTTTGCCATCCAGCGAGAGTACGGAGGCTTCGAATGGGCGAGAAGAACTGCGAAGAGTTAATTACGGGATTTTAACGTGGCCAGCGCTTTGTCGGCGTGGGTGTCCATGCTCAGTTCGCTGGAGATCACGTCGAGCACCTTGCGATCGGTGTCGATGACGAAGGTCGTGCGCTTGACCGGAATCAACTTGCTCAATAATCCTCGCTTGACGCCGAACTGCGCGGCGATCGCGCCGTCGGTGTCGGACAGCAACGGGTAGTCGAAACGCTGCGTCTCGGCGAACTTGGCTTGCTTTGAAACGGGATCAACGCTGATGCCGACCCGGCTGGCGCCGACGGCAGCGAATTCGCCGGCCAAGTCGCGAAAGTGGCAGGCCTCCTTGGTGCAGCCGGGTGTCATCGCGGCAGGGTAGAAGAACAGCACCACGGGCCCGTCGGACAGCAGGGCGCTGAGCTTGCGCGGGGCGCCGGTCTGGTCGGGAAGCTCGAAGTCGGCCACGGTGTCACCGGTTTTCATGGGCGTAACGCTACGCCGGGGTCAATGCGGCATCCGCGAAGACGGCTTGGAAGATAGAAGGATGCACGTCAACCTCGACGCCGCCACCACCTCGCGGGAGGATTTCCGCGCGCTGGCGGCCGAGCACCGCGTGGTGCCGGTGACCCGCAAAGTCCTGGCCGATGCCGAGACACCGCTGTCGGCGTACCGCAAACTGGCCGCCAACCGGCCGGGCACCTTCCTACTGGAGTCGGCCGAGAACGGCCGGTCCTGGTCGCGGTGGTCATTCATCGGCGCGGGCGCGCCGTCGGCGTTGACGGTGCGTGACGGCCAGGCGGTGTGGCTCGGCGCGGTGCCCCAGGACGCCCCTACCGGTGGCGATCCGCTGCAAGCCCTGCATGCCACGTGCGAGTTGCTCTCCACCCCCGCGCTGCCCGGGTTGCCGCCGTTGTCGGGCGGCATGGTGGGCTTCTTCGCCTACGACCTGGTGCGGCGGCTGGAACGGCTGCCGGAGTTGGCCGTCGACGACCTCAACTTGCCGGACATGCTGCTGCTACTGGCCACCGACGTGGCGGCCGTCGATCACCACCAGGGCACTATCACGTTGATCGCCAACGCGGTCAACTGGAACGGCACCGACGAGCGGGTCGACGAGGCATACGACGACGCGATCGCGCGGCTCGAAGTGATGACCGCCGCGCTGGGTCAGCCGCTGCCCTCGACAGTTGCCACGTTCACCCGACCCGAGCCGCGACACCGCGCCCAGCGCACTGTCGAGGAATACGGCAAGATCGTCGACTATCTCGTTGAGCAGATCGCGGCGGGCGAAGCTTTCCAAGTGGTGCCCTCCCAGCGTTTCGAGATGGACACCGATGTCGATCCGATCGATGTGTACCGGATGCTGCGGGCAACGAACCCCAGCCCGTATATGTATCTGCTCCATATCCCGAATGATGCTGGCGGCACGGCGTTTTCGATTGCAGGATCCAGTCCCGAAGCGTTGGTGACCGTGCAGGACGGATGGGCGACGACGCATCCGATCGCCGGAACCAGATGGCGTGGGCATACCGAGGAAGAGGATCAGCTGCTGGAAAAAGAGCTGCTGGCCGACGAGAAGGAACGGGCCGAGCACTTGATGCTGGTCGATTTGGGCCGCAACGACCTGGGCCGGGTCTGCGCGCCCGGCAGCGTTCGCGTCGAGGATTACAGCCACATCGAGCGCTACAGCCACGTCATGCACCTGGTGTCCACGGTGACCGGGATGCTCGCCGAGGGTCGCACCGCGCTGGACGCCGTGACGGCCTGCTTCCCGGCCGGAACATTGTCCGGCGCTCCGAAGGTGCGGGCGATGGAGCTGATCGAAGAGGTGGAGAAAACCCGTCGCGGCCTGTACGGCGGCGTGATCGGATACCTCGATTTCGCCGGCAACGCCGACTTCGCGATCGCGATCCGCACCGCGCTGATGCGCGACGGAACCGCCTATGTTCAGGCCGGCGGCGGCGTGGTGGCCGACTCCAACGGTCCCTACGAGCACACCGAGGCGACGAATAAGGCGCGGGCGGTGCTCAACGCGATCGCCGCGGCGGAGACGCTGACTGCCCCGGACGCAGACCGGGATGGCTGATGCCCAGCCCGACCGCTCGGGCCGGCGGACCCTCCGGATGGCACAGGCCCTGCTGGTGGTCGCCGCCGCCGGACTGTGGGCGGCGTCGCGGCTGACCTGGGTCGACCTGCGGACTTTCGACGGGCTGGGCCCGCCAAAGCTCGTCACACTCTCCGGCGCGGCCTGGTCGTCGGCCCTGGTCCCGTTCGCCCTGGTGCTGCTGGCCACCGCCGTCGCCGCGTTGGCCGTGCGCGGCTGGCCGCTGCGGATGCTCGCGCTGATGGTCGCCGTCGCCAGCCTGGCGACCGGTTATCTGGCGATCGGCCTATGGGTGCTCCCGGACGTGGCGGTGCGGGGAGCCGATCTCGCGCACATTCCGGTGCTGATGTTGATAGGCAGCCAGCGGCATTATTTCGGTCCGGCGATCACCCTGACGACCGCGATCTGCACGCTCGTTGCTGCCGTGCTCTTGATGCGAACGGCGGCCGCGGCTCAAGGCACGGTCACGAGATACCTGACGCCCGGTGCCCGCCGGTCACGGGCGCGGCCCGACGAGAAGACGATGTCCGAGCGAATGATCTGGGATGCGCTCGACGAAGGCGAAGACCCGACCCAGGATCCAACCGATCAACCGCAAGAGTCGGCGGCGCCAGTGGATCCCGAACGACGACGCGACGCTGACACCGAGGGTCGGTGACGAACCGCGCGTCGACGGTCGCTACCCTTCGAGAGACGCCATCGATCTGCTGGCAGCCGTAGGGCGAAAAGGGGAAAAGGACCGACATGAGTTCGGCAAACGTGCTCGACTCCATCATCGAAGGAGTTCGCGCCGACGTTGCCGCTCGTGAGGCTGTCGTGAGCATGTCCGCGATCAAAGCGGCCGCCGAGGCCACGCCGTCACCGCTGGACGTCTTAGCGGCGTTGCGTGAGCCCGGCATCGGCGTCATCGCCGAGGTCAAGCGCGCCAGCCCGTCTGCGGGACAACTCGCGTCGATCTCCGACCCAGCCAAATTGGCGCGTGCCTACGAGGACGGCGGTGCGCGGATCATCAGTGTGCTGACCGAACAGCGACGCTTCAACGGCTCGCTGGACGATCTCGACGCGGTGCGCGCCGCTGTGTCGGTTCCGGTACTGCGCAAAGACTTTGTGGTGGGGCCGTATCAGATTCACGAGGCACGCGCTCACGGCGCCGACATGCTGTTGTTGATCGTCGCGGCGCTGGATCAGCCTGTGCTGGAGTCGATGTTGGAGCGCATCGAGTCTTTGGGCATGACCGCACTGGTCGAGGTGCACACCGAGGCGGAAGCGGACCGTGCACTGAAGGCCGGAGCGCGGGTAATCGGCGTCAACGCCCGCGATCTGCGGACACTGCGAGTGGATCGAGACTGCTTCGCGCGCATCGCACCCGGGCTGCCCAGTGATGTGATCAGGATCGCTGAATCCGGGGTGCGCGGCACCGCCGATCTGTTGGCCTACGCCGGCGCGGGCGCTGACGCCGTGCTCGTTGGTGAGGGACTCGTTACCAGCGGCGATCCCCGGGCCGCCGTCGCCGACCTGGTCACCGCGGGCAGGCATCCATCGTGTCCAAAGCCGGCCCGCTAGCCCAGAGACGCATGCGCGGAGATGGTTGAACCATATGAGCCGCTTGCGCGTTGAGCCTTCGTGATGGCAGACATTCCCCCGCAAGCGGGAGGTACCCCCATGCGCCCCTTGGAACTTCCGCGTGCCAGCGCTGCGATCGCAGAGCCCACCCACCACGACCCCGACTCCCGGGGTCATTTCGGTGTGTACGGGGGCCGGTATGTCGCCGAGGCGCTGATGGCGGTCATCGAAGAGGTCACCGCCGCTTACGAAAAGGCGCGCACTGACCAGGAATTCCTGGACGCTCTCGACAAGTTACAAGTGCACTACACCGGAAGGCCGTCTCCGCTCTACGAGGCCGCTCGGCTCAGTGAGCACGCCGGCGGCGCCCGCATATTCCTCAAACGAGAAGACTTGAACCACACCGGTTCTCACAAGATCAACAATGTCCTGGGCCAGGCCTTGCTGGCTCGGCAGATGGGCAAAACGCGGGTGATCGCCGAGACCGGTGCGGGCCAGCACGGGGTGGCCACCGCCACCGCCTGCGCGCTGCTCGGGTTGGACTGTGTCATCTACATGGGCGCCGTCGACACGGCGCGACAGGCCCTCAATGTGGCGCGGATGCGACTGCTGGGCGCCGAGGTGGTATCGGTCGAATCGGGCTCGCAGACGCTCAAAGATGCGATCAATGAGGCGTTCCGCGACTGGGTTACCAACGCCGACAGCACTTACTACTGTTTCGGCACCGCCGCCGGGCCGCATCCGTTCCCGACGATGGTTCGCGATTTTCAGCGCGTCATCGGGCTCGAGACCCGTGCGCAGATCCAGGATCAGGCCGGCCGACTGCCCGACGCCGTCACTGCGTGCGTTGGCGGCGGATCCAACGCCATCGGAATTTTCCATGCGTTCCTCGACGACCCTGGTGTTCGGCTGGTCGGCTTCGAGGCTGCCGGCGACGGCGTTGAGACCGGCCGCCACGCCGCGACATTCACCGGCGGCTCGCCCGGAGCGTTCCAGGGATCGTTCTCATTCCTGCTGCAGGACGAAGACGGCCAGACCATCGAATCGCATTCGATTTCAGCCGGCCTGGACTACCCCGGCGTGGGCCCCGAACACGCGTGGCTGCGGGATACCGGGCGCGCCGAATAC
>JAFAID010000457.1 GCA_019236925.1 Mycobacterium sp. | reverse complement strand
GCGGTATGTGCTGGGCACCCAAACGGGGTGCGCCATCCCGTTGGGCGCGTTTTACCGGTCGGTGACGGTTGAGGCAGCACATGAACCTGCGGCGATGCTGGCCGCCGCGCACAAAACCCTGGAGCGAGAAGAGCACCTGGTCGTCGTCGTCGACGACGCGCAGTTGCTCGATCCGTTGTCCTCGACGTTGGTGCACCAACTTGCGGCCAGCGGCAGTGCACGATTGATCGTGACGATCCGGTCCGGCGACCCGGTGCCCGACGCGGTAACAGCGCTGTTGAAAGAGCGGTTGTTGCTGAGTCTGCGCATTGAGGCATTTACCCGGGATCAGACCGAGGAACTCGCCCGCGCGGTGCTTGGCGGCGTCGTCGATACCCGGCTGATCAACGAGTTACACGAACGGACCGCGGGTAACCCGCTGCTGCTGCGCGGCCTGCTGGACGCGGGTCGGGAAAGTGGTGTGTTGGTGCGCACGGATGCGGGCTGGCACCTTCGCGGTGCGCTGCGTGCCGACCGCCAACTTCACGATCTGCTTGAGTTTCAACTGCAGTCCTTCGCGCCGCAGGAATTGGACGCGGTAGAGATCTTGGCGGTTGCCGAGGTGCTGGACTGGGAGATTCTGCGTGGGCTTTGCGATGCCGACGCAGTGGGACGCCTTGAGCGCCGTGGAGTAATCCAGGTGGTTGCCGACGGGGCAAACACGGTGGCGCGGCTGAATCACCCCCTCGTGGCTGAAGCGGCCATCCGACACGCCGGTGTGATGCGTTCGCGACAGCTCAATGGCATGCTGGCACAACAACTTCAGAAGCAAATGCAGACACAGGAGAAGCGGTCGGGGTTGCCTGACGTGCGCACCCAGATCCAGCTGGCACAGTTCATGACGCGCAGCGATCTGTCGCCGGAGCTCGATGTGATCATCCGCGCGGCGGCGAGCGCGATGACCATGTCGAACTTCGCCTGCGGAGAGAAGCTGGCGAGATTTGCGCTCGAGCGTGGCGGTGGTCTGCCGGCCGCGATCGTGCTTGCTGAGGCGATGGGTTGGCAGGGGCGGAGCGCCGAGGTCGAGGCGGTGCTTGGTGCCTTCGACCCTGAGGGTGCCGATGAGTTGATGACCGCGCATGGCTGTATGCGCGCCGCGAACCTCTTCTGGTGCGGGCAAATTGAGCAGGCACGGCAGGTACTCGCCAACGTGAGCGATCGCCTCGAATCCGACGCGAGTGTAGGGCTCATCACGGCGATGGAGGTGGTGTTCGCGTTCTTCTCCGGTGACGTTTCGACGGCAATCGAGACAGGACTAGCGCTCTGTGCACGCGATGTGCCCCCGGTGGCGACAGCATGGGCGGCTGCTGCGACGTGCTGGGCGTTGGCGCTCACTGGGCGGTTTGGCGACGTTCACCGCATAGCCGATACGGGTTTGCGGGCGGCTGACCTCGCCCACTCTGGACCGCTGCGGCTGGTTATCGGGTGGGGTGAGGTCATGGCTTTGACGGCTGCGGGTGACTTTTCGGCGGCGGAGCAGGTTTGGAAACGTTATGCCGCGATGCCGGCGGACGCGCCTGCAGTACACGCCGTCGTGAACGCCTTGCTTGGACGAGTGGACCTTGGCCGGGGTGTGCTGCCATCCGCGGGTGCTGCATTTCAAAGCTCATTGTCGGCGATGTCGCGTGGTTCTCCGTTTAGCTGGTTGATGCTCGTGGCGGCCCTGTCGGCGCAGGCTGAAGGTAAGCGGGGAGACAGTGCGGCTGCCGCGGCCGCGCTGCGCAGGTCCGAGGAGGCCTACGGTCCGCAGGTCGCGGTGTTCTTGCCGGAACTCGAGCTGGCCCGGGCCTGGGAGCGGGCCTGCGTCGGCCAGACGTCGGCCGCGCAGATGCATGCGGTGCGTGCCGCGCAGATCGCGCGACAATCCGGGATGTACGCCGTCGAGATGCGCGCGCTGCACACCGCCGTCCGGTTCGATGACCGTTCCCAAACCGAGAGGCTGGCGGAGCTGGCCGACACACTGAACACTCCGCTGGCGGAGGCGATCGCCGAGCACGCCCGCGGCCTGGCCGACCACGACGGCGATGTGCTCGACGCCGCGGCCGACCGGTTCGCCGACATGGGCGCGCAGGCGCTCGCCGCCGACGCCGCAGCCCAGGCAGCGCGCGAACATGCGCGCACCGGCCAGCGTGGCAAGGAAATAAAGTCGTCGACCCGCGCGCACTGGCTGGACAGCCAGCACGAAATACGAACACCCGCAGTCCATTCCGTGGCCCAACCGTTGCCGATTACCGACCGTGAACGTGAGATCGTGATGCTGGCTGCGGCTGGTTTATCCAATCGCCAGATCGCCGAAAGGCTTTCTGTGTCGGTGCGGAC
>JAFAID010000327.1 GCA_019236925.1 Mycobacterium sp. | reverse complement strand
CGTCAGTAAATATAGTTGGTGTTCGTGGGGTGTCTGGTAGTGCGTGCCGCGCTGACGGATCAACCGATTTCGCTTGCTGAGCACCAGGAGCTGGTGAGCCATCAGGCGGCAGGAGCAATCGTCGGGTTCGTCGGGATGATTCGCGACCACGACAACGGACGCCAGGTGGTGCAGCTGGAGTATTCCGCGCACCCGTCGGCCGCGGATGTGCTCGCCGAAGTGGTGGCCGAGGTTGCGGCACAATCCGCCGGTACGCGGGCCGTCGCGGCCAGCCACCGGATCGGCGTCCTGCAGGTCGGCGAGGCGGCGTTGGTGGCCGCGGTCGCCGCCGACCATCGCCAAGCGGCGTTTGCCACCTGCGCAGAACTGGTGGACACCATCAAGGCGCGGTTACCGGTGTGGAAGCGTCAAGTCTTCGCCGACGGAACCGACGAGTGGGTGGGCTCGACTTAAATTTTTGGACGCGGCGGCCGCGGCTATCCTCCGGCGAACGGCGGCAGGACGTCGATCGTGTTGCCCGCCCGCAGCGGCTGGGCTTTGTCGCGAACCGCCATACCATCGCAGAGAAAGGAGCACCGGCCAAGCACGCGGGCCAGTTCCTGGCTGCGGCCACCCAGCGCATCGACGAGCTCGTCGACCGTGGCGCCGGACTGCACGGTCAGCTGCTCGCAGTCGGATCCCGCGGCGGCACGGGCGGCCGCGAAGTACCGGACGGTGATCGTGTCAGCCGTCACCTCAGCCACCAATCGCGCTCATCGGCCGTGCCGGCTGGACGAAGTCAGGGTCGTTGATGCCGTGACCTGCCGGTTTGCCCCAGATCGCGGTCCGCCAGGCCGCCTCGATCGCGGCATCGTCCGCGCCGCTGCGCAGCAGCCCCCGCAGGTCGGTCTCCTCGATGGCGAACAGGCAACTACGGAGCTGCCCGTCGGCGGTCAGCCGGGCACGGTTACAGGTCGAGCAGAACGGGTGCGACACCGAGGCGATGATGCCGACCTTCCCGGTGCGTCCGGTCGCGGGATCGGTGATCTGCCACAACTCGGCCGGCGCCGAGCCCCGTGGCGCCCCGTCGGGTTGCAGCGTGAACGAGTGACGTCGCAGCTGCGCCAGCACTTGGTCCGACGTCACCGTCGCCTCGCGGCGCCATTGGTGTCCGGCGTCGAGCGGCATCTGCTCGATGATTCGCAGCTGATAGTCGTGGCCCAGGCAGAACCGCACCAGCGACACCGCGTCGTCAAGGCCGGTCAGCGGGTCCAGTACGGCATTGACCTTCACCGGTCGGAGACCCGCCGCGTGCGCGGCGGCCAGACCGGCCAGCACGTCGGCCAGCCGGTTGCGGCGGGTGATCGCCGCGAAGCGCAGGTCATCGACGCTGTCCAGCGAGACGTTCACCCGGTCCAAGCCGGCCCGTGCCAACGCCTCCGCATGCTTGGCCAACAAAACCCCGTTGGTGGTCAGCGCGAGCTGCGGCCGTGGCCGCAGTGCGGCCGTTGCGGCGACAATTTCTTCAAGATGCTTGGCCAGCAACGGTTCTCCGCCGGTGAACCGCACCTTGGTTATGCCCAGCCGGGTCACAGCTATGCGCACCAGCCTGATGATCTCGTCGGGTTGCAGCAGCTGCTCGGCGGGCGACCACGGCAGACCCTCAGCGGGCATGCAGTAGGTGCATCGCAGATTGCAGCGGTCGGTCAACGACACCCGCAAATCGGTCGCCGATCGCCCGTAGCTGTCGATCAACGGACCGGTGGACGGGGGCTGGGTTGCCGGGCCACCGATGCCACCCTCGACCGGCGGCACCGAAGGCACACCGAGCGTCGTGATCATGGCATCCGTCCGAATCTAGTCGCGAGCAACCCTTTTATTATCCATCCGACCGGCGAAACCGTCATCGTGCATGCCTTCCTGCAGGTAATGGCGCTGCACTAGCATCTATCTGTGCCAACGATGCGGATCCGTCAGGCAGCTGAGCTGCTGGGGGTCAGCGACGACACGGTCCGCCGTTGGATCGACAACGGTGCTTTGCCGGCCGGCCACGATGAGGCCGGCCGCAAGGTGATCGCCGGAGACGTGTTGGCCGAGTTCTGGCGGAACAACGCCCGACCGTTACCGCCGAACCCGCTCGGCACCGGTAGCTCAGCGCGCAATCGCTTTGTCGGCTTGGTCACCAACGTGGTTAGCGACAAGGTCATGACACAGGTCGAGATGCAATGCGGCCCGCACACCGTCGTCTCGCTGATGAGCACCGAGGCCGCACGCGAACTGAAACTCGAGCCCGGCAGTCTCGCCGTGGCGGTTGTCAAGGCCACCACCGTGATCGTGGAAACCCCTAAAGCGTTTGCGGATTGACGCGGTTGGGTAGTCGGGGGCGTGGGTGCGGTCATCGACAGATGGAAGCGCAGCCAGGTCTATGAATGGCTTCGCCTGAAAGGCTACGTCGCCTTCAATCTGCCCCGAACCGTGACCATGCTGGGCGCAGCGCTGCTGACCGGAATCGCCGCGGCCCATGTCTACGTGTTGACCAGCCAGCCGGCGTTGCCGATGTACTTCGTCGTCTACACGGCCACCCTGGGAGCCTGCTGTCTGTTAACTGCCACGTTTCTGTGGCTGGGCCGCAATCCCCTTGTGCCGCAATTAGGATGGTTGTTTGGTGATCTGGTTTCGGTCGTCTTCCTCGGCGTGTACCTGGCCAGCCGAGCGGCGACGCTGCCCGGGCTGGCGGCGGTGACCGGCCGGTGGGATTTCGCACCGGGGACGTTTGCGGGCGCGTTCGCGTTGGGCTTCATCGCTGTCCATATGTCGGTGCTACTCGGGATCAACGTGGCGTATCCGCAACGGCAGCAGTGGTCCGACTGACGGGAACCGCGCCATGACAACGTTCGATTATCCGGTCTGGCTGCGAGTCGATCATTGGCTCAACGTCTTGTTCGTAACGCTGATCATCCGCAGCGGCATCGAGATCCTCGCAACCCATCCGAAGTTGTACTGGCATGACGACAGCAGGCCCGGAAGCGAGTGGGCGCGCTTCACCCGCAAGGTCATGCCGCAGAACAGGCTGTACGACACCCTCGATGAGGAAGAGGACTACAGCCCGCTCATTTCGTTGCCCGGCCACGCGCAGTTGGGCCTCGGCCGGCACTGGCATTTTTTCGCGGTGATCGGGTGGATTCTGCTCGGGCTGTCCTACTACATCCTGCTTTTCGCGACCGGGCAGTGGCATCGCTACTGGCCGGACTCGTGGTCGATCTTCCCCGAGGCCTGGAACGACATCGTCACCTACATGACTTTCCACCTGCCGCCGGTGCTGCCGGACGAACCCCTGGACGCCATCCAAAAGCTGACCTATGCGGGCGTCGTCTTTCTGCTGGCGCCGTTCCAAATCCTCACCGGCGCAGCCCAATCCCCGGCGATCGAGGCCAGATTCCCGTGGTACGTCCAGATGTGGGGCGGACGGCAATGGGCGCGCAGTCTGCATTTCATCGGGCTGGTTGCCTTCATCGGCTTCATCGTTATCCATCTTTCGATGGTGTTCTTTTGGGGCTGGGGCCGACTCACCGCCTCGATGATCTTCGGCTCGGTTCGCAATCCCAACTGGGCCACCGCGCTGTCGCTGTTGATCATCGCAACGATCGTCGCTATCCACGTCGCGGCGACGCTGTGGAGCCTTCGCAAACCTCGTTCGGTTCAGCGCGTTCTCGGCGCAGTGGTGACAGGCGTTCGGCTGCTGCTGTTGCGGCCGTTGAACTCCCGGCAGAACTATCCGGAACGAAAGCTGACCATGCTGCACCGCGTCAACGGCAAGCCGCCATGTTCGGCCGAGTACAAGGTCATGGCCGTGCACAACTTCGTCGACTGGCGGCTGCGAGTCGGCGGATTGGTCGAGAATCCGGTGACTTTGGATTTGGCGGCGCTGCGCGCGCTTGCCGAACCGGAGACGCAGCGGGTCATGCACAACTGCGTCCAGGGCTGGACGAGCATCGGTCAATGGAGCGGCCTGCACCTCAGCACGCTTGTCGAACTGGTGCGTCCGCTGCCGCAGGCGAAGTACATCTGCTCGATGACTATGCAGGACAACGACCGAGACGAGCCCAGCTCGCATGGCGGAGGCCAGTTCTACGAGGTGATGGACCTCGAACTCGCGTACAAACCGCAAACCATCCTGGCCTATGAGATGAACGGCAAGCCGTTGCCGATCAAACACGGCGCACCGTTGCGGCTGCGGGTAGAGACCCAAGTCGGTTTCAAGATGGCGAAATGGATCAACCAGATCGAGTTCATCAACGACTACTCCGGGATCGGCAAGGGTGCCGGCGGCTGGCGCGAGGACAACGTCTACTACGACAAAGACGTGGAGATCTGACATGACCGCGCGCCAGCGACGATGCGGTGGGGGCACCCCCAGCCGCGCAGCGGCGAGGGGGACGAAGCGATGAGGAGGAGCGGCGCATATGACCGCAGTACGCCCCGAGCTGATCAGCCTGGTCCCCGCCGACCGGGACCGCGTCCTGGACCTGGTGGCCGCAAAAGGCGGGCATTGCGAAAGCTGCGACGCAAACCAGTTCGAGGTTGGCCATGCCCTTTACCTCGGTTTCCTGTTTCTCGACGAGGACGACGACGCCTACATGATCGCGCTAACGTGCCGCAACCCGGAATGCGCACAGCCTCACACCGCAATCAGGTTGCGCGAGAAAGACTTTCTCAGTGGCGACGCAACACAGGCCCGCGACGCGACGCGGACCGCCTCGACTCCCGCCGGCGCTTCGGTTTAGCGGGCGGCGCGTCGCTGAACACCGGCTGAGCAAGTCCGATTCGATCGATCAGGTCGGACAGCCCGCGCAGGTCCTCACACAGCGCTTGGAACCGGCGCTCATCGGCCTCGTCGAGCAGCCCGCGCGAGCTGTAATGCACCAGCCGCGGCAGCCGCCCGGCAAGCGCGGTACCCCATCTGATGCTGAAGTCGTACTTCTCGCCGTCGCTCACCTCGTCTTGTTGGCCAAGTTGTTTGAGCGCTTGCATCTGTTCGGCGAGCCACTCGACATCGTCGTCGATCGTGATCGGCGCGGGGTTTTCTTCCATGTCGGCAGCCATAGTCCGATTTCAGCCTACGCTTTGGGGATGGGCACCAAAGCCGCGAAAAAAGTTGACTTCGAACGGCTCGCCGGCGCGTTGAACAGTTACCGGTTTGCTTACCTCGTCACCGTCGATGACGACTACCGAGTGCACACCGTGACTGTCGAACCCGAACTGCGCGAACACGTCATGGACGTCGGGCTGATCGGCGGCCGAACGCGCAAGAACGTCGAAAGCCGCAGCGCCGTCACACTGTTATGGCCACCGAGCGAGCCGGGCGGTTATTCGCTGATCGTCGACGGCCGAGCCGAAGTAGCCGACTCCGACGACGACACCGCTGCGCTTCGGGTGGTGCCGACTCGCGCACTGCTGCACCGCAATGCGGACCCGAGCACTCCCGGGTCCGCCAAAGGCTGCCTGCACGATTGTGTGGTGTTCGCCAAGTCGTAGCCCGACTGTAGGCCACTTCGCAGCACTGACCTGCGATTTCACCACCTCACCGCGACCCTGGACGCGGTGATAGGCCGAGTTGATGCCGGCGTAACCGCGGTTACGGGCGCCGAAACAAGCCCGCGCCACCATGGAATGAGATCGCCGCGGGCCGGGGGCCCTTGCGCGGCGGAGGACGGGACGGTGCATGGCTTCCCCGTGCAGCAGCCATCGTGGGCGGGTCAGGACTGCCAGGTGGTGCGGCGAATCGACTCGATCCGATGTGGCCCACGTCTCGCGGGCCGCGTCGCGTGATCCTTGTCACGCCCGCCGATCCGCAGGCGACTGCGCGACAATGGTGCCGGTAACTATTCCAGTCGTCGGCCCGTCCTTGGTTGCAGGAGGTATGCGATGGGATCGGTTGACTACATCGAGGCCGTGAACGCAGCGTTGGATCGGTTGCGCACCACCGGCTTCTATATTGGCGACTTCTTCGCCAACCACGGGCCGATGGCCGCCGAGGCGTTAGCCAAACTCGGTTACTGCGACGAGGTCGACGGCTGGGTGGACGCCAACATCGCCCACCGCGACCACCGGCCCCTGCCAAAACCCGGCGAGCCCATCGACGACTGGCGGGTGGCGCTGGGCGATCGCAATCGCGGCGGTGATTGGGTGCAGCTCTTTCGCCACGAACTGGCTGAGGCGCCGTGGCGCGATGTGTTGCGAATATGGTGGCCGAAACTGTTACCGGGTTGCGCCGGGTCACTCACCCATGGGCTGATTCGTACCGCTCACGCGGTGCGGTCGCTGCGCGAGGCTGACCGGCCGAGCGAGCTTCAGATCGACGAACTTGCTCGCGCCCTGGGCTTTTGGGCTACCGCGTTCACCTCGCTGGCTGCCGATCCCGGCCAGGACGACGATCAAGCGGGCGCACCCGTCGACCGCGCACTAAGTGACCTGACAGCCGAATACGCGGGCCACTTCGCTAACACCAAGCCGTCATTCCCAATCCCGTTGATTCACACCATCACTGCGCCTGCCGCGATGCGCCTGCTATTGCCGGAATTGCCCGACGAGTTGCACGCGCCGTCATTGCGCACGATGGCGCAGGTCAATCGCGAATTGTTCGCGCGCTTTGGCGGTCAGCGGGCAAGCGCCGAACCCATCAAAATCGACCGCACATTCACCGCGCTGGCAGCCGAAGCCGTCGACATCGGCGACGAGCATGCGATCAAGATCTGCGAGGCGGCCATGCGGGAAAACGCCCTACGCCCGGACGCGCGTTACCTTAGCGCCGCGAGCACCGCGGTGGATCTGATCCGTAGGCGCTGATGGGCTTCACCGGAAGATGTTGACGCTCTGAGGTAGCCGCAGCCGCGCTGGCTCACGCCGGCCGGTGGCTACGAGAAGGAAATCGTAGACCGCCATGCCAGTCTGCTGGGTGAAGTGCTGGGCCGGAACGGCCAACAGGCGCGCGATGGCCGGTTCCGCGCGGGCGGTATCGTCACGCTGCAGCGCGCCGAGCACAAAGTCGACGCTGGCGTGCAGTCCGAGTCCGGGGTCGAATGGCAAGCCCAGTGCGGCGCGGATGTCGTCGCCGTGGACGTAGGCGTCCTGTAGCAGCGCATGTGTGCCCTGACCGAGGGTGAACCCGGGCACCGGGCTGGGCGCCGACCAAGCCGCGTCATCGATCACTGTGGCCAGCTGGATGATTGAAGTAAGCGCGGTGTGTAGTTGCGCCGCCAGCGCGGTCGGGGATTCGCTGCGCAGGGCCGCGGCCTGGTCGTCTGGCGTGCGACTGCCGATTGTGCCGCTGACCGTGTCGATCGCCTGCCCCACAACGTGGGCGGCGACGTCGCGCACCTGCCAACCAATGCAGCGGGTTTCACGGGTCCAATCTGAATCGCTCAGCGCGCCAATAAACTGAGCGAATGAGCGGTATTCGTCGACAAGGCCGGTGATGGTCCGGTGGCGATCGGGTCCCGGTCGCACAGTCGATGGGGTAGTCATCGCAGCGCCTCTTTGACGGCCCGCAACTGCTGCAACTGCTCGACGAACCCGTCGGGTCCGAGCACGCCCACCCGGCAGACCAGATGCTGCACGCCGGCGTCGATAAAGCTCGCTAGCCGGGCGGTGACGGTGTCGGGCGTCCCCGCTGCAAACGTCTGGATCTGCTCGACAACATCGATACCGAATCCATATGTCTTGGTGGCAAACTGATCTAGTGCAGCGCGGCCGGTGTCGGCATCTTCGGTCACCAGCACGGTGACGAACAGTGCCGGTGTGATGGCGTCCGGGGCGCGTTGAGCGCGCTGGGCGGCGGCGCGCACCTCGGCCAGGCCCGACCGATAGTCCTGCGGCCTAGGGGGATACGGGAGCCATCCGTCGTATATTCGGCCGGTGCGGGCCCTCGCGCCGGGGGTGTCGGCAGCCAGCCACACCGGCGGGCCGGCCGCGCTGAACGGCGTGATACCAGCCGGGATGTCGTCGATGTCCAGCACTATTCCATGAAATGAACTGTCCTCCTTCGTATTCCAGAGTTGGCGCCACAGCGCGACGGTGTCGTCGAGACGCGCAAATCGGCGGGGCCACGGCACCTCCGAGGCGGCGTATTCGACTCCGGACAATCCGGGGAAGCCAGCGCCGACCGCCACCGCCAACCGCCCATGCGAGAGCCGGTCGATGGAAGCCAGCACCTGTGCGGTCTGTACCGGGCGACGCAGCACCGGCTGCAAGGCAGCGGTGCCCAGGGTGATCCGGTCGGTGACCGCGGCCGCTGCCGACAGAAATGTCAACGCTTCGATGCGGGGCCGCACCAACGAGTCGTTGGCCCATAGCGAGTCGAAGCCCAAATCCTCCACCGCGCGGGCGCAGTCGAGAAGGTGGCGAAGATCGGCACCGGCCCACGGCTCTGCGGCCAGGGGCGGGACGACACCAATGCGGACTTTTTGTTCCATGCCGCGATCGTGACGCCCGGGCTGATGGGCGGCAATTCCCGACAAGGAATAGCGGTCAGCGTCCGAAATGGGTTGACTTGGTTGCATGTCTGTTTCAGCGCCGAGCGAGTTCGGCACGGTACTGCGCGAATGGCGTAACCGGCGCCGGCTCAGCCAGATCGACCTGGCCATCGAGGCGGGCACCACCCAACGGCACGTGAGCTTTCTGGAGCAAGGTCGGTCGGCGCCGGGCCGCGACATTGTCAGCCGATTGGCCGACTCACTGCAGCTGAGCCTGCGGCAACGTAATGCGTTGCTGTCGACAGCGGGCTTCGAGCCGGCGCATCCGGAGTCACCGGCGGACGCCCCACTGCTGCGACCAGTTCGGGCGGCGCTTCAGCATGTCCTCGACGGCCACCTGCCGTATCCGGCCATCGTCATGGATGGTTTCGGTGAGCTGGTCGCA
>JAFAID010000112.1 GCA_019236925.1 Mycobacterium sp. | reverse complement strand
CGAGGCTGCGGAGGCAACAGGCAACCCGTCCTGGCTCGCGTTGGCGCTCGGTGCCTACGGTGTCGCTTTCCATGACGCAGATCCCGTCGGGGCGCTTAACGCACTCGGCCGGGGTCTGGTGATCGCTCAAGACAGCGGCAACCGCGGCGTCGCGTCGGCCCTGACGGAGTTTCTGGCCGTACTTGACGCCGAACACGGCGGCACCGTGTCCGCATTCGATCACCTCACTCTGGCAATCCGCGGCTACCACAATTCGGGCAACACCACGACGATCCGCGTCCCGCTGGCCACCCTCGCCGTTCTTTTCGACCGGCTCGGACGCCTCGAACCGGCGGCCACCATCGCCGGTTTCGCATTCAGTCCCTTCACCGCGTCGACAGTCTCCCAACTCAGCACCGCGATCACCCACCTCTGCGACGTCCTCGGCGACCAGACCTGCGAATCGCTCGCCCGCAAGGGTGAGACGATGACCACCGCCGAGATTGTGACGTACGCCTACGACCAAATCGACCAGGCCCGAGCAGAACTGAGCGCGGTCTCGGAATAGACGACATTCGAGAGTCAAAAGTTCGTGTCGCAGTCACCGTGAGCGCCGACGGCCCCTCGTGGGAAGTGTTCAACCGGCTACCTTTAGAGGACACTTGAACGCGGACCCGGGATTGGCGGAGGGTCGGGTGACCGCAGCGACCGCGTGCCGCACGTGTGGCGGCGTGCCGCGCGAGGGTGCGCGGTTTTGCGATGCTGCGGTTGCCTGATCGCACGGCTGCCGGTCCCGCATCTTGACCATCGGCTAGCGCCGGTCTTGAACCAGAACGGCGCCGCACTCGTGTCACCACGGAAGGCTGGTGATGGACTTTCCGGAAACCGGCGTGATGCGGCTGCTCCACAACCAGCACGGCGCGGCTTTATGGCGCTATGCGTGCCGGTTGACGAGCGATGCGACACGTGCGGAGGACGTTGTGCAGGAGACGCTAAGGCGGGCGTGCCAGCACCAGGAGGTTGTCGATGGCGACGAGCGGTCAACACGTGCCTGGCTGTTCACCGTCGCCCGCGACATGATCTCGTCGAACGGCTCGGCCGCTCGGAAGGAGGGTGGATCGGATGAACTCAACTCGACGCTGGACCGGACATTGGTCGCAGATGCGTTCAAGCGGCTGTCTGCCGAACATCGCGCGATTGTTCGGCGCGCGTACTTTTACGGCTGGTCCACCGCGCAGATCAGCGCCGATTTGCGAATCGCTGAGGGCACCGTGAAGTCGCGGCTGCATTACGCGCTGCAAACCCTGCAGCGGACGCTGCGGGAGATGGGAGTGGAGCAATGACAGCCTTTCCGGGGCTGGAACCACCCATCCCTGAACCCCGCGGGGACGACGGCGACAAGTACGCGATGTGGGACGCAGCCTACGTGCTGGGGTCATTGTCCGAGATGGACCGGCGCGAATTCGAAGCGCACCTAACAGAGTGCCCGGCATGTCGGGATGCGGTAAACGAACTTTCTGCCATGCCCGCCCTGCTGTCGCTGCTCGACCCCGACGAGGTTGCCGACGAAGATGACCCGATAGCGGTTCGGCCGCCCCGGCCGCAGCCCGATCTGATCGGTCGGCGGTGGGAGATGTCCGCCGTTGCAGGCTTGCTGAAGCGTGCACTCGATAGCCACGGCGCGGTGGTCGGCGTGGTCGGCTCGCCTGGCATAGGCAAAAGCCGTCTTGTGCGTGAAGTTTCGGCGATGGCACATGCCCATGATGTCGACGTGTTCACCGCTGTTTGCGAATCGCACACCAGCCAGATCCCCTTCCATGCCATGGCGCGCCTGTTGCGCGCAGCCACCGGCGTCGAGGGTCTTGACCCACCTGCGGCCCGAGCGCAGATCCGAGCTCAGTTTCCCGACGCGGAGCCGGAGGACTTGTTGCTCTTCGATGACCTGCTGGGCATCGCCGATCCCGAGGTGGAGCTGCCTAGGATCGATCCGGATGCCCGGCGGCGGCGGTTGACCGCGCTGGTCAATGCCGCGTCGCTGGCCCCCGAAAGCCCGGCGGTCTACGTCATCGAGGACGCCCACTGGATCGATGAGGTCAGCGAGTCGATGCTGGCCGACTTCCTCACCGTGATCCCGCAGACGCCCTCGATGGTGCTGATCACCTACCGCCCCGAATATCAAGGCGTGTTGAGCCGGGTGGCCGATGCCAAAACCATCGCCCTTGCCCCACTTAGTGACCGGGAGACCGCAGCACTGGTATCGCAGCTGCTGGGGCCGGACACCTCGGTCGGCGCGTTGGCCGCCGTGATCGCCGAGCGGGCCGCCGGTAATCCGTTTTTCGCGGAGGAATTGGTGCGCGAGTTGGCGGATCGCGGTGTGTTGCGCGGCAACCGCGGTGCTTACATGTCAACAGCCGATGCTGGCGGGGTCGGCGTGCCAGCGACTTTGCAGGCGACTATCGCCGCGCGCATCGACCGCCTGGACGCGGCGGCCAAGCGCACCATGAGCGCCGCGGCGGTTATTGGCTCGCGATTCAGCCAGGCCCTGCTCGAAACGCTGGGGGTCGATTCTGCGTTGGAGGACCTGCTGGGGGCCGAGCTGATCGATCAGATCAGGTTCACCCGACAACCGGAGTATGTGTTCCACCATCCGCTGATCCGGACCGTGGCCTATGAGTCGCAATTCAAATCGGATCGCGCTGAGCTGCACCGGCGGGTAGCTACCGCAATCGAGTCGCGTGACCCGGCGGCGGCCGAGGAGAACGCGGGGCTAATCGCCGAACATCTGGAGGTCGCCGGTGATCTGCACGCCGCCTACGGCTGGCACATGCGCGCGGCCACCTGGGCGACCAACCGTGATATCGGCGCAGCGCGACTGAGTTGGGAGCGCGCGACAAGGGCGGCCGACGCCCTACCCGTCGATGACCCCAACCGGACGGCCATGCGCATTGCCCCGCGCACCATGTTGTGCGGGACCGACTGGCGCGTCCATGTGGACTTTGCCGGCGACCGCTTTGAGGAGCTGCGGGAGTTGTGCGCCGCTGCCGGGGACAAGGCGTCGCTGGCGATCGCCATGGCGGGGCTGGTGATGGATCACGTGCATAAGGCCCGGCTGCACGAGGCGTCGCAGCTGGCGTCGGAAGCGATGGCGCTCATCGAGTCGCTCGACGATCCGACCCTCGCGGTGGGCCTGTCCCTCGCGGCGATCTACGCCAAAGGTGAGTGCACCGAATGGCATGACGCGCTGCGGTGGTCACAGATGGTTATCGACCAGGCCGACGGCGATCCCTCAAAAGGCAACTTCATCATCGGGTCTCCGTTGGCGCTTGCCTTTACGACGCGCGCTACTGCCCGGTATTGCCTGGGTCGTCCCGGATGGGCCGACGACCTGCGGCACGGCCTGGCCATCGCCCGCAGCACCGACCCCATGTCCTACGCCACCGTTGTCGCCCACGGTTACAGCGCGGCAATACCGGCTGGAGTCCTGAGGCCCGACGATCGCGCGATGCGCGAGATCGAGGATGCCCTGCGAATTGCCGAACAATCCGGCGATGATGTCGCTTTGGCCATCACCCGGATGACGCTGGGCATCGCGCTGGTGCACCGCCGGACGAACACGGAGCGCGACCGGGGACGGCAGGTCCTGGCGGAGGTCAGTGAAGTGTTCGTGCACCGGGGGTTCTTCCTGACCGATTTACCCCTGGTCGAGGTCTACTTGGCTCGTGAGAATGCTCGGTGCGGAGATCGCGATGAGGCCATCCCGCTCATGCGCACCACCGCCGACCATCAATTCCGCGACGGAGGGCTGCTGGGGTGGGGCATTGTTGCGACCGGTGCTCTGGTGGAGACACTGCTCGATCGGGGAGCCGAGAGTGACGTAGTCGAAGCCGAGGCCGCGATCGAACGGCTAGCGGAGGCCGCGATCGAGCGATTCCTGGCCGCGCCGGCCGACAAGGGTCTGGTGATACGCGACATCTGGCTGCTGCGGTTACGGGCTCTACTGGCGCGGACTCACGGTGACAACACCGGCTACCGCAACTATCGAGATCGCTACCGCGACATGGCGAAAACGCTTGGCTTCGAAGCTCATATCGCATGGGCCGAGGCAATGCGATGACGGTGGGCAACTAGGGAGGGCCGCCCACGTTGTCTTGAAACGGACGACATTCGAGGGTCTCGAAAGTTAGTTTCGGTTGGCAGCGTTGACGTGGGCTTGTGTGACATCCTTTGGGGGTGGGCCCGCCTTCGGGGGTCGTGACGTTTTTGCTCACCGATATTGAGGGTTCGACCCGTCGGTGGGAGGCCGACGCTGAGGGGATGCGGGCGGCGCTGGCCGCCCACGACGAGGTGTTGCGCACCGCGATCGAGGCGCATGGGGGCTGGTTGCTCAAACACACCGGTGACGGGGTGTGTGCGGTGTTCGCCTCGCCGCGCTCGGCGGTGGATGCCGCGGTGGCCGCGCAGCGGGCGCTGGAGTTGCCGGTGCGGATGGGCATTGCGACCGGCGAAGCCGAGCTGCGCGACGGGGATTACTTCGGCACGGTGCTCAATCGTGC
>JAFAID010000638.1 GCA_019236925.1 Mycobacterium sp. | reverse complement strand
GGCAATTTGGTTGCCGAGCTCGATGCCGTCGGGGGAGTCGTGGTTCGGGATCATCACGTCGATGGCCAATCCGTTCGGATGCCACTTCAAGGCATCCTGCCGGTACCCGCCGATGGTGGTGATCTGCGGAAACAGCACGCTGATCGCACGGGCAGCCCAGATGGTCTTGACCTGCAAGCCGTTTTCCGGCGCGACGCCGACAGGTAACACAAACTGGAATTGCTGGGCAGCGGCAGGCGCAGGCGCGTTTGCCGCCAACATATTCGCCTCCGCGGGAGTGGCGATATGCGGCGCGCCAGCCGGCACCGCGGTGGGCGGCACCGGTGCGGGGCTTGTCGACGCTGCCACCGGTTTCGCCGGCGGGGTCTTGATGCAGCACCGGTGTTCGGTGCTTTGTGCGTAGAGCATGGCGCCAGACACGACGACCGTGGCCGCGAAGGCCAACCACCGGCCTCGCCCCTTGGCTAACGACTCTGCGCTCACGGACAGCACCTTACTTCCGTGTTCGACGCGGTGTGGCAAATCAGTAAACCACCGGAGAGTAGCTGGCCGAATTTCCCGTGCCGTAGCAAGTCACGTTGACGCTGTACGTTCCGCCGAGCTGCTGGAAAATGATGGTCACCGGTGCCGACGGGCTGGGTCCGGTCACCGTGGTGTCGCGGTCATAAGGAAAGCCCGGCGTGTTCATCACGCCCACCGAGTGGTAGTGGCAGACCTGCGTTGCCCCGGGGGGATTGTGCGCATCGACAATGGTCGCATAGATCGCCATCCCGCCACCGCCGTAGATGACCTCGAGGCTGCCATCCGGATTCGCGAAGTAGGCCGGATTGGTTTCGGCCAGCGCGGTTCCGGCGCCCGTAAGCAGCATCGCCGGTAGCGACAGTGCGGCGGCCGCGCCGATCGCCCACGCGCGCAACTTCTTCTCATCGCGGATGGTCTTCATACGTTCTGCTGTTGTCGTCGGAGGCCGCTGCACACACCGACAATAGGCTGCGCGGCGGGCCTCCACTTGCTCTTGACTACCTCAGCATGGTGCTGCTAAACATGGCGTGCGCCCTAAATTGGGCGATCGCCCAAAAAACGCATCCGCAGAGGAATCGAGGTCGGCATGGCGGGCCGGATGGAAGGCAAGGTCGCGTTCGTGACCGGCGCTGCACGCGGACAGGGCAGAAGTCACGCGGTCCGGCTCGCGCAGGAGGGTGCCGACATCATCGCCGTCGACATCTGCCGCGACTTTGAGAATTCCCGGTCGATGGAGCCACGCCGGAAGACCTCGACGAGACGGCCGGCATGGTCAAGAATGCGGGCGGCCGCATCGTGACGGCCGAAGTCGATGTTCGTGACTTCGACGCGTTGCAAGCCGCCGTTGACAGCGGCGTCGAACAGCTGGGCCGGCTGGACGTCATCGTCGCCAACGCCGGCATCGGTACGACGGCGGGAAAGCTGCACAAGGCCGACGAGGCGCTGTGGCAGGAGATGATCGACGTCAACCTCAGCGGCGTGTGGAAGACGGTGAAGGCCGGCGTTCCGCACATCCTGGCGGGCGATCGCGGCGGTTCGATCATCCTGACGTCCTCGGTCGCCGGTAACAAGGCGTATCCGCACGTCGGCCATTACGTCGCGGCTAAGCACGGCGTGATCGGCCTAATGCGTTCATTCGCGGTTGAACTGGGGCAACGCATGATCCGGGTCAACGCGGTCCTGCCGACGCATGTGAATTCACCATTGCTGATGAACGAGGCCACCTACCGCGCCTTTCGGCCAGAATTGGACAACCCCGGTCCGGATGACCTTGCGCCAGTGTGCCAAAGCTTCCACTACCTGCCAATCCCCTGGGTAACCCCCGACGACATCAGCAACGCAGTGTTGTTCTTTGCCTCCGACGAAGCGCGCTACATCACCGGGGTCGCGCTCCCGGTCGATGCCGGCAGCTGCCTGAAGTAAGGGAATCATCGATGACTGTCACCAGCGAGACGGACGTTTACTACGACCCCTACGACGTCGGCATCAACGCCGACCCGTACCCGACCTACGCGCGGCTGCGCGACGAGGCCCCGATCTATTACAACGAGCAATACGACTTTTGGGCGATCTCAAGGCATTCCGATGTCGAGAAGGGCTTGGCGAACTGGGAGGTCTTCTCCAACCGGCGAAGTGACATCCTCGAGTTGGTCAAGTCGAAGTTCGACATGCCCCGTGGCGTGATGATGTTTCAGGATCCACCCGAGCACACGATGCTGCGTGGGCTGATGTCCCGGGTGTTCACGCCGCGCCGGATGGCCGAAATCGAAGACCAGATTCGGCGGTACTGCATCGGCTGCCTGGATCCGCTCGTCGGCTCGGACGGATTCGACATCATCGCCGAGCTTGCGTCGATGATGCCGATGCGGGTGATCGGCATGTTGCTGGGAATCCCCGAGTCCGAGCAGATCTCGGTGCGGGACGCCAACGACGCTAACCTGCGCACCAAGCCAGGCGCGCCGCTCAAAGTCGCCGACGCCGATTCCATCGCCGACGGCCGGATCTACGCCGACTACGTCGAATGGCGATCGAAGAACCCGTCCGACGACCTGATGACGACACTGCTCAACGTCGAGTTCGACGACGAGCAGGGCGTGCACCGCAAGCTGACGCGCAAAGAGGTGCTGCATTACACCCAGGTGGTAGCGGGCGCCGGCAACGAGACGACGGGCCGGCTGATCGGCTGGCTGGCCAAGGTACTGGCCGAGCACCCCGACCAGCGCCGGGAGATCCACCAGGATCGCTCGCTACTGAACCGCACCGTCGACGAGACGCTACGATTCGAGCCCACTGGGCCGCACGTCGCCCGTTGGATGGCAAAGGATTTCGAGTGCTACGGCACCACCATTCCGGCCGGCAGCGCCATGCTGCTGCTGTTCGGCGCCGCTAACCGCGACCCCCGCCGGTACACCGATCCGGACACCTACAACATCCACCGCGACAACATCTCGCACATCACCTTCGGCAAAGGTGTGCACTACTGCCTGGGCGCAAACCTCGCGCGGTTGGAAGGTCGCGTGGCGCTGGACGAGATCCTCAACCGCTGGCCTGAATGGGACATCGACTACGACACAGCACAACTCGCGTCGACGTCGACCGTTCGCGGCTGGGAGCGACTGCGGGTGGTGCTGCCTTAAGGAGCCGCTTCTGCTGCGCCGCGGCCCCGGCGAGCCTTCGGCGTCGGCATCTCGAACCGGTCGAGGAAACGATTAACCAACGCCAATGCCTCTTCGTGACCACCCTTGGTGCCGAGTCCCTGCTCGAGGATCAGGGTGCGGCCGATCGATGCGACGACGACCGCGATGGCCGCGGGTGGGAATTCGTCTGCGTCGATGCCATGCTCTCGCGCGATGAAATTCAGCGCGGTGATCTGCTGCTCGCGCCATCGCTCAGACCACGCCGCGATCTCCGCCTTGATCTCCTTGCGATGGTTCGCAAGCCCCATGAACTCCAAGAGCAATCGGGTGTCCTTGGGCTCGGTGAGGGTGTCCCAGAAGGCGTGCAACGGGCGGTCGGAGGCCAGCGCATTCTGTTGGCGCTCCAAATAGACCGCGGCGCCGCGGCGGAAAACGGCCAGATACAGCTCGTCCATGGTGGGGAAGTAGTAATGCACCAAAGCCGGTTTCACACCGGCTTTGGCCGCCACCCGGCGCGACGTTGCCGCGGCGTAACCCTCCTCGACCATGATCTGGCTAGTCGCGGCGACCAGCATGTCGCGCGTCGTCGAGTCCCGTGCCTTGGGTCGCTGCGAGGCGGTCACGCTATACCGCCGGTTCGGCGACCATGTCGAAGAAGGCGGCACCGGAGTCCGGGATGCGGTTCTGCTTGAATACGTTGACGGCATAGGAGACCAGGATCATCGAGTAGAGCAGGTGCAGCAGCCTTTCGGCGTCTTCCGGCAATTCGTTGATGTCGAGCTCGTTGAGATAGGCGATCGCCTGTTCTGCCCGAGGGGCGATCGCATCGTAGAACGTGACGAGTTCGTCGTACGGTTTCTTCAGTCGCGCCTCGTAGCGCTGTGCCCGAGTCGGCAACGCCCAATCGGCCACAAATGGCTCCAGATCGGAGAAGCCTTGAGGCAGTGCAAAATTCGTCATGAAGAGTCTCCGGCCTGGCGGGCGGCCACGGTGTCGCGGATCACCGTGTGGAACTGGCGGATAAGCAGTTCCTGGTCGCTGAGGTGGAAGGTGCTCTGCGCGCGTGTCTTCAGCGCCGAGTGGGTCGCCTCGATGGTGTTCACGTCCTGCATCGCAAACTCAATCGTGCTGTCGACCACCAACTCCTGCGCCAATCGCTCTTGCGCGTTCGCGGGCGGCACAAAGTACATGTCGATCTCGTAGATGTGCGAATCGACAGTCTCCGGCCAGTAGCTATAGGTGATGTAGTAGCCACGGGCCCAGATCTGGATCGATATGTTCGGGAAGACCCAGAATTGGTCGTTGCCCCACGATGCGATGTTGCCGCGGTTCAGGAAGTCGGGCTGGGGGCTGATATCCGGAACATCGTCGGGTCCGAACAGACCGGCGCGGAACAGCTTGTAAACCCAGCGTTGGTCCTGGCGGGCCGGTCCCGCGGTGCCGGGTTCGCGGGGCGGCAGCGGCGGCGGTCCGGGCACCGAGGTGAGCATGTGCGGCCGGAACAGTTCGTAGTGGTAGGCGTCGACGGGCGGCACCATCTTCTCGGCTTTGGAGACGTCGGGGTCGATGAAGCGGCCGTGCACATATGGCGGGTGATACCACTCGCATACCGAGTCGACGGCCAGCTTCCAGTTCCCGTTGATCCGGGTGGAGAACCCGTAACGCTGTGTCATCTTCTCGAACGGATACGTCTCGATCGCTAACAGCCCGTCGCCGAGGAAATCCCGCAGCGGCACCGGGTCATGAGCCAGGTTGATGAAGATGAAGCCCGCCCACACCTCGCAGTGCACCGGCGGCATCCGCAGTGTGCTCTTGTCGAGGTCGAAAAACTCGTCTTCGTTGGTGACGTGGTTGACCTTGCCGTCGAGGCCGTAACGCCACCCGTGGTATTTGCAGGCAAACGCGCGACACGTTCCCGAGGACTCTCGTCCGGGGTGCTCCTGCCAGACGACCTTGTTGCCGCGGTGAGCGCACACATTGTGGAACGCGTGCACGGTGTCATCCAGATCGCGTGCGATCACAATCGAGGCCAGGCCACCGGGCAGGTCACGGGTGAAGTACGAGCCCTTGCGTGGTAGACGCTCAATTCGTCCGATGCATAACCAGTTTCGCTCGAACACCGCTTTGCGCTCGGCAGCGCAGAATTCCGCTGAGACGCAATCTTCGTAGCTGACCGGGCCGGTGCCGAGGTCGGGATAGTCGGTGGTGAACTTGCCCCGGCCGGTGGACAGTCGCTGCTGGATGCTTGTCACGATGGCACTCCTTCGCTGCGCTGACCGTCGCTGGCTGGCGCCGATTTTGACCAAGGCTCGTCATCCCATGCCCTGTCCAGCGGCGCCATCTCGCCGCCGAACGGGAAGAAGGCGCGCTGCGCGTAGGTTTCCCGGGCCAGGCCGTGGCCGAGTTCGTCGATGAAGGCCCGCTTGAGCGGGTTGGTGAACAGCTGGCGTGAGTAACGCAGCGTCAGCGGTGGACGCTTGACCAGTTCGCGGGCCAATTCCCAGGCGCGGTCCAGCAACTGGTCTTTAGGTAGCACCTCGTTGACCACACCCCACTCCTTGGCTTCGGCCGCGCCGAGTTTCATCCCGGTCAGCAGGAAATAGCGGGCGCGGGTGTGGCCGGCCAAAAAGCTCCAGATGACGTGCTGACCGTCGCCGGGCACCTGGCCGCGCGGAAAATGCGATGCGTCCTGGAAGTAGGCGTCCTCGGAAGCCAGCACGATATCGCCGAGCAGGGGCACCTCGGAGTGCATGTTGCACGGGCCGTTGACGGCGCTGATCATCGGAACGTCGACGTCGAGCACGTTGGTGATCAAATGCCTGGCGTACCAAGCCTTTTCGTCGAGCTTATGCAGGCCGCGGGTGCCGGGCATCAGCAGATATTCGGGTTTTTCGACGGGTTCGCCGTTGGGCATGCGTCCCCAATTGGCGTTGTAGTTCTCGCCGGTGCCGGTGTGGATCAGCACCTTGATCTCGCGGTCGCCGGCGATATCGGCGAACGCGTCTGACAAGTCGTCGTGCGCCCGCCAGTCCCACACCAGGCTGCCACCGTCGGTGTGGCACTGCATGAACAGGATTCCGTCGTCGGTGAGCTCGAGCCGATAGTTCGGGTACCGGTCGTGGTACTCGCTGTATCTGGTCCGTTTTGCCATAGAGCTATCTCATTCCCTTTTGCATCATTGAGCGATCGCCCAAACACGCAGGCCCATGGTCGCACTTCCGGGTCGCGGGGGTCAAGGTTCAGCGTCCGTGCAGCAGGGCCACCACCGGCGCGAAGGATTCGATCTGGGATTGCTGGACCGTGACGTAGTTGATGCCCAGCTTTTCCCGCCGCGAACGCAGGGTCTCTACAACGCTTTCCACCGAGCCGACCAGGACGTTGGGATGATCGCGCAGCAATTCGGCGGCGATCCCGGCGGACTTGGCCACCTTAGCCAGGGCGGCCAGCCCCGTTTCGGGATCGTCGGTGATCTGGGTGAAGTACGGTGAGCTCTCGACGTCCAGCCCAGCGAAGCGCTCGCCGGCAGCGTCGCGCACGAAGCTGATCCGACGCTCCGCGACTGCCTGCGGATCGAGTCCGTCGGCGTCGCGCGCGACGAAGGGCACGCTGGAAATGCTGACGATGTCGGCTTCACGGCCGGCCAGCGAGAGCACGCGCTGTCCGCCCCCGCCGATCATGATCGGGGGATGTGGGCGTTGCACCGGGCGGGGTCGCCCCGCGTATCCGTGCACCCGAACGAAGTCGCCTGACCAGTCCAGCTCGTCGCCTTGCCAGTGCGCCTTGATGAACGAAACGACCTCGGCGAGCTTGGCGATTCGTCGGCCCGGCGGCTCGAAGTCGAGTCCCATCGCCGTGTATTCGACTTCGCTCCACCCGGCCCCCAGGCCCATCTCCAGCCGACCGTCGGAGAGCAGATCAAGCGTCGCCGCCTCCTTGGCCAATACCGCCGGCGCGTGATAGTCGACGCAGAACACCCGGCACCCGATGCTCAGCGTCTGGCTCACCGCGGCTGCGGCAGCCATCGCCGCGATGGGGGCCAGGTCTTGGCGAGGGGTGCGCGCGGCTCGCTGCGCGGGGCCCGGTCCCAGGTAGTGATCGGCCAGGAAAAGCGTTGAGTATCCTAGGTCTTCGACTTTGCGAACGGTGTCGTGCCACTCGCGGCCCCCGGCGGCATTGGTCGCCTGGACTGCGAAACGAAATGGGGGCCGGTCCATCAACGGACCCTAACCCTTCACTTGACCGCCGTCGACGCGGAGTGATAGGCATGTTTGGGCGGTCGCTCAGGAAGGTGGCCCAAGAAAGGTCGGTGCGTGGGCTTGAAGACGGCGGTCGTGACCGGCGGTGCGTCAGGGATTGGCCGCGCGGTCGCTCAACGGTTGCGCAGCGATGGATTTCGGGTCGCCGTCATCGATTTGTCGCCGACCGACGACGGGTTCGGCCACGTCGCCGACGTCACCGACCGCGCTCAGGTCGACGGCGCCGTCGCTGACATCCGTGAGCAATTCGGCCCAATCCTGGTGCTGGTCAACGCGGCCGGGGTGGAAGGCTTCAAGAAGTTTTCGAATATGTCGTTTCAGGAATGGTCGAAGGTGATCGATGTCAACCTGAACGGCGTATTCCACACCATCCAGGCCGTGCTGCCCGACATGCTCGAGGAAGGTTGGGGCCGCATCGTCAATATCTCGTCGTCCAGCACGCACTCCGGACAACCGTTCATGGCTCACTACGTCGCGGCGAAGTCCGCGGTGAATGGCCTGACCAAATCGCTGGCGCTGGAATACGGCCCGTCCGGGATCACCGTCAACGCCGTCCCGCCGGGATTCGTCGACACACCGATGCTGCGCAGCGCCGAGAGTCGGCATCTGCTCGGTGGCTCGGTGGAGGACCACATCAATCGCACACCGGTGCGCCGGGTGGGCCGGCCCGAGGATATCGCCGCCGCGTGTTCGTTCTTCGTGTCCGACGAGGCCAGCTACATCACCGGCCAGATCCTCGGCGTCAACGGCGGCCGCAACACCTAGATAGGGATCTGAGGCGAATAGATGTACGAGAGGGATCAGCTCTTCATCGACGGGAAGTGGACGGCACCGGACTGCGACTCCGTCATCACGGTGATATCGCCGCACAGCGAGGTGGCCATCGGCCACTCGGCCTGCGCGGGACCCGCGGACGTGAATCGGGCGGTCGACGCCGCCCGGGCGGCCTTCGACACCGGACCGTGGCCGCGCACGCGGCCTGCCGAGCGGATCGAGGCGCTCACCCGGCTGGCCGGCATTTACAAAGAGCGCCGAGCAGACATGGCGGCGCTGATTTCGGCCGAGATCGGCGCTCCGATCACCTTCGCCAAAATGGCGCAGGTTCGCCTTCCGCTGACCATGATCTCGGCGTTCTGTGGATTGGCGGGAAGCTACGAATGGCAGCAGGCGCGTCCGGGCTTGTACGGCAAGGACATTCGGATCAACAAGCAACCGGTGGGAGTCGTCGCCGCGGTGGTGCCGTGGAACATGCCGCAGTTTCTCACCGTCGCCAAGGTTGTGCCGGCGCTGTTGGCGGGCTGTTCGGTGGTGCTCAAGCCGGCGCTCGAGTCGGTGCTCGACGCGCAGTTGCTCGCCGACCTGGTTGCCGAAGCCGACCTTCCGCCCGGTGTGCTGAACGTGGTGCCCGGCGGTCGCGATGTCGGTGAGCTGTTGGTGGGCCACCCGGGCGTCGACAAGGTCTCGTTCACCGGGTCCACGGCGGCCGGCCGTCAAGTCGCTCTTGCCTGCGCCGCGGGGCTGAAGCAGGTCAGCCTCGAACTCGGCGGCAAGTCGGCGGCCATCGTGCTCGACGATGCCGACCCGTCGGCCGTCGCCACCGGAATTCAGATGGCCAGCCTGGCCAACAGCGGCCAGGTGTGCAACGCGCTGAGCCGGATCCTGGTGCCCGCTGCCCGGAAGGACGAGTTCGTCGACGCGTTGGCGGCGGCGATGGACTCGATGACGGTCGGCGACCCCGCCGATCCCAACACTCAGATCGGCCCGCTGGTGGCAAAGCGTCAGCAGGAACGGGTCCGCGGCTACATCGAATCGGGGAACAGCGAAGGGGCGCGGCTGGTCACCGGCGGCGCCGCCTTGCCCGATGGGCTGGACACCGGCTGGTATGTGCGACCGACGCTGTTCAGCGACGCGAGCAACGATATGCGGATTGCCCGCGAAGAGATCTTCGGCCCGGTGCTGACCGTGATCTCCTATCGCGACGAAGACGAGGCGATCCGGATTGCCAACGACTCCGAGTACGGGCTGGCCGGGTCGGTGTTCACCACCGATGTCGACCGCGGGTACGGCGTGGCGGCGCGGGTACGGTCGGGCACTTTCGGTGTCAACGAGGGCTACATCATGGATCCCGCCGCGCCATTCGGCGGTGTCAAGAACAGTGGCTACGGCCGCGAGCTTGGGGCCGAAGGAATCGACAGTTACACAGTGAGCCAGTCGATTTCGGCTGCGGCGCCAGCTCAAGCCTAGTGCCGTTGGTCGCCGACTTCGGCGGGCAGCGGCGGCGGCAACGGTGTCGTCGTGGTCGGTGTCGGGGCCGCGGCCTGCGTTGGTGTGGCGGCCGGAGCTGATGGACCCGGCGATGCCGCGGTGGTATTCGGCCCGTGGAAATACACCATCGCTTCCCGGCGGATTGTCTCGTTGCCCTCGCTGACGACCAGCGAACTCGACGTCACCGTGTAGGTGATTCCGTCGCTCTCGGCGACGAATCCGCCGTCGGACGAGGCAGACGCCGGCACGACCAACTTGGCGCCGTCGCTGGTCCGCACCCCGTGGTACTCGTATGTGCCGCTGGTGCTCTTGCAGATCGCCACCCGCGAGGTCGCCGTGCTGCCGAAGGCCACCGCGGTGTCCGGCGCCGCGCAGCGCGCGGTGGAGTCGACGAAGCCCAGGGCGTCGGTCGACGGGTCGGCAGCAGCTGACGGCACGCCGAGAGCGAGCAGCGCCCCACACGCCGCCGCGGCGAGGGTGGCGCGGCCGGCGCAAAGTCCAGACGACGACATCAGGCCTATACCTGAACACGGCCCATGAGGTTCCGCGCGTCCCCACGCCGCCCGACAACCAAATCGTTAGCTTCCTGAGATCGACCGGGTCACTAGCGCTAGATTCGACGCCGGACCCGCGTCGATGAAAGGGCTCAAGCCATGGGACTGCTGTTCGATCCGAATGCCTACGACCCGGTGCATTTCGACCCCGAGACGCGGCGTCAACTGCGCGCGGTGATCGATTGGTTCGAAGGACGCGGCAAGGCGAAACTGCTGCGGGACGATCTCGAGGCGGCGTGGGTGTCGGACTTCATCGACTTCATCAAGCAGGAACGGATCTTCGCGACCTTCCTCACCCCGTCGGAGTACGGCGGGGGCGACCCGAACAAGCGGTGGGACACCTCGCGCAATGCCGCGCTGAGCGAGATCTTCGGGTTCTACGGTTTGTCGTACTGGTACGCCGAGCAGGTGACCATCCTGGGCCTGGGGCCGATCTGGCAGAGCGACAACATCAAGGCCAAGGAACGCGCTGCCGCTCAACTCGAGGCGGGCGGTGTGATGGCTTTCGCGCTCTCCGAACGTGAGCACGGCGCGGACATCTACAACACCGACATGCTGCTCACACCCGCACGCGACAAAGACGCGGAGGGTCCGGAAGGGCCGGTGTTTCGCGCGTCGGGGGAGAAGTACTACATCGGCAACGGCAACGTGGCGGGCATGGTGTCGGTGTTCTCCCGCCGCACCGACGTCGACGGCGCCGACGGTTACGTGTGGTTCGTCGCCGACAGCGGCCACCAGAACTACGAACTGATCGGCAACGTCGTGCACGGCCAGATGTACGTCAGCAACTTCCGGCTCAACGACTATCCGGTGCACGAGGAGGACATCCTGTGCACCGGCCCCGAGGCGTTCTCGGCTGCGCTCAACACAGTCAATGTCGGCAAGTTCAATCTGTGCAGCGGTTCGATCGGGATGTGCGAGCACGCCTTCTACGAGGCGATCACCCATGCCAACAACCGCATCCTGTACGGCAACCCAGTCACCGACTTCCCGCACGTGCGTGCCAGCTTCGTCGAGGCCTACGTCAGGTTGGTCGCAATGAAACTCTTCAGCGACCGCGCGATCGACTACTTCCGCAGCGCCAGCCTCGACGACCGTCGATACCTGCTGTTCAACCCGGTGACCAAGTCCAAAGTCACGTCCGAGGGCGAGACGGTCGTCACGCTGTTATGGGATGTGTTGGCCGCCAAAGGCTTCGAGAAGAACACCTACTTCTGCGAAGTGGCGCGGCTGATCGGCGCCTTGCCGCGGCTGGAAGGCACCGTCCACGTCAACGTCGCGCAGATCCTGAAGTTCATGCCCAATTACATGTTCAACCCGGCGGCTTACCCGGAGATCGGTACTCGCAACGACCCGGCCGATGACGTGTTCTTCTGGGCGCAGGGTCCGGCTCGGGGCGCATCCAAGGTCCAATTCGACGATTGGACAGCGGTTTACGAAAAGCACCTGGACATACCGAATGTCGCACTGTTTTATGAGCAGGCCCGCGCGGTCAAGGAGCTGCTGGCCACCGCCGCGCCGGACGCAGACCAAATGCGCGACCTCGACTTCCTGCTGGTCGTCGGCCATCTGTTCACGCTGGTCGTCTACGGCCAGCTGATTCTCGAGCAAGCCGGTCTGATCGGTCTCGACGCCGACCTGGTCGACCAGATCTTCAACGTCCAGATACGCGATTTCTCCCAGCATGCCGTCGCTTTGCATGGCAGGTCGAGTTCTACTGCAGCACAACAAGACTGGGCTATCTCGGCAGTGCGCAAACCGGTAGTCGATGCAGACCGCTTCGACCGGATCTGGGATCAGGTCAGGGCCTACGACGGCGCCTACGAGATGCGTCCCTAGCGCTCGGCTGCGAAGTACGCAGTCGGCACGAACGGGACGTCGTCGGGTGCGGCGCGCCGCTCTGCCAGCAGGGTGCGCGCGGCGTCACCGATCGGGATCCGCAACGGCAGCTGCGGCTTCTCGGCGGTATCGGCGATTTCGGCGGCCACCTGCTCGGGGGTGACCATCCCGGCCCGCGGCCCGCCGCCTTTGAGTATCGCGACGTAGGGATCATTGGGCAGCGTGTAGGTCGTCACGTCGTCGAGCGCGCCGGAGCTCACCGCGCCGGGCTCGAGCAGGGCCGCTTGGACGCCCAACGGCGCAACCTCGATGGCGAGGGCTTCGACGAGCGCCTCGAGTGCCCACTTGGTGGACGCATAGGCTGCGCCCGGCGGCAGCACGACCCGCCCGACCACGCTGGACATGAACAGCAGTTTCCCGTCGCCGCGGGCGCGCATCTGCGGCAGCACCGCTTGGGCCACCCGGATCGCCCCAACGGTGTTGAGGTCAAACAGACGCTGCAATTCCGGCAACGGTATGGCTTCGACCGCGGCATAGAAGATGACGCCGGCGTTGGAGATCAGAACGTCGATGTCACCAGCGGCCTCGACCGCGGCAGTGACGCTGGCGTCGCTGGTGACGTCGAGCGCCAGCCGTTCGCTGACGTCGAGGTCGGACAGCGAATGCGGATCGCGTGCGGTGGCCACCACGCGGTGTCCGCGGCGGGCGAACTCGGTGGCGACGGCGCGGCCGATTCCACGGTTGGCTCCGGTGATCAAGACCGATGACATGACGGCGTTCTCCTAACGGCGACGGTGATCCGGCTACTGCCGTGTGTAAACCGATCGGTATATGTTGGTTATTCCGCAATCGGGGCCATCGTGTCCGCTGGGCTGGTAGCTCGCTTAGCATCAGCGCATGCGCGGCACCAAGATCCTGATCACCGGCCCGACCGGGCAAGTTGCCAGTCCCATCGCCCAGGCCCTCGCGGTCGACAACGAGGTCTGGGGTATCGCCCGGTTCACCAACGCGGCGGCGCGTGACGCGCTGGAGAAGGCGGGAGTGCGGTGTGAGACGGTCAACCTGGCCGCCGGGGACTTCACCGGCATTCCGTCCAACTTTGACTACGTCCTCAACCTGGCGGTGGCCAAGAGCGGGAACTGGGAGAAAGATCTCGCGGCCAACGCAGAGTCGGTCGGGCTCCTGATGGCCCACTGCCGCGACGCAAAAGCGTTCCTGCATTGCTCGTCGGGTGCCGTCTACGACCCGCCTGACGACGAACCACGAACCGAGCACGCCGCGTTGGGCGACAACCACAAGCCTTTGTTTCCAACCTATTCCATCTCCAAGATCGCAGGCGAGGTAGTCGCCCGGACGATGGCCCGCGTTCTCGGCGTGCCGACCACCATCGCCCGGCTCAACGTCCCCTACGGCGACAACGGCGGGTGGCCGTTCTATCACATGGAGATGATGCTCGGCGGCATCCCGATCCCGGTCCCTGCCGGCGGCCCGGCCCGCTACAACCCGATCCACGAGGACGACATCATCGCGACCATCCCGAAACTGCTTGCGGTGGCATCGGTTCCGGCGACCACACTCAACTGGTGCGGCGAGCAGACCGTCAGCCTGCAGGACTGGTGCCGCTACCTCGGCTCGCTAGTCGGCAAGGAGCCGGTCTTTCAGGAGAGCGAGCAGGCGTTGCGCGGTAATCCGACCGACCCGAGCCGGATGCGCGATGTCGTCGGCGTCGCCACGGTCGACTGGCGCGACGGGATGCGCCGGATGGCGGCCAAATTCCACCCCGAGCTGGTCGGCTCTGGCAGCAGCTAGTCTTCCTTGGCGATCAGCCGCTTCAGCGCCTTACGGTCGGGCGCCAGCAGTTCCTCGATGCGCGGCTGGTTCACGTCGGCGACGATGATCTCGCCGACCTCCTGGTAGACGTTGCTGAAGATGCCGTGCGACTTCATCTTCTCGGTCTGATAGATGTTGTCCTCGGTTGGTGTCACGTAGTACACGATCTCCGGCTTGAACCGATGGATCAGCCACAGGTGAATGACGTCCATCAGCCTCTTCTTGCGCATTTTCTCGGCGAACGTGTTCTGATCACGCACCGTGAGGATGTTGCGTCCGTGACGGTCCTTGATCGGGTCGACCACCGCGTTGGCAAGCGGCTCTTCTCCGTCGCCGTAGATGCCGAGTTCGAGCACTTCGGATCCGGCGCGTCGCGGACGTAGTTGCACGCGAAGCTTTTCGCCGGTCTGATAGTGCTCGCTCCACAGCGCCAGCCATTCCTCCAGCAGTTTCTTCGGCACCTCGGTCTGCACCAGGTGCTGATGCTGCGTGGAGCCCTCGCCCATGGCCTTAGTGGTCGCGGTGCGACCCGAAGACGCGGCCAGCGCGGCGTCGCTGCGCGGTCCGCCGACCAGGGTTTGCGGTGTGCGGTAAGGTGATTCGACCAGGCGCATCTTGCGCTGCAAACGCGCGAGCGCCAGCATGCCGTCTTGGCGCAGCGCGGTGGCGAACTCTTCGGCGGCGACGCCGTCGATCTGGTGTCCGCCGTAGGTGATGAAGTTGAAGACGAAGCCCATCTTGCCGAGTTCCTCAGGGAACGCCCGCATTTCGTCGTCGGTCATCCCGGTAGTATCCCAGTTGAACGACGGTGAGAGGTTGTAGGCCAGCATCTGGTCGGGGAACTCGGCGTGGATCGCTTCGGCGAACTCGCGAGCGTCGACGAGATCGGCCGTCTTGGTTTCCATCCAGAGGATATCGGCGAATGGCGCCGCGGCAAGCGATTTGGCGATCGCATACGGGATGCCCCCGCGGATCTGGTAGTAGCCTTCCGGCGTTTTGGCCCGCTCGCAGTCCCAGCCGGGGTCGGCACCGAGCTCCCTGGCTTTTTCGCGGGCGGTGTACAACGGCGCACGCCGGGCGAACTGCCGCCATTCACCGGCGCTCATGTCGCGCGATTCGCCCTCGCTCTCCGCGAATTCGAGAAGGTCCGCAACGGCTTCGCCGTAGGTCATCAGCCCTGCGTTGTTCTGCCAGGAGTCGACGAACTGCGACTCGACCTCGTCGAAGACGGCGTCGATCGACTGCTGCGCGTGATCTGGGTTCGCGGCCGCCTTTGCGATCAGGTCCGCAATGCCTTGACGCTCCAACCAGACGTCGGCAGCGGCGTATTCGCCGTCGGGAAGCGCGTAGAGCAGATGCCCGTTGAGTTCCTTGAATCCTGCATCGTAGAAGCGGCGCACCATCGCAAGGAAGCAAGCCTTGTAGGACGGGATCTTCAGGTTCGTGGTGCCCAGCAGGAACGGCTGATCGCGCTCGTCGGCGCGGCTGTCGAGCAGGTTGGCCGCCTCCGCATCGGTGCGCGCGACGATAATGCCGGGCACCCGCATGATGTCGAGCTGAAAGCGGGCGGTGTTGAGACGCTTGATCTGTTCGTCGGACGGCACCAGAACCTTGCCGCCCTGATGCCCGCACTTCTTGGTGCCCGGGCGCTGGTCCTCGATGTGGTATCCCGGCACCCCGGCCTCGACGAATCGCTTGACCAGGTTGCGCACGTGCGGATCGCCGCCGTGGCCGGTGTCGGCGTCGGCGATGATGAACGGCCGGTAGTCGACCGCCGGTGTTCTTTCCCGTTGCTCGTCGCTCATCCGCAGCCGCAGGTACTGCTGATTGCGGTCGGCGGTCAGCAGGGCGCGAACCAGGCCGGCGGCCTCGTCGGGCACCTGGCTCAGCGGATAGCTGGCCAGGTCGGGCCCCGGGTCTTCGGAGATCGAGCCTTTGGCGGACGTTGCCCACCCGCCCAGGTAAATGCCCTCGATGCCCATCCGCTTCATGGTCACTGCCTGCCCGGGCGAGTACGGGCCGAATGTGGTGATGCTTTTGCGCTGGGCGAACAGCTCGCGCAGCCGAGGGTAGAAAGCCTCCGCTGCCTCCCGCGCCACGATGTAATCGCTCGGGATCGTGCCGCGCTGCTCGACCACTTGGCGGGCGGAGTAGAGGCGGGTGATTCCGTCGAACCGTGGGCTGTCGAAGTATCGCTGCGTGGCGGCGACATCCTTGTCGAAGTCCTGCTCAAACGGTGTAGGTGCCTCTGCGTGAACATCCGTGATGGCCATGAGCCTGCGCTCCATCTGTTAGCCCGATTCCCCTTGACGACCCAGAGTGTATCCCCGGTGCAGTGAGTTAAATCACGGTACGACCGGGCTGCGGCTTGGGGGCTATCTATTACTATCCGCCCACGGTCAATGTTGCCCGGGAACCTCGAATTGGGCCCGGGCGATCTGTTCCGCATGCGGCGACAGCCGGGCGCGCGCCTGATTGTGGGCGGGGTCGAGGTCGTAGTTGCGGTAGGCGTCGGCATCGGTGAAGTCAGCGACGATCGCGAAACCCCAATTGTCGTCGCGTAGACCGAGGTCGCTGCCAATGGTGTAACTGAGCGTGCCGGGGCAGTTCAGTCGATGAAAGTCGTCCTGGATGTCGGGCGATTTCGGCTGCATCTCGGCCTGGCTTGAGTCTGACGAGAACCACATTGCGGATCACGGTGACAAGGTAGCAGTCGCATGTGCCGCATCGTGTTTCGCCGCTTTTCTCGCCTGATGCAACGGCCCGCCTCCATACGAAAATATCGCCAGCGACATTTCGACCGCTTGGGCTAGCCCGCTCGGATACACTCGCGCCACGCGGCGACGGCGCCGCATCCGAGGGGAGCTGCGATGAGTTCTCGACGATCGGCCCGGACGCTGGGTTCCTTACCGGCGGCTTCACAGGTCGAACTGCCGCCCAGCCGCACAGTTCCCGTCCGCGCCCCGGACGGCACCCGCCTGCACACCGAGGTATTCGGGCCCGAAGACGGCTATCCGATCGTGCTTTCGCACGGCATCACCTGTGCTATCCGGGTGTGGGCCCACCAGCTCGCCGAGTTGGCCACCGAGTACCGGGTGATCGCGTTCGACCACCGCGGCCACGGCCGCAGCGGTGTCCCCCGACGTGGCGGGTACAGCCTCGCGCACCTCGCGTCGGATGTCGACGCGGTGCTCGAGGCCACGCTGGCACCGGGCGAGCGGGCCGTCATCGCCGGACACTCGATGGGCGGCATGGCGATCGCCGCCTGGTCGGACCGGTACCGCCACAAGGTCGAGGCACGCGCCGACGCCGTCGCGCTGATCAATACCACCACCGGTGATCTGCTGCGCGAGGTGAGGCTGCTGCCCGTCCCGGCGCCGTTCGCGGCGGTCCGGGTGTTGGGTGCGCGCGCCCTGGTCAACATCTTCGGTTCGTTCACCGTGCCGCCCGCGGTGCGGCGCGCCACTCGCGAAATGATCTCGATGCTTGCGGTCGGCGCCGACGCCGAGCCCGAGGTCGGCGCGCTGATCTATGAGCTGTTCAACGCCACATCGCCGGCCGGACGCGGCGGCTGCGGCAAGGCTCTGGTAGACGTGCTGCAGCGTCAGCACATCAACCTCGCCGGCCTGACGGTCCCCACACTGGTCATCGGCAGCGAGCGCGACCGGCTGACGCCGCTGGTCCAATCTCGGCGGATCGCCGCGGCCGCGCCCAACCTGGTTGACCTCGTCGTGCTGCCCGGTGGGCACTGCTCGATGCTGGAACGTCCCGCTGAGATCAACCGGGAGCTACGGGCGCTCGCCGAATCGATGGCCGGCAGCCGGCGCATCAGTTCGTAGCCGCGCAGCTACCTCAGCGGCCGCCCGCTGCCCGGATCGCACCGCCCCGTCGAGGAAGCCGGTCCACTGGTCGGCGGTCTCGGTGCCGGCCCAGTGAATGGGTCCGACGGGCCGGCGTAACCAGGGCCCGTAACGTGTCCACGATCCCGGTGGCACCGCGGCGGTCGGGCCGCCGGGCGCGAATTCTTCTGCGCCCCAACGGTGATCGACGTAGTCGAGCGGCTTCAGCGCTTCGTCGCCGAACAGCGACGCGAAGCATTCCAGCACGCGCCGCCGACGCTGATCAGCGGGCAGGTCGTCGAAGCTGCGGGCGTCGACGAACCCCAGCAGAATGCCCGGTCCGTCGGGCTGCGGGCTGACGTCGAAGGTGATGAACACCGGGCCCTCGTCGGACAGCGCTTGACCGGAGGACCCGTTGCTCCGCCAAAACGGGGTGGCGTAGGCGGCATATGCCTTGGACAGCCGGCCCTGCGGCCAAACCTTGGCGAGTTGGTCGTATTCGGCGGGCAGCGGGGGCGTGAATTCTATGGCCCTCCGGTGGGCCGGCGGGATCGCGACAACGACGAACCGGGCGTCGGCGCGGCCCTTGTCGCAGGTGACGCTTACCGCACCGTCGCGGTGATCGATGCGTCGCACCGGCGCTTCGAGCACCACCCGGTCGCCGAGTTCAGCCGCCGCCGTGTCGGCGATCTGTTGCGTGCCGGCCGAGAAACGGTCCTGCTGGGCACCGTTTTCCACGTCGAGCAGCCGATCCAGGCCGCCGGCCGCGCCCACGTAGCGGGCGGCGTGCAGCATCGACACGTCGTCGGGTTCGCATCCCCAGGTCACCCGCGCCACGATGGCCAGCAGATCGCGCGCGGTGGCGCCGGCGTGCACCGACCGCAACCAGTCGCCCAGCGACTGGCTGTCGAGCCGGGCGGCGCGCCGGGCTTTCCATGGCTCGGTCAGCGGAACAGTTCGGGCGATGCGCTCGAATTGCCAACGGATCCGGCCGATGTCGATGAGGCCCCCCAGCGAGAGCCGAGGGATGGTGCCGCTATATGAGCGGACCGCGCCGCGCCACCGGATCAGGTTGGCCCCGTCGTGGTAGGTCGGGATCGTCGGGATGCCGAGCTCGTCGGCCAGCGCCAGCACAGCGTCTTGCGTCGGTCCGACGAACGTGCCGCCCATATCGACCGGGATGCCGGCGACATGGCCGGTATGCGAGCGTCCGCCCACCCGGTCGCGGCCCTCGAGCACCAGCACATCGTGTCCGAGTCGCGTCAGTTCGCGGGCGGCGGCCAGGCCGGCGAAACCGGCCCCCACCACGACGACATCGGCGGTCCACGTCGCGTCGGGCATGCCCCTCAGTCAACCGCATGACGACAAGCCTCGCCGACGCAATGCTGGCCGCGATCATCGATGAGACAGGTCGAGCCCCCATCGCCGTGAATAGCGGCCGATCTACCCTGGAGGGCGAAGTAACTCGCCGAGCACTGGTGGGAGGAGATTCTCGATGACTGAGGACCCGTTCTTTGATGTGGTCATTATCGGTGCAGGGATATCCGGAATCGGCGCCGCATATCGCATTCGGGAGCGCAACCCGCAGCTACGTTTCACCATCCTGGAACGCCGTGAGCGCCTCGGCGGAACCTGGGACCTGTACCGCTATCCAGGCGTGCGATCCGACAGCGACATCTTCACGCTCTGTTTCCCGTGGGAGCCGTGGACCCAGCCGGAGATGATCGTGGACGGACCGCACATTTGGCAGTACCTGGCCGACACCGCGCGGAAGCATCACATCGACGAGCACATCCGGTTCAACACCTACGTTCGCTCAGCCGACTGGGACTCGACCACGGACACCTGGAGGGTGCAAGCCGAGCAAGACGGCACCGACAAAACCTACCGATGCCGGTTCGTGTTCTTCGGCACGGGCTACTACGACTACGACAACCCTTATAAACCGCCATTTCCCGGAATCGAGACCTTCACCGGTGACGTGGTGCACCCGCAGCACTGGCCGGCGTCATTGGACTGCACGGGCAAGCGGTTCGTGGTGATCGGCAGCGGCGCGACCGCGGTCAGCTTGATCCCGTCGCTGGCTGAACGGGCAGCACACGTGACAATGCTGCAACGTACGCCGTCTTACATGATCTCCGCCCCGCAGGTGGAGCCGACGGCGGTTGCGATCCGAAACATATTGCCGCGCAAGGTTGCCCACTGGATCATTCGTTGGCGCAACGCTCTCGTCGCTGTGCTGATGTGGCAGGTGTCGCGCCGGGCGCCGGAGTGGACGAAGCGGCGGCTACGGCGTATCGCCGAGCGCAACCTGCCGCGGGGCTACGACATCGACACCCATTTCAAGCCACCGTACAACCCGTGGGATCAGCGGCTGTGCATTCTCGTGGGCGCCGACCTGTACAAGGTGATCAGCGACGGTGCCGTCGATGTGGTCACCGACCACATCGATCACATGGACGCCAGCGGCATCATGCTGAAGTCGGGGCGGCACCTCGACGCCGATGTGATCGTCACCGCGACGGGATTGCAGCTACAGGCGCTCGGCGGCATCGGCATCGGCCTCGACGGCGAAAAGATCAACCCGCACGACCGCTTCGTCTACAAGCGGCACCTGCTCGAGGATGTCCCCAACATGGCCTGGTGCGTGGGTTACATCAATTCATCCTGGACATTGGGCGCCGACATGACCGCGCGCTCGGTGGCAAAGCTGTTGGAACACATGAACTCTTACGGCTACACCCGCGCATATCCGCACCTCGGGGACACCGATATGGCCGAGCAGCCGACGCTCAACCTGCAGGCGGGCTATGTGCTGCGCGCTTTGGACGTGCTGCCCAAGTCGGGCACCCGCCGACCGTGGCTGGTCAGCCACGATTTCTTGCGTGACGTGCTTGACCACCGGCTACGGCCGATCGACGAGCAGATGACGTTCGGCAGCGCGAACGTCGACGAGGCACAACCCGCCTAGGGCGCGACCGTCAACCAGTCAGCGAACCCCGACGGGTCGTGGCGGCCCAGCGCGCCATGCTCGTAGAGACCCCAACCTTCCACGGGTTTGCCGTCGCCGTCGCGGCACACCGCTCGACCCACGTGGTCGATGACGCCGAACCCGGATCGCGCGATGATCGCGGGGTCGGTCATGTCGTAGGTCAGCCGTTCGATGAACTTCTCGCCCTTCCACATGCCGTGCAGCCAGTCCGAGTCGCCGCCGTAGCCGCCGCCGACGTGGATGGGGACCGGCAGCTTGGACTCCACATCGAAGTGGACGGGGGTGCCGTCCGGGGCGGTCGCGTCGATCGTCGCGCCGGTCGGGATGCGGGTGCCGGAGCGGTAGTGGATCTTGACCCGTGGCCAGCCCAGCTGCTCGACCCGACCGTCGCGCCAGACCCGGGTGCAGTCGTTGAGCGAACGGAATCCGTTGGGCTCCTCTTGGATGATCAGCACGACGGCGAAGTCGTCAAACGCCATCGGCACGTACAGCCACCACATGCCTTCGAACGGTGGGTCGGCGGGCCGGCCTGCGGGTTCGGGCTCGCCGATCGGCCTGATGCCCCAGGACCGGTCGCGGCTGCCGATCCAGGTGGCGGGGTCGACGACGATCTCCTGTCCGTCGACGGCGATCCGGCCGCTCCAGCTGCCGAGCTGGGCGAACCGTTGCGCGTGCAGCGTTATCCGGTTACCCGAGCGCAGGATGTGTGGCTGCTCCTGGACGACGTCGAACAGGCCATCCCAGGTGAGATCTGCTGCGATGCCTTCGGTTTCGTCGAGTATCAGCCGCAACTTGCGAAGCGGCTCGTTGACCTCGATGCGGTAGCCGTTGACGTTCTGGTTGAGCCGGTCCTGGTCGATGGCGTCCGACAGGTGCACCGCGGTCTGAGTATCGCCGCGCCTGATGAGCACGAACGCGTCCTTCACCCCGAGGTTGGGGTAGTAGCCGATGCCGCTGATCACGAAGATGTTTCCGGTGCGGTCGTGGGCGTTGAAGTAGGACCGGTCGTAGAAGTTGCGGTCCGAGGAACCCGGCCACGCGATCGGTTGGGGGACTTGATGTACCGGGTACTCGTCGAGCGGTCCGAGCATTACTGATCCTCTCCGATTAGACGCTTCATCAATCCAGCGTGGTAGAACAGCGACTCGACGTCGTCAGGCTTTTCGGTTTCCCCGAAATGCACCCGCCGGGCGCCGGTGCGCATGAACACGCAAGCCCACATCACACCCGAGTAGACGTAGAACCAGTGCAGGTCACCGACTTCGGCGCCGGTGAGCCGCTGATAGGTGGCGCGGACGTCCTCCTCGCGCATCACCTCGGGCAAGCCCGGCAGCGTTGCCAGACCAGCGAGTTCCTGAAAGACCTTGTGCGCGTATATCATCCACGCGACATCCAGTTCGCGCGGGCCTAGCGTCACCATCTCCCAGTCCAGCACCGCCACCGGTTGAAAGTCGCGGTACAAGACGTTGCCCACCCGGGCGTCGCCCCAGAGCAACACCGGCTCACTGCCGGCTGCCTGCTGCGGCCAGTTGTCTTCCAGCCAGTGGAAAGTCCGCTCCAGCAACGGTGATCGTCCGATGTCGGGCACCGCGAAGTCGTACCAGGACCGCACCCAGTTGAAGTGCCTGCGCAGCGCGGTGTCGCCCGTCTGGCCTTCTGACAGGAAGTCAAACGTGCTGTCCGCGTCGGGGATTGAATGCAGTGACGCCAGCACTCCGACGGTGGCGTCCTGTAGTTCGCGCTGACGCTCGGGCGACGCGTCGGCGAACCAGTTGCCGCCGAAGGTGTAGGGCATGACGTCGGGCGGCACCACACCCTCGACGTAGTCCATCAAGAAGAACGGTGTTCCCAAGACGTCGCCGGTCGGCTCGAGCCAGCGCACCCGCGCCACCGGAACGTCGGTCAGTTCGCCGACCATGCGGATCACGTCGAATTGGTGGTCGAGCCGATAGGTCGGGAAGACCTGGACGTCTTCGGCGGTGGGCGCCACCCGGGCGACCAGCTTCTGCGTGATCGGCTGGCCGTCCTGCTCCCAGCTGGCGGTCAAGATGATGGTCTCCGACGACATGCCGGTCGAGTCCACGCCGCTCTCCACGGTGACCTGTGGTGTCGCTCCGCCGGGCAGGACGGTTGACAGCCATTTCGACATCACCGCGGGCAGGGTCGTGACGTCGCGGCTGGAGCGCTGAAGTCTGTCGACTTGGTCGAGCACGGGTTCGTTGGCCACGGGGTGCCTCCTTCACTGAGACGTCTTCGCGGCAATTACGATACGGTAGGTAGCGTTATGAAAGCAGACCCGCCCTCGGTTGACAAGGCCCCGGGTGCCGGACGGCCGCGTGATCCGCGTATTGACGCTGCCATATTGACGGCAACCGCGGATCTGCTTGTGCACATCGGCTATTCGAATCTCACGTTGGCCGCGGTTGCCGAACGCGCCGGAACCACCAAGACGGCGCTGTATCGGCGGTGGTCGAGCAAGGCCGAACTGGTGCACGAGGCCGCGTTTCCGGTAGCGCCCTCGGCGCTGGTCGGCCCGTTAGGCGACATCGCGGCCGACGTGCGGGCGATGATCGCCGCCGCGCGGGACGTGTTCACCACCCCGGTGGTACGCGCCGCGTTGCCCGGGCTGGTTGCCGATATGAGTGCCGACTCCGAGCTCAACGCCCGGGTGATGTCGCGTTTCGCGGATCTGTTCACCGCAGTGCGCGTGCGGCTGCGTGAAGGCGTCGACCGCGGCGAGGTGCATCGCGATGTCGACCCGGACCGGCTGATCGAGTTGATCGGCGGGGCGACGTTGTTGCGGCTGCTGCTGCGTCCCGACGACGAACTCGACGACGCCTGGGTCGACCAGACCACCGCCATCCTCGTTCACGGCGTCACCCGAGAGGTAGGGTCGGGCCGGTGACCGGACGACTGGACGGCCGGGCCGCGATCGTCACCGGCGCCAGCCGCGGATTGGGCCGGGCGATCGCGCTGGCGCTGGCGTCCGCGGGTGCGGTGGTCGCGGTGATCGGTCGCACCGAGAATGTCTGGGACGAACGGCTGCCCGGGACCATCGGTGAGACCGTCGCCGACATCGAGTCGGCGGGCGGACGCGCGGTCGCAATCCGAGCCGACCTGCTCGACCGCGACGATATCGCGCGGCTCGTCGCTGAGGCCCGAGATGCGTTGGGCCCTATCACGATTCTGGTCAACAACGCGGCGTTCACCGCTCCTGGCCGCCCGCCGAAGCCAGGAGAGGGGACGCGCGCCAAGTCGGCCAAGGCCCCGTCGGCTGCGGCCAGACCCGATTGGCCGCCGCTGCTGGGAACGCCGCTGGGCGCGTACCGGCGACACTTCGAGATTTCGGTGTTCGCCGCCTACGAGTTGATCCAGCTGGTCTTTCCTGACATGGTCGCCGCCGACGGCGGCTCGATCATCAACGTCACCTCCGTCGCATCGCGGTTACCTGGCGACGGTCCCTACCCCGACCGCAGTGGCGGAGTGCTGCCCGGCTACGGGGGATCCAAGGCCGCGCTGGAACACCTGACGTGGTGTGCCGCCTACGATCTGCAGGGCCACAACATCGCGGTCAATGCCCTCTCACCATCCAAACCGATTATGACGCCGGGACTTTCGTACTATGCACCCGGATTCGACGACGTGGCTCAGGCGGACGAATTCGCGCAGGCGGCGGTCGAGTTGGCGCTGGTGGGCCCGCAGGCCGTGACGGGGCGAACGATCGGTCACCTGCAGGTACTCGACGGCAGCTTCCGCGCGTTTCAGCGCGATGAAAGCTCGGCAGGGTCCTAAGCCGGCTTGGTGGCCGTCACCCCGTTGATGATCACTGCGTACAACCGGTGCCAGTGCGGGGCGCGGAACCCGGCACTTTGCAGCAGGCGGGCGGCACGGCGCCTGGTGCGGGCTTTGCCTCGGCGGCTGGTGAGCATTGTCGGCAGCAGCATCCAGGAGAACTGGTCGACGAGTACTAGCCGGCCACCGGGACGAAGCACTCGGGCGCATTCATTAAGTCCCGCTTTCTGGTCGGTCCAGTGGTCGAAAGAGGTTGTGCTGACGATCAGGTCGAACGTTGCGTCGGGGTAGCCGATCTGTTCGGCATTGCCGACGGCGAACGTCAACCGCTCGTCTCGAGTAGCGGATTTGGCCGTCTTCACCATCTCGGGGGCGGCGTCGATGCCGACAAGTTGTTGAGCGTCGGGGTAGTGGCTTGCCAACGTCCGCAGCAGATAACCCGTCCCGCAGCCCAAATCGAGCACCCGATTGGGAATGGCTACGGTAGTCACGGCAAGACTGGCGGTGCGCTCGGAGATCTCATGATGGAGGCGACCGCGCCAGCCGCGGTCGTAGCTCGCGGCCCGATCGTTGAACTCGGCGAGGTCCCGATACGGCGGCACAGCGTCAGTCTGCCACCTGATCGTAGGGCGGGTCGGGGTCACCGCGAAGGAGTTCGTCGGGGTGATGGGCATGGTTGATTTCGGGCGGGCGGGTGCCGTCGATCCATCCGAGCCGCCCGTTGGGGGCGACCTGGGTGCGCAGTTCGCCGCGGCTTGCCATGCCGTGGTCGGCACCGCAGGCGAAAAACAGCTTGTCCGCGTCGCTGCGGCCGCCGCGGGCCCAGTCCGGTGAATGGTGAACTTCGCAGCGATAACCCGATTCCAGACAGTTAGGGCGGGTGCAGCCGCGATCGCGGGCGTGGCAGATCAGCCTCTGGTCGGCGGTGGCTACCCGTTTCTGGCGGCCCAGGTACAGCGGCCGTTCAGTGTGGTCATCGAACACCGCCAGATAATGAATAGTCTTGCCGGCCAGGCTGATCAGATCACGCATTGGTAATCTGGAGCCGCCGCCGGTTCTCGCTGCCGCTGGCATCGGAACCGACGGATCAACGGTGGCTCGAGCGGCCCGGTCAAGTTCGGCCAATGTCGTCGTGACGACCACGGTGACCGGGTGTCCGCGGTGCACACCGAGCCCACCGGAAGCGATCGCGGTTTCCAGGCCGAGCTTGAACGCGTCATGGCAGCGTTGCGCGGGCGTGCGGTCGTCGCGCGCCTCGGGATCCCCATCTTTCCCATCGGGAAGATGGCGACCGGGCCGCACCGCGGCCTCGATGGCTTCGAAGTAGGCACGGGCCTGCGGGTCGAGCAAGCCGGTTAGCCGGGACATGCCGTCATGCCCTTGGGGCCCGAGGTGAAGCCCGCGCCGCCGTGCTCGGTCGTCGTCGCTGAATAGGCCGTCGGGATTGAGGTAATCGGCAATGCGCTGACCCAGTTTGACGACGATCCCGGCATCGACTTTGGCGGCATGCTCGACCAGCTTGCGTTCGGCCGCCGCGGCGTCGGTGGCTGGGACGCATGCCGGCAGCACGTCGACTGCTCGGCACACCGCCCGGATGTGGTCTTCGCCGACAGCACCGGCCTCGACGGCGGCGGCTAACTCAGGTAGCTCCGGCGGTGCGGGCGGACTGGTCAACGATCGACGCGGCCGAATCCGGGCTGCGAGCTTAAACCGCCGGGTGATTTCGTTGGGAGTGATGCGCAGCCGCTTCCACAGTGCGCAGCGCATCGCAGCGATGGACCCCGCTTCGTCGGGCGGGTCCGCGATCTCGCCGAAGTATCGATACATCAGCCCGCGGTTGGTGCGCTCCTGTGTCTCCAATCGGTCGGCGACGTCGACGCGAAACTTGTTGCCCACGATGTCCGAAGGTGTCTCACGCAGCACGCCGTGGGCAGCGTCGATCGCATCGAGAGCGGCACTGATCCGTTGCCGTGCCTGCTCGGCGCTGATCGCTGAACCCATACCTCGACGCTATGAACGCGCCCGACAAATTCGCCTGAAGCGAAGCTGGAAACCTCGGTCTGTGGATCAAATGCCGACTGTGGATGACTCACACACTGCCACGTCCGACGGCGTGCAGAGCCTCGGCGACCGCGTCGGCGAGTGGGTCGATTTCGCCGGCGTCGACGCCGGAGACGGTGATCCGCATTCCTGGCGGCGTGCCGATCCGGAACCGTGTCCCCGGTGCCGCGGCCCAGCCCGCGCTGAGAAGCCGGGTGATCGCCACGGTTTCGTCGGGCACCGGGATCCAGATGTTCAGGCCGGATCGGCCATGCGACGTTACACCGCGGTCGGCCAGCGCCGCGTGCAGCTGGGTGCGGTTGCGGGTGTAGACGGCTTCTGCCTTGTGTACCAGGCGTGCTGCTGTCTTGTCGCGCCACAAGCTGACGGCGAGATGCTGCAGCAGGTAGCTGACCCAACCCGGTCCCAGGCGCAGCCGCCCGTGCACCCGGTCAACCGTGCGGCGGTCGCCGGCGAGCAGTGCCAGCCTCAGATCGGGGCCGTATGCCTTGGATGCCGATCGCACGAACGCCCAGTGCTGCGTCGTCCCGGCCAAGGTGTGCAGCGGTACGCCGGCGATACCCGCGCAGTGGTCGTCCTCGATGAGCAGCACGTCGCCATGGTCAGCCAGCAGCGGACGCAGCTCGGTCGCGCGTGCAGCGGAGACGGCGGCGCCGGTGGGGTTCTGGGCTCGGGTGGTCACCACGACGGCCCGCACGCCGCGTTGCAGCGCCCGTGCCACATCGCCAGGGAGCGGACCCTCGTCGTCAACTCTCACCGGCTCAACCGACACGCCCAGCGCGGCGAGCAGGTCCAAAAGATTAGCCCACCCCGGATCCTCAACCGCGACGCGGTCGCCGGGCCGCAGGTGGGCAGTGAGGACGCGTTCGATGCCGTCCAGAGCCCCGGCGGTCACGGCGAGGTGCTCAGCCGAAACGCCGTCAGCGGTCAGCGACGCGCGGGCGTGCTCGGCCAGCTCGGCCGAGACCGCCGGTTCCCCGTAGAGCAGCGGGGGATGCCGCCGCGAGCCGGCACGCGGAGGTTCTGCGGCGGCGATTGGCAGCAGGGCCGGATCCGGATTACCCGTGGACAGGTCGCGCACTCCCGGTGGGACGACGAGCCCGCGAAGCGAACGTGGCGTGGTCGCCGGCCGATCCCGCACCCGGGTGCCGCGTCGGCCCGCGGTCTCGACGGCACCGCGTTCGCGCAGCAGGCGGTAGGCGGCGGCAACCGTGTTGGCATTGACGCCGAGTTGCCCGGCCAACTCCCTGATCGGCGGCAACTCGGCGCCGGGCGCCAGGGCGCCCGCCGAGATGGCCTCCTCGATGTCGGCGGCAATCGGCTCGGCGCCCGAACCCTGAATGGTGTATTGTTCTGGCACATAAATAATTGTGTACTAGTACAAAATCGGAGGCAACTGTTGGTGCCGGCAGCGAGCTCACCGCAGGCCACGGGACAGGCCTACTTACCCACACCGCGGACCGAGCCCACCCGGTACCGGGAGCGCGCCCGCTACGACCGGGCAACGGTCCACGGCATTCTCGACGAGGCCCTGATCTGTCACGTCGGCTATCTCAACGCCGGTCGGCCAGTGGTGTTACCCACGACCCACGCGCGGCTGGGCGAAATCTTGTATCTGCACGGATCCACCGGCAGCGGCCCGATGCTCGCGGCCGCCGGGTCTGCGGAGGGTCTGCCGGTCTGCGTCACCGCCACCCTGGTGGACGGCCTGGTGCTGGCTCGCGCGGCGTTGCACCATTCGCTGCAATACCGGTCGGTAGTCGTGATTGGCAATGCGCGCCTGGTGGTTGACCGGGACGAGAAACTGCGTGCGATGGCGACCCTGCTCGACCACGTCGCAGCCGGCCGGTCCGCTGACAGCAGACCGCCCAACACCCGCGAACTCGCGGCCACCGCCGTGCTTGCGCTCGATCTCGTCGAGGTCTCCGCCAAGGTGCGGGACGGGGGACCGGTCGACGACGAGGATGACACCGCGCTGCCGCACTGGGCCGGGGTCGTACCGCTGACCCTGACGGCCGGTACACCCATGCCCGCCGACGACCTGGACCCCGCTGTGCCGCTGCCGCCATACCTCACGCCCTATGGCCGGCGTTGATGCGCCAGTGAACCCGGGCCGCGCCTGGCTCGTGATTAGTGCAACACCTGGCGAGGCGGTGATTGGGGAGGTGGCTGGGCTTCCCCAATCACCGCGGCAATCCATGCTTCGATAGGCCCATGGCCGACGACACCGGCGTCCCGCAGGTGGTGAGCGCGAGCCGCGAGATCGCCGCGAGCACCAATCGAATCTTCGAGCTCATCGCCGATCCCTCCCAACAGCCGCTCTGGGACGGTAACGACAACCTCGCCGAAGCCGACCCCGGACAACGCGTTCGCAGCCTCGGAGACGTCTTCACCATGACCCTCACCAGCGGCAGCATCCGCGAGAATCACATCGTCGAATTCGAAGAAGGCCGACGCATCGCTTGGCGTCCATCGGAATCGGGTCGGCAACCGCCGGGGCATCTGTGGCGCTGGGAGCTCGAGCCGCTGACCCAAACCCGCACCCGGGTGACCCACACCTACGACTGGTCGCGATTGACCGACAAGAGCCGACTCCCTCGCGCCCGCCGTACCACGCCGGACCGGCTCGCGGCATCCCTCGACCGGCTTGCCGAGACCGCCGAGCGCAACGGATAGCCGGCGGGGGACCACGTCAACTGCACCGAACGCTGGCAGCAAAGGCGGGCGACATGCCAGGATGAGCAAACGGAATGCCGCAAAAGCGGCAGGCAATCCGGTCGAGTGGTGTGCCAATGTTCGATAAGGCGACAGGCCGCGTGGTCGCCGTGCTCGTGCTGCTCATCGTTATCGCTGCGTCGTTGCGCGGCTATCTTCCGGGCGTTGAGCGCGCGGCGCGGAAAGTTCCGCCGGACCCTGGGGCGTCGCTGGTCTACGTGATCGCCCTGCTCAGCGTCTCGGTAGTTATCTTGGCCGTGGCGATCATTATCCGGCTGCGCGACCCGCGTCGGGCGGCACCCAGCGCCGGCGCCCTGTCGGATAGGTTTTCCGACGGCCGGGGCCGGCCGACTTGGCGGGTGTTGCTGATCGGGGCCGGAATGCTCGCCGCGTGGCTGCTGGCGGTCTGGCTGCTTTCGCAGTTCGTCGTCCTGCACACCGCCGGTCAGGTCGGGACCGCACCGGCATCAACCGCTCCGACGCCCGCCAATAACGCCTCTCGACCGCCCCAGCCGCCAAACGTGGGCGGAGGTCGGGACATGCTGCGCTACCTGATCGCTACCACGGTGGCACTGTTGGTGCTGGCGGTCGCGGGCGCCGTTGCCGCCGCGCGTCGACGGCGCATCGGGGAGGCGCCCATCATTGCTGCCGAGCCGCCGCGACCGGCCCCGTCTGCGGGCACTTCGGAGTCGCTGGTGCGGGCGGCCGAAGTCGGGTTGGCCGAAATCGGGGACCGCAGCCGCGAACCGAGGGAAGCGATCATCGCGTGCTACGCGGCGATGGAACGCGAGCTGGCGTACGTTCCGGGAGCCGTCCCGCAGGACTTCGATACCCCCACCGAGGTGCTGGCCCGAGCCGTCGAAAACCACGCGCTGCGCGTCGACAGCGCCGGCGAGCTGGTGAACTTGTTCGAAGAGGCCCGGTTCAGTCCACATGTGATGAGCGAGGCGCATCGGATGAGCGCGTTAAACGCGCTGCAACTGGTTCTCGCTGAATTGCGGAGCTTGGTATGAAAAGGCTTCTTACCCTTGGTGTTTCCGTCATCTTGAGCGCGGAGCTGGCAGCGCTCGCGCTGCACGATCGTCGGTTCGTGCTCTGGGCAGCCGGTGTCGCGGCGTTGTTCGCACTGGTCAATGTCCGTCAGGTACTGGGCCGCGGTGTTGAATCGCCGCCCACCGCGGCCCCGAACGCCCTTGAGGAATCGCTACGTAGTTGGCTATCGCGAACTGAAACGCTGATCCACCGGTCGGAATCCACCCGACTTGACTGGGACCGGCACCTGCGTCCAATGCTGGCCCGGCGCTTCGCGATAACGTCCGGGCAAAACCAGGCGAAAGACCCGGCGGCGTTTGACGCCACCGGGCGAATGCTTTTCGGCCCGCAACTGTGGGCGTGGGTAAATCCCAACAATGTGGCGCAAACCGGCGCCCGCGAACCCGGGCCCGGCCGGGCGATACTCGCGGAAATCCTGGAACGGTTGGAACAGGTATGACGAAGGGTGCGGCTCGAAGATGACCTCGGAGATGGCCATGCCGGCGGCGACGACCACGGCCCACGCGGTGGCCGTGCTCGACGAGATCGAGCGCGTCGTGGTGGGAAAGCGAGCGGCGCTCACCCTCATCCTCACCACGGTGCTCGCCCGCGGACACGTTCTCATCGAAGATCTGCCCGGCCTCGGCAAGACACTGATCGCCCGGTCCTTCGCCGCGACGCTCGGGCTGGATTTCACCCGCGTGCAGTTCACCCCCGACCTGCTGCCGGCGGATCTGCTCGGCTCGACGGTCTACGACATGCAGTCGGGTCGCTTCGAGTTTCGCCCGGGGCCGATCTTCACCAACCTGCTGCTTGCCGACGAGATCAACCGGACACCGCCCAAGACTCAGGCGGCTTTACTGGAGGCGATGGCCGAGGGCCAGGTCAGCATCGACGGCGCAACGCACCGGCTGCCCCAACCGTTCATCGTCCTGGCCACCGACAACCCGATCGAGTACGAGGGCACCTATCCGTTGCCCGAGGCACAGCTGGACCGGTTCGCGGTTCGGCTCGAATTGCGCTACCTCTCCGAGCGCGACGAGACCTCGATGCTGCGCCGCCGCCTGGACCGCGGCTCGGCCGAGCCGATCGTAAGTCAGGTTGTCGACGCGCACGATCTGTTGGCCATGCGCGAGTCGGTCGAACAGGTGAGTGTGCACGAGGACGTCTTGCACTATGTGGTCTCGCTAGCCGCCGCGACCCGACACCACCCCCAGGTGGCGGTGGGCGCCAGCCCCCGTGCCGAACTCGATCTGGTCCAGCTCGCCCGCGCCCGCGCGCTGCTGCTTGGCCGCGACTACGTGATACCCGAAGACATCAAGGCGCTCGCCGTCCCCGCCGTCGCACACCGGATCACCCTGCGGCCAGAGATGTGGGTGCGGAAGATTCAAGGCTCCGACATCGTCGAGGACCTGCTGCGGCGGCTGCCGGTTCCGCGAGCGGGCAACGGTCCACAGTAAACCGCGCAACGACGTGACCGAGATCCGGGAAGCCCAGTTACACTGGCGCGCATCAACATTGACGCGTGCGATAGCGACGTGCGCCGCACTGGCGCTGGCTCTCGCTTTGATCGGATCGCGCTGGCAGTTGATTGCCTTCGCGGCGCCGCTGCTCGGTGTGCTGTGTTCAATCAGCTGGCAGCGACCGATGCCGAAGGTCACCGTGCACGCAGAACCGGCATCGCAGCGATGCTTTGAAACTGAGCAGGCGCAGCTGACCGTCTGGGCTAGCACTGAAACTCACGGTATCGCAGTAGAACTCACGGTGTCAGCAGTCGAAGGCATGCGACTGGACGTTCTGGACCGGACATCTCCTCAGCGGCAGGCGGTGGCGGCCACAGCCGAACGCTGGGGCCGCTATCCAATCCGCGCCACGGTCCAGGTCGTTGCGCATGGCGGGTTGTTGACCGGGACCGGGACCGTCGACGCCGCGGATGTGACGGTGTTTCCGATGACGCCACCGCAAGCGACGGCGTTGCCACCGACCGAGCTGCTCGATCGCCTGGGTACCCACCTGACCAGGCACATCGGTCGCGGCGTTGAGTACGCCGACATTCGCACGTATGTGCCCGGTGACCAGCTTCGCACCATCAACTGGCCGGTGAGCGCCCGCCGCGGCCGGCTGCATGTGACGCAGCGGTTGACCGACCGGTCCGCCGACGTGGTGGTGCTCATCGACGGCTATCCGCAGCCGGCCGGCCCGGCGACGGAATCCACCGAGCGCACTGTCCGCGGCGCCGCGCAGGTGGTGCAGACCGCGCTGCGCAACGGTGATCGGGCCGGCATCGTGGCGCTCGGCGGCAACCGGCCGCGATGGCTGGGCGCCGATATCGGGCAACGCCAGTTCTATCGGGTGCTGGACACCGTGCTGGCCGCCGGTGACGAATTCGAAACCACCACTGGAACATTGGCGCCCCGTGCAGCTATCCCGCCGGGTGCGATTGTCGTCGCGTTCTCCACGCTGCTCGACACTGAATTCGCGCTGTCACTGATCGACTTGCGCAGACGTGGGCACGTCGTGGTGGCGGTCGATGTGCTGCAGGGCGCCCCATTCACGGCTCAGCAGGACCCCCTGGTGGACAGGATGTGGACATTGCAGCGGTCCGCGATGTACCGCGACATGGGCACCGTCGGTGTCGACGTGGTGGCCTGGCAGCCCGATCGCACCCTGGACCAATCGATGCGCGTGGTGCCTGATCGCCGTCGGCCGGTGACGGGACGACGATCGTGAGGCCCGGAAGGCAGCTGGCCGCGCTCATCTTGTCGACGATCTGCGGCCTGCTCATGGTGGGAGTCGTCGGGATCGGATTACCCGGTCCGACCCTCATCGCGGCGACGTCGGCGGTGGTCGCAGTCGCGACCGGAATCCTGTTTCGCCCGGTCGCCACCCTTGCGGTGCTGCTGACCGTGGTGGTGATCGCGCTGTCCGATCCCGCGCCGACGCTGGCCGCGGTGTCCGGACTGTCCGCGGCGGTGTACTTGGTGCTGCGGCACGCAGCCGGTGGCGGCACCGGGCTCGACAGTGTCAGCGGAGCGACGCTGGCCGGGGCGGTGGGATTCACATTCGCCGGCCTGGTCGCCACGGCGTTTCCGCTGCAGCTGCCGTGGTTGCCTTTGCTGGCGCCGCTGGCCGTGTTCGCAGTCTACTTGCTGGCCACCCGGCCGTTTCTGCGGAACTAAGCTGCCGGAATTTTTGCTGTCCGGTCACGCTGGACGCGACGCGTAGAAGTGAATCAGGCCATAACATACCCTGGTCCGACGCGCGGGCCTCGGGCGAACTATACTCGCAACCCCTTCGCGGCAAAAGTGTTTTTCTCCAACGATTTCCACAACAAATCGTTTACGGGACGCGTCTTGACCACTGCGGGGATGGGCGGCAAGAATATCGGAATGCCTCAGGAAGAGCGGGTTCTCATCGGCGACGTGGAGCGTCGCCTCGCAAAGAAATACACAGCTCTTCCGCACGATCACGTCAGCGCAGTAGTGCAGCACGCTTATGCCCGGTTCCGAAGCAGCCGGGTGCGCGATTTCATTCCTTTGCTGGTGGAGCGGCGCGCTGACGAGGAACTCGAGGTATTGAGCGTGCTGAGGCCGGATCTGGCGGCCGTTGCTTTCGGCGATCTCGTCGTGGCGGGCTCCAAGACCTAGCGGTTAGCTCGGGTCATTCAGTTTCCTTGCGACCGCCCATGGTTGGCGTCGGCACCTCTCCCGCATTTCTCGATAGCCTGGGCTACGGTCGACGGGCCGCCGAGCGCTCGAGTGCCAGCGCGAACTACGCCAGCCTGTTGATGCGTGGTCCGGCCGGGATTTTGCGCGAGAAAATGACCTTTGTCGTCCCCGAACCGAAACGACCGACGGGTGGCGCATTTTCGGTCTACGAGCACGACACGTGGATCCTCACCGTCGCCCGCTTGGCGCACAACGAACCACCCGATGACATGGCCGGCATGATTCGGATGGCCACACAATTTGCGCCGCCTCCGGCGCTGAGGGCGCTGAAGCGAGGCGAACCCCTCGGTGAGATTTCGGCTTTTCGTTATCCGGGTGCGACCTGGCGACACTATGAGCAGATGCCGCGCTTTCCCGCGGGGTTGCTGGTGTTCGGTGACGCGATTTGCAGCACCAATCCCATCTATGGCCAAGGGATGCCGGTGGCCGCGCTTGAAGCGAGGGCGCTGCGCGAATGTCTAGCTGAACCCGATGCCGATTTGAGCAGTCTGAGCCAGCGGTTCTTCGCCGCCGCTGCCGAGGTGGTCGGCCCGTTGTGGGCATCCAACCAGTTCAACGATCTCTACTTGGCCAACGCAGACCCTGCGCATTCGGCGTCAAAAGAAATACTCGACTTCCGCGAAGCGGTGTTGAGCGCGGCCGAGAACAGCTCGGCACTGACCGAGAAGCTTTACCGCTCGATGAATCTCGTCGACCCGCCCACGGACTACAGCCCGCTACTTCAAGGCTGAGGGGGGATCTGGCGACGGTTGCGTTCGGTGATCTCGGCGAAACGCGCTCCGAGTCCGTCGCGGTCCAGCACTTGGGTGCCGGCGATGTCCTGTTCGGCGGCCAACGCCGGACTGGTGACCGGTGCGGAGCCGGTGACGTAGATCCGCTTGAGACCGGCCATGATTGGCGCCGGCACCTCGGCGATCTGGCTGGCCAGCTCAACCGCCCGCGACAGCAGCTGGTCATGCGGGACGACTTCAGTCACCAACCCGATCCGCTCGGCGCGTGCGGCATCGATGACTTCGCCGGTCATCGACAGCCGCCTCGCCATGGCCCCGCCGACAACCTGCGGCAGCCGGGCCGTCATGCCCCCGCCGGGCAGGATGCCGACTCTGGCATGGGTATCGGCGAAAACGGCGCGTTGCGAGGCGATGAGGAAGTCACAGCCCAGCGCCATCTCCAGTCCGCCGGTGAACACCGGGCCGTTGATCGCGCCGATGATCGGTGTTGCCATGTCGGCTGTCTTACGAATGCAGCTTCGGGTTTTGAATTGGTCGAAGTAGACCGTCCCAAGTTGCTGGGCCTCTTTGAGGTCGACACCGGCGCAGAAGGCGGGATCGACGCCGGTGAGCACCACCACCCGCACCGACGGGTCGGCATCGGCATCACACAGCGCTGCGTAGAGTGCTTCGATCAGGTTGGTGTTCAGGGCGTTTCGTGCCTCGGGGCGGTTCATGGTCAGCACCCGCACCGGGCCGGCAGTGCCGTAGAAGTCGCTGAGAACCAGCGATGCGGTCATCTCACGAACTGCGCGGCCTGGTTGACAAGATCGAGCAGTGGCTGCGGGAAGACGCCCAGCCCGATGGTGACAACCGCGCACACCGCGATCGCCACTTTGCTCCAGAAGCTGGGCATCACGACCCGCACCTGATCGCCGTGCGGCTGGGTGAAGTACATCTGCACGATGACTCGGACGTAGAAGTAGGCCGCCACCCCGCTGGCGATCACACCGATGATCACAAGCGGCACCGCACCGCCTTTGGCCGCCGCCTGGAACACCGAGAACTTGCTGACAAACCCGCTGGTCAGTGGGATACCGGCGAACGCCAGCAAGAACATCGAAAAGAGCAGGCTCACAATGGGATAGCGTTGGCCCAACCCGGCCCAATGGGAGATAGTGGCGTCCTCGTCGCCGTCAGAGTCGCGGACCAAGCCGACGACCGCGAAGGCGCCTACCGTGCTGAAGCTGTAGGCGATCAGGTAGAACATCGTCGCCGCAATACCCGCCGGGTTGGCTGCGATAACACCGGTGAGGATGAAGCCGACGTGTGCGATCGACGAGTACGCCAGCATCCGCTTGACGTCGGTCTGGTTCACCGCGGTGACGGTGCCGACCACCATCGTGAGGATCGAGATCGCCCAGAGGACAGGCCGCCACTCATCATGCAGCGGCGGCAGTGCCACGTACACCACCCGCAGCAGCGCGCCGAACGCCGCGACCTTGGTGGCCGCGGCCATGAATCCGGTGATCGGGGTGGGCGCACCCTGGTAGACGTCGGGAATCCAGGAGTGGAACGGGACCGCGCCGACCTTGAACAACAGGCCGACCGCCAACAGGGCGACGCCGATCAACGCCATTGAATCGTGGGTGCTGCCCGACAGCGCATCGGCGATGCCAGGCAGTGACAGTGTGCCCGTCGCGCCGTAGAGCAGCGCAACGCCGTACAGGAAGAACGCCGACGAGAATGCGCCTAGCAGAAAGTATTTGACCGCTGCTTCTTGAGACAGCAAGCGGCGATGACGGCCCAGCCCGCACAGCAGGTATAACGGCAACGACAAGACTTCCAGCGCGATGAACATCGTCAGCAGGTCGTTGGCGGCCGGGAACACCAGCATGCCGCCGACGGCCAGCATGGCCAGCGGGAAGAGCTCGGTCTGCCGCACGCCGGCGCGGATCGCTTGATGCTCGGCCGCACTGTCGGGCACCGCCGAGGCCTGCGGGGTGAAGGAGTCCAGCCCGGCAGGGATGTGGGTGGTGGCCGTCGCCGCGCCCGGGCCGGTGCTGACGTTCGCGCCGTCACGGCGTTCGGCGATGAAGATCACGGCCAGCACCGCGACCAGCAGGATCGTGCCCTGCAGCACCAGAGTCGGGCCGTCGATCGCCAGCGACTGCAGCACGGCGGTGCGGCCGGCCGGCGGAATTTGCCTGCCGACGATGACGACAGCGACGAACGCGGCGATCAGCCCGCCGATCGCGAGGATGACCTGGGTGCCGTAGCGGGCTCGTCGGGGCAGGAATGCCTCTACCAGTACACCGGCCACGGCGACACCGAAGACGATGAATATCGGTGACAGGAGCCCATACTCGACGCTGGGCGTGGGCATAGGAGTAGACGTCATCGGTGCGGTCCTTCCGCCGTCCCCGGTACGTGCGAGACACCTGGCCGCACAATCGTTGGCGGGTCATATTGGCCGATGGTGGCCATGGTGTTCCCCACCGCGGGGTTGATGATGTCCAGCACCGGTTTCGGGTACACCCCGAGCACCAGGAGTAACGCGATAAGTGGTGCGACGACGACGATTTCGCGCGGCACCAGGTCGCGGATCCGTTCGTTGCCCTCGGCGACGGGACCGGTCATCACCCGTTGGTAAAGCCACAAAATGTAGAGCGACGAGAGCACCAGCGCGGTGATGCCGAACGCCGCCGCCAGCCAGTAACGCGTGTATGCGCCGATCAGTACCAGGAACTCGCTGACGAACGGCGCCAGCCCGGGCAGCGACAGCGTGGCCAGGCCTGCCACCAGGAATGTTCCGGCCAGCACGGGGGCCACCTTCTGAACACCGCCGTAGGCGGCGATCGACCGGGTGCCGCGCCGCGAGATCAGGAATCCGGCGATCAGGAACATCGCGGCGGTGGATATGCCGTGGTTGAGCATGTACAGCGTCGATCCGCTCTGGCCCTGGGTGGTCATCACGAAGATGCCGAGGATGATGAAACCGAAGTGCGAGATCGATGTGTAGGCGATCAGCCGCATGATGTCGGTCTGGCCGATCGCCACGATCGCGCCGTAGATGACGCCGATCACCGCCAGGACGACGATCAGCGGGCGGAAATACGTTGACGCGTCAGGGAACAACTGCAGGCAGTAGCGCAGCATGCCGAACGTGCCGACCTTGTCCATCACCGCGGTGATCAGCACCGCGGTCGCGGGAGTCGATTCCACCACGGCGTCCGGCAGCCACCGGTGGAACGGCCACAGCGGCGCCTTGATCGCGAACGCGAACATGAATCCCAGGAACAACGCCTTGACTAACGCCGAAGAGGCGCCGAGCGAACCCGACGACACGGCTGCGACGATCTGACGGAAGTCGAATGTCCCCGAACCATTCTCAACGGTCACCACGTATAACCCGATCACTGCGGCCAGCATGATCAGGCCGCCGAAGAGGTTGTACAACAAGAACTTCACCGCTGCGCGGGACCGGTGGGCGCCGCCGCCGAAGCCACCGATGAGGAAATACATCGGAATGAGCATCGCCTCGAAGAACACGTAGAACAGCAGGACGTCCAGCGAGACCACCGAAATCAGCACCATCGACTCGATGGTCAGCGTCAGGGCGACGTACGCCTGGGTGCCGCGGGAGCGCTCGCCACCGTCGTTCCAGCCGGCCACCAGCAGCAACGGCACCAGGATCGTGGTCAACAGCACCAGCACCAGCGCGATGCCGTCGACGCCGAGGGTGTAGCCGGCGCCGAATGCCGGTATCCAGCGGTGGGTTTCGACGAACTGGTAGGTCTGGCCTCCGGTCTTGAACTCGACGCCGATGACGATCGACACCACCAGTGTGGCCACCGAGACGGCCAAGCCGAGCCATTTGGCGAATTGTCGCGATTCCGGCGGCATCAAGATGACGAGCACGGCACCGGCCAACGGCACCAGCCACAGCACCGAAAGCCACGGGAAGCTGTTCACCACAGTCGCACCGCCAGGATCGCCGCGGCGACCAGCGCCGCGCCCACCAACATCGACAGCGCATAGTTGCGGACGAACCCGGTCTGCAGTCCGCGCAGCCGGTCCGAGGTCCGGCTTACCAGTGCCGCAAAGGCGTTGACCGAGCCGTCCACGGCTTGGTCGTCGAATTCGACCAGCGCGTGGGTCAGCTGCGCACCCGGTCGCATGAACACCTCCTCGTTGAAGGCGTCGCCGTAGAGATCTCGACGCGCGGCCACGGTCAGCACCGAAACGTCGGCGGGCGCGGTGTCGGGCACCTTGCGCAGGCCGTAGAGCAGGACGGCCACGCCGATTCCGACCAGGACGATGCCGACGGTGACGATGGTGAACGCCCACGTCGGCCACACGTGCGGGCTTTCCTCGAAGGCGGTCACCGGTTCCAGCCAGTGCCGCAGCCTGCCGCCGACCGCGAGCAAGCCGCCGGAGAACACCGAGCCGACGGCGAGCAGGATCATCGGCCAGGTCATCACCGCAGGCGCCTCGTGCGGATGTGCGTCTGCGGCCCAACGCTTTTCGCCGAAGAACGTCATCAGCATGACCCGCGTCATGTAGAACGCGGTGATGCCGGCGCCCAGCAATGCGGCGCCGCCCAACAGGTAGCCGCGGACGCCGCCTTCTCCCAGCGCGGCTTCGATGATGGCGTCCTTGGAGAAGTAGCCGGCGAACGGCGGCAGTCCGATGATCGCCAGATAGCCCAGCCCGAAGGTCGCGAAAGTGACCGGCAGCGCGGCACGCAGCGCGCCGTAGCGGCGCATGTCCTGCTCGTCGTGCATCGCGTGGATGACCGCACCGGAGCCAAGGAACAGGCCGGCTTTGAAGAATCCGTGGGTGAGCAGGTGCATGATCGCGAACGCGTAGCCCGCCGGGCCCAGGCCGGCGGCCAGCACCATGTAGCCGATCTGGCTGATCGTCGATGCTGCCAGCGCGCGTTTGATGTCGTCCTTGGCGCAGCCGATGATCGCGCCGAACAGCAGTGTGACGGCGCCGACGATGACCACGGCCAGTTGGGCGTCGGGCGCCAGGTTGTACAGCGGGTTGGATCGCACGATCAGATACACACCGGCGGTCACCATGGTGGCGGCGTGGATCAGCGCGGACACCGGGGTCGGGCCCTCCATCGCGTCACCCAGCCAGGCCTGCAGCGGAACCTGCGCGGATTTGGCGCAGGCACCCAATAGCATGAGCAGCCCCATGGCGGCCAGCGCGCCGCGGCTGGCACCCGGCGCGGCCGCGAACACCCCGGCGAACGACAGCGTGCCGAAGTTGGCGAAGATCACGAACATCGCCAGCGCCAGGCCGGCGTCCCCGACCCGGTTCATCACGAACGCCTTCTTGGCCGCCGTGGCCGCGGTCGGCTTGTAATACCAGAAACCGATCAGCAGGTAGGACGCCAGGCCCACACCTTCCCAGCCCGCGTACAGGACCAGGTAGTTGTCGGCCACCACCAGCAACAGCATGGCCGCGAGGAAAAGGTTGAGGAAGGCGAAAAACCTGCGGCGCTCAGGGTCTCCGGCCATGTAGCCAACCGAGTAGATGTGAATCAGCGAACCCACTCCGGTGATCAGCAGCACGAAGCAGATCGACAGCTGGTCGATCTGCAGACCGAAGTCGACGTGCAGATTGCCGACCGAGACCCAGCTGAACAGGTTCTGCCTGATGGTCCGGGCGTCGCCGTGCCGGCCGAGCAGGTCGGTCAGCAGCGTCAGACCGACTCCGAACGATGCCAGCGCGGTCGCGCAGCCGAGCAGGTGTCCCCACGGGTCGGTACGTCTGCCGCCGAGCAGCAGGATCGCGGCGCCGGCCGCCGGGAGAGCAACGACCAGCCAGGTGAGATGTGTCATCGCTTCAGCCCTTGAGCAGGTTGGCGTTGTCGACCGAGGCCGACCTGCGGGCACGGAAGACCGTCATGATGATCGCCAGGCCCACGACGACCTCGCAGGCGGCGACGACCATGGTGAAAAACGCCACCATCTGGCCGTCGAGTTGACCATGCATCCGGGCGAAGGTGACGAACGCCAGGTTGACCGCGTTGAGCATCAGCTCGACGCACATGAACATCACGATGGCGTTGCGGCGCAACAGCACACCGGCCGCTCCGATGGTGAACAGCAGCACCGACAGGTAGAGGTAGTTCTGCGGATTCATGACGCCCCGTTCCCAGAACCGTCGGAGCCGTTGGAGCCACCGCGGGGGCGCACTACCAGATCGTCGGCGGTCCGCTGTTCCAAGACTTGGGGTACCGACAACCGGGAGTAGGAGCCGTCGGGAAGCAGCGCGGCCATGTCGACCGCGTTGTGCCGGGCATACACACCCGGACCGGGCAACGGGGTCGGGTGGCCACCCGGACCGAACCGTTCGATCGACAGCTCTCGCTGGGTCTTGCGGCGCTCGAAGCGCTCTCGGTGCGCCAGAAGCATCGCGCCCATTGCCGCGGTGATCAGCAGCGCGCTGGTCAGCTCGAACGCCCACAGATAGCGGGAGAAGATCAGCGCCGCCAAACCCTGGACGTTGCCGCCGTAATTGGCTCGTGTCAATCCGGCGAAACCGCCGGTGGTGACGCTGCCGATGCCGGCGATGAGCACGATGCCGAATCCCACACCCGCCACCGCCGCGCCGACCCGTTGTCCGCGCAGCGTCTCGACCAGGGACTCCGCCGAGTCCACGCCGATCAGCATCAGCACGAACAGGAACAACATCATCACCGCGCCGGTGTAGACCACGATCTGGACCACGCCGAGGAATAGCGCGTCCTCGATCATGTAGAACACCGCCAGGATGATCATCGTCATCGCCAGGAACATCGCGGAGTAGACCGCGTTGGCGGCCGACACCACGCCCACCGCACCGATCAACGCCAGCGTGCCCAGCAGATAGAACGTGACCGCCTCCCCGGTGGAGGTGCGGGCGAGCACGTCTGCGGCCAGCAAAGTGGTCATCGGGCTTCGTCCGATTTGTGCTCTCCGAGCACGGTGGCCGTCTTCTGCTTGTCGCGCAAGCCTTCTGCCGTCACGTTGCCGCGGTAGTAGTCGGCGTCGGTGGCCCCTTCGGCCCTGGGGTGCGGTGCCGCGGTCATACCCTCCTGCAACGGAGCCAGTAGCTGGTCCTTTTCGTAGATGAGGTCAGCGCGGTTGTCGTCGGCCATCTCGTAGTGGTTGGTCATCGTCAACGCGCGGGTCGGGCAGGCTTCCACACACAGTCCGCAGCCGATGCAGCGCAGATAGTTGATCTGGTAGACGCGGCCGTAGCGTTCGCCCGGCGAGAACCTTGCCTCGTCGGTATTGTCGGCGCCCTCGACGTAGATCGCGTCCGCCGGGCATGACCACGCGCACAGCTCGCAGCCGATGCACTTCTCCAGGCCGTCGGCGTAGCGGTTCAGCTGATGGCGGCCGTGATAACGCGGCGCCACCGGGCCCGGCTTTTCCGGATACTCCTCGGTGACCGGCCGTTTGAACATCGTCCCGAACGTCACGCCGAATCCGGCGATGGAGCTGAGGAACTTAGCCATTGGCACCTTCCTTTGTCGCTGGTACCAGCGCCTGGCCCGGCAGTGGCGGCGTCGGGAACGCCGGCTTGGAAAGCCGCTCGTCTGCGGCCGGTTCCAGGTCCGCTTTCTTGCGAGTCGGTTTGCCTCCGAACGGTTTTCGCAGTATCAGCAGCAGTGCAGCGGTGACGATGAGGCTGGAGATCACCAGTACCGGCGTCCAGTGCGGATAACCCTGGTTGCGCAGCGTGCGGATCACCGCGGCGATCAGCGCCCAGCCCAGCGACACTGGAATGAGGATCTTCCAGCCCAGCGCCATGAACTGGTCGTAACGCAGCCGCGGCAGCGAGGCGCGCAGCCAGATGTAGACGAAGAGGAACAGCCACACCTTGGCGGTGAACCACAGCACCGGCCACCAGCCGCTGTTGGCGCCGGCCCACATGTTCAGCGGCCACGGCGCATGCCAGCCGCCGAGGAACAGCGTCGCGGCCAGCGCCGACACCGTGGTCATGTTGATGTACTCGGCCAGGTAGAACATCGCGAAGCTCAGCGACGAGTACTCGGTGTGGAACCCGGCGACCAGTTCACCCTCGGCCTCGGGCAGGTCGAACGGCGCCCGGTTGGTCTCGCCGACCATGGACACCAGGTAGATCGCGAACGACGGCAGCAGCAGGAAGACGAACCAGACCCGGTCTTGGGCCGAGACGATCTGCGACGTCGACATCGTTCCGGCGTAAAGGAATACCGTCGCGAACGACAACCCCATCGCGACCTCGTAGGAGATCACCTGTGCGGTGGAGCGCACACCGCCCAGCAGGGGGTACGTCGAGCCCGACGCCCAACCCGCCAAAACGATGCCGTACACGCCGATCGACGAGAGCGCCAGGATGAACAGCACCGCGACCGGAAGGTCGGTGATCTGCAGCGCGGTCCAGTGGCCGAAAATCGAGACCTGCGGCCCGAACGGGATGAACGCGAAGGCCGTGATCGCTGGAATCGTCGAGATGGCCGGGGCCATGAGGAAGATCGGCTTTTCGACGCCGAACGGGGTGATGGGCTCCTTGAGCGCGAGTTTGATGCCGTCGGCCAGGCTCTGCAAATACCCCCGTGGACCCACCCGGTTGGGCCCCCACCGCATCTGCATCCGCCCCAGGATCTTGCGCTCGGCGAGGATCGCGACCAGCACCGTCAGCAGCAGGAAGACGAATACCGCGAGGCCCTTGGCCAGGATCAACCACCAGGTGTCATGTCCGAAGCCGGTCACGATTGCACCCCACTCATTTGCGCCGCTCCTCAGCATCGCTTCGTCCCCCTCGCCGCTGCGCGGCTGGGGGTGCCCCCACTGCATCGTCACCGGCGCGAATCCGCACCACTGCGCCGGGTGTCACGCCCAACGTCCGGTGCACCGTCGAACCTGGCGAGTTCAGTGGCAGCCACACCACGTGGTCGGGCATCTCTGTGATGGTCAGCGGCAGCGTGATCTCACCGCGGTCAGTGCTGACGGTGACCTGGTCACCCTCATCGGCGCCGATCGCGTCCGCCGTCCCGGCCGAAAGCCGAGCCACCGGCGTGCGCGCGGTGCCGGCCAAGTGCGGCTCGCCGTCCTGCAGCCGCCCTTCGTCGAGCAGCATCCGCCATCCGGCCAACACGGCTTCACCGGTAGTGGGTTTCGCCGCCCCGGCGGCGGCGACGTCCGGTGCCGCGCCATGGGAGCCGTCCCAGGTGCCCAGCGCGCTCAGCTCGGCGAGCGCCGCTTCCACCGTGGGCAGCCCTAGATCTATGCCCAATTCGTCGGCCAGCGTGTCGAGCACACGCAGGTCCGGTGTGGCGGCCGGGGGCAGGGCGGCCGAGAAGCTGCGGCGTCGACCCTCCCAGTTGACATAGGTCCCCGACTTCTCCGCCGCCGGTGCGATCGGGAAAACCACGTCGGCTCGTTCGGTCACCGCGCTCTGCCGCAACTCCAGGCTCACCACGAAGCCCGCGGCGTCCAGGGCAGCCAGCACCGCGGCGGGGTCGGCGAAGTCGTCGGGTTCGATGCCACCGACCAGCAGGGCGCCCAGTGTGCCGTCGGTGGCCGCGGCCAGGATTCCGTCGGTGTCACGGCCGTTGGCAGAAGGCAACTCGGCGACATGCCAGCCCTCGGCCACCTGCGCGCGAGCGGTCTGGTCAGCTAGCGGGCGGCCGCCGGGCAGCAGCCCCGGCAGTGCACCGGCCTCCAGTGCTCCGCGCTCTCCGGCGCGGCGAGGCACCCAGGCCAGTCGCGCCCCGGCGGTGTCGGAAAGCCTGGCCGCGGCGGACAATCCGCCGGGCACGCCGGCCAGCCGTTCGCCGACGATGATGATCGCGCCGGGCTTAGAAAGCAGCTCAGCGAGTTCACCGCTGCGCACCCCGTCCAGCGTGGTGGGCTCCGCGCCGGGCACGGTCTGAATCAGCTTGCCGGACAACTTCTTCAACCCATTGCTGGCGAACGGGGCGATGGCGTGCACCGGCAGTCCGCGCTTGCGGGCGGCTTTGCGCAGCCGCAAGTACACGATCGGCGACTCTTCTTCGGGCTCGAAGCCGACGAGCAGCACCACCGGCGCCGACTCCAGATCGGAGTAGCTGATCGTGCGCCCGCCGACGATGCGGGCCGCATCGCGGTCCGAGGAGGAGACGGGCATGAAATCGGCCCGACCAGCCACCCGGGCCGCGAGAAACTGCGTCTCCTCGCTGGAGTGCGGACGAGCACGAAAGTCGATGTCGTTGGTGCCCAACACGATTCGGGCGAACTTCGAATAGGCGTAGGCATCCTCAACGGTCAGCCGGCCACCGAGCAGCACGCCGGCGCCGCCGGCCGCCGAGGTGAGCCCGTCGACCGCGGCGGCCACGGCGTGCGGCCACGAGGCGGGTACCAGCGCGCCGTCGCCGTCGCGCACCAGGGGAGTGGTGATCCGGTCAGGCCTGGTGGCGTAGGTGAATGCCCACCGCCCTTTGTCACAGTTCCACTCCTCGTTGACCTCGGGCTCGTCGCCGGCCAGTCGGCGCAGCACCTTGCCGCGGCGGTGATCGGTGCGCTGCGCGCACCCCGACGCGCAGTGCTCACACACGCTCGGGCTGGAGACCAGATCGAACGGGCGGGCCCGGAACCGGTAGGCGGAGCCGGTCAGTGCGCCGACCGGGCAGATCTGCACGGCATTGCCGGAAAAGTACGACTCGAACGGCTCATTGGCGTAGATACCGACCTGCTGCAGCGCACCACGCTCCAACATCTCGATGAACGGGTCACCGGCGATCTGATCGGAGAACCGGGTGCACCGCGCGCACAGGATGCAGCGCTCGCGGTCCAGCAGTACCTGCGAGGAGATGTTGATCGGTTTGGTGAACGTGCGTTTGACGTCGTGGAACCGAGAGTCGGGGCGGCCGTTGGACATCGCCTGGTTCTGCAGCGGGCACTCACCGCCCTTGTCGCACATCGGGCAGTCCAGCGGGTGGTTGATCAGCAGCAGCTCCATCACCCCGTGCTGGGCCTTGTCGGCTGCTTCGGAGCTGAACTGGGTGTGCACTACCATGTTGTCGGTCACCGGGATGGTGCACGACGCCATCGGTTTGCGCTGGCCCTCGATCTCGACCAGGCATTGGCGGCACGCCCCGACCGGATCCAGCAGTGGGTGGTCGCAGAACCGCGGGATCTGAACGCCCATCAACTCGGCCGCCCGGATCACCAAAGTGCCTTTGGGAACGCTGATTTCGGTGCCGTCGATGGTCAACGTCACCAGCTCCGGCTGGGAAACCTTCTTTCCGGTGTCAGCCACCTGGGTCATCGGCGCCGCTCCTCCTCATCGCTTCGTCCCCCTCGCCGCTGCGCAGCTGGAGGCACCCCCACTGCATCGTCGTCGGCACGTGTCATGAGGCTCCATTCGGGGCGAGCATGGACAGCTTGGGGTCGAACGGACAGCCGCCGCCCTCGACGTGCGCGACGTATTCGTCGCGGAAAAATCGGATCGACGATTCGACCGGGCTTGCCGCGCCATCGCCCAAGGCGCAGAACGACTTACCGAGAATCGCGTCGGAGATGTCCAGCAGCTTGTCCAGATCCTCGGCGGTGCCGTGTCCGGTCTCCAGCCGCTCATAGATCTGGCTGAGCCAGAACGTACCCTCCCGGCACGGTGTGCACTTGCCGCAGGATTCGTGCTTGTAGAAGTCGATCCAGCGCCCCACGGCACGCACCACACACGTCGTCTCGTCGAAAATCTCCAGCGCCTTGGTGCCCAGCATGGAGCCGGCCGCGCCGACGCGTTCGTAATCCAACGGCACGTCGAGGTGCTCATCGGTGAGAAGCGGAGTGGACGACCCACCGGGCGTCCAGAACTTCAGCTGGTGCCCAGCGCGCACCCCGCCGGCGTAGTCGAGTAATTCCCGCAACGTGATGCCCAGCGGCGCTTCGTATTGGCCCGGCCGGGTGACATGGCCGGACAGCGAATACAGCGTGAAGCCAGGCGATTTCTCGCTGCCCATCGACCGGAACCAGTCGACGCCGTTGAGGATGATCGGCGGCACGCTGGCGATGGTCTCGACATTGTTGATCACCGTCGGGCAGCCGTAGAGTCCGGCCACCGCGGGGAACGGCGGACGCAGCCGCGGCTGGCCGCGGCGGCCCTCCAGCGAGTCGAGCAACGCCGTCTCCTCGCCGCAGATGTAGGCGCCCGCACCGGCGTGCACCACCAACTCCAAGTCGTAGCCGGAGCCGGCGATGTCGCGGCCCAATAAGCCCGCGGCATAGGCCTCGGCGACCGCGTTCTGCAGGCGCCGCAGCACCGGCAACACCTCACCGCGGACATAGATGAAGGCGTGGCTGGCCCGGATCGCGTATGACGCGATGATCACACCCTCGACCAGGAAGTGCGGGGTGGCCAGCATCAGCGGAATGTCTTTGCAGGTACCGGGTTCCGACTCGTCGGCGTTGACCACCAGGTAGTGCGGCTTGGCGGCCGCACCGCTGTCGCCTTGCGGGATGAACGACCACTTCGTCCCAGTCCCGAAACCCGCCCCGCCACGGCCGCGCAGCCCGGAATCCTTGATGGCGGTGATCACGTCGTCCGGCGGCATCTTCAAGGCTTTTTGCAGGGCCTGGTAGCCGTCGTTGCGGCGGTAGGTGTCAAGGGTCCACGACTTCGGGTCGTCCCAGAAGCGGCTCAGCACGGGAGCCAACGGTGTTTGCGGCGCCATCACTGACCTTCCCCCGCGCTGTCGGCCGGTGGCGCTTCCATCTTGCGTTCCTTGGCCACGCGCAGCCCGGCGACAGTGGCCGCGCCTACACCGCCCTGGCCTTCGTCGGGACGCGGGTCGGGGAATCCGGCCAGGATCCGCTCGGTTTCGCGGAACTTGCACAACGGAGCGCCGCGAGTCGGCGCCGGGGGCTCCCCGGACCGCAGCCCGTCGACCAGCTTGCGTGCCAACTCTGCGGTCTGGTTGTCGTAGAACTCCCAGTTGACCATGACGACCGGTGCGAAGTCGCACGCCGCATTGCATTCGATGTGTTGCAGGGTGATCGAGCTGTCGGCGGTGGTTTCGTCGTTGCCGATGCCGAGGTGTTCTTTGAGCGAGGCGAATATGGCGTCGCCGCCCATGACGGCGCACAGCGTGTTGGTGCATACGCCGACCAGGTAGTCGCCGGTGGGTTCGCGACGGTACATGGTGTAGAAACTTGCCACCGCCGCGACTTCAGCGCCGGTCAGTCCGAGCTGTTCGCTGCAGAACTCCAAGCCGGCCGGTGTCACGTAGCCGTCCTCGGACTGCACAAGGTGCAGCAGCGGCAGCAGCGCCGACCGCGGGTTGGGGTAGCGGCCGATGATTTCCTTGGCGTCGACTTCCAGCCGGGCTTGTACCTCGCCCGGATATGACTCCGGTGCGCCTTCGACGACGAATTGGCCCGGCTCTTCGGGCGGCGGCCCGAGGCGGATGAACACTCGCTCGCCGCTGGCTGGCGCGCCGGCCGTCTGGTCGCCCGTCACCGGTCCACCCCGCCCATGACGGGATCGATACTGGCCACCGCCGTGATCACGTCGGCGACCATCCCGCCCTCACACATCGCGGCGACGGCCTGCAGGTTGGTGAACGACGGATCCCGGTAGTGCACCCGGTAGGGCCGAGTGCCGCCGTCACTGACCATGTGGACGCCCAGCTCGCCGCGCGGCGACTCGACCCCGACGTACACCTGGCCGGCCGGGACGCGGATGCCTTCGGTGACGATTTTGAAGTGGTGAATCAGCGCCTCCATCGAGCCGCTCATGATCTTTTCGATGTGCTCCGGCGAGTTGCCCAGCCCGTCCGGGCCGACCTTCAAATCGGCCGGCCAGGCGATCTTGCGGTCTTCCACCATGATCGGCCCGGGTTTCAACTTATCCAGGCACTGTTCGACGATCTTCAGCGACTCCCTCATCTCCCTGACGCGAATGATGTAGCGCCCGTAGGAATCACACGTGTCCTCAGTGATCACGTCGAACTCGTAGTGCTGGTAGCCGCAGTACGGGTCGCTGCGGCGCAGGTCGTAGGGCAGCCCGGTCGCCCGCAGCGGCGGCCCGGTCACGCCCAGCGCGATGCAACCGGTCAGGTCCAGATATCCGACGCCCTGGGTGCGGGCTTTCCAGATGTAGTTGTCGTTGAGCAGGTTTTCCATGTCGTTGAGCCGACGGCTCAGCAGTTTGACGAGTTCCGGGATTTCGCGCAGCACGTCGGGCGGTAGATCTTGGGCCAGTCCACCGGGCCGGATGTAGGCGTGGTTCATCCGCAGGCCGGTGACCTTCTCGAACAGGTTCATGATCAGCTCGCGTTCCCGGAAGCCGAGGAACATCGCCGTCATCGCACCCAGTTCCATGCCGCCGGTTGCCAGGGCGACGAGGTGCGAGGAGATCCGGTTGAACTCCATCATCATCACCCGGATGATGTTGACCCGTTCTGGGATCTCGTCGGTGATCCCGAGCAGCTTCTCCACGCCGAGGCAGTAGACGGCTTCGTTGAAAAACGGTGACAGGTAATCCATTCGGGTCACGAACGTCACGCCCTGGGTCCAGTACCGGTACTCGAGGTTCTTCTCGATTCCGGTGTGCAGGTAGCCGATGACGCACCGGGCGTCGGTGACCGTCTCGCCTTCGATCTCCAGGATCAGCCGCAGCACGCCGTGGGTGGAAGGGTGTTGGGGTCCCATGTTGACGACGATGCGTTCGCCGGGTTCGCCTGCCCGGGCCGCCTCGACGATCTCTTGCCAATCCTGGCCGACGACGGCCACCAGGGTTTCACCGCCGCTGCCCTCGCCGTTGGGGGTGGTGGTCTCGCTCATCAGTTGTAGGACCTCCGCTGATCGGGCGGGGGAATCGTCGCGCCCTTGTACTCCACTGGAACGCCGCCCAGTGGATAGTCCTTGCGTTGGGGGTGCCCCTGCCAGTCGTCGGGCATCTCGATGCGGGTCAACGACGGGTGGCCGTCGAAGATGATGCCGAAGAAGTCATAGGTCTCGCGCTCGTGCCAGTCGTTGGTCGGGTAGATGGCGAACAGCGACGGGATGTGCGGATCACCATCCGGCGCAGCCACTTCCAGTCGAATACGACGCCCGTGGGTGATCGACTTGAGCGGATAAATCGCGTGCAGCTCGCGTCCGGTTTCGTGCGGGTAGTGCACGCCGTTGACGCCCAGGCACAACTCGAAGCGCAGCTGCGGGTCGTCGCGGAGCCGGCTGGCCACCTGTGGCAGTAGCTCACGGCGCACGTGCACGGTGAGCTCGTCGCGGTAGACCACGACTTTCTCTACGGCGTCTTCGAATTCGACGCCGTCGGCCTTCAGCGCCGCGGCCAATCGATCGACCACCTCGTCGAAGTATCCGCCGTAGGGTCGCGGACTTCCGTCGTCGAGCGTGACCTGGCTTACCAGTCGTCCGTAACCCGACGTGTCGCCTGTGCCGTGGACGCCGAACATGCCTCGGCGGACGTCGATCACCTCTTTGTCGGATTGGCCGGCGGGCACAGGATCTCCGCCCACCTCGCTGGCTGCCCGCTTCGGGTCGTGCTCCGGCGAGCTCATCGCAGCAGTCCGCGCATCTCGATCGTCGGCCTGGCGGCCAGCGCCGCTTGTTCGGCTTCGGCGATGGCCTGTTCGCGGTTGACGCCCAACGGCATCTCCTGAATCTTGTCGTGCAGCTTGAGGATTGCGTACAACAGCATCTCCGGACGGGGCGGGCAGCCGGGTAAGTAGATGTCTACCGGCACGACGTGGTCCACGCCCTGCAAAATCGCGTAGTTGTTGAACATCCCGCCCGACGACGCGCACACGCCCATGGAAAGCACCCATTTGGGCTCGGCCATCTGGTCGTAAATCTGACGCAGCACCGGCGCCATCTTCTGGCTGACTCGGCCGGCCACGATCATCAGATCGGCCTGCCGGGGTGTTGCCGAAAACCGCTCCATGCCAAAGCGGGCGATGTCGAATCGGGGGCCGGCGGTAGCCATCATCTCAATCGCGCAGCAGGCCAATCCGAACGTTGCCGGCCACAACGAGTTCTTGCGGAAGTAGCCCGCGAGTGTTTCGACGGTCGTCAGCAAGAGACCGCTCGGCAGTTTCTCCTCCAGACCCACGTCTTACCTCAATCCCAAGTCAGACCGCCGCGGCGCCACACGTATGCGTAGGCCACAAAGACGGTGAGCATGAACACCACCATCTCGACCAGCGCGAATACCCCTAGCTTGTCGTAGCTGACCGCCCATGGGTAGAGAAACACGATTTCGATGTCGAAGACGATGAACAGCATCGCAGTCAGGTAGTACTTCACCGGGAACCGCTGCCCGCTGCCGGCGTGCGGCGCGTTGGCCGGCTGGTCGCTGGGCTCGATCCCGCACTCGTAGGCCTCCAGCTTCGACCGGTTGTAGCGCAAAGGGCCGATGACCTGTGCGATGGCGACCGAGCCCAGCGCGAAAGCAGCGGCGATCCCCCCAAGGACCAGGATGGGCAGGTACAGATTCATGCTGCCAAGACGCTCCCTCACTGGTTGTCTACGGGCTGACTGACTGTGAGCGCAACCACAGCCTAGCGATCTTGTCTGGTCCTGCGCTCAGCAGTCTATCTGTGACCTCAACCACAGCCGGGTGGGTGGTCGGCCCGCCGAAGCGTGCATCTCCCCGGCGGCCCGTCGCTATTGACGAGTTGCCAAGGGCGCCAAGCTATTTCGTTGATCAATCAGCCGACGGCGGGATTGGGAGGCGGCATGATCGGGCTGCGCTCGGTGGCCGGTGTCCCCTGGGGTTCTGGGCCCGCTGATTGGCTAGCGCACCGGAGGGCGCAGCAACTGGAGCACGGTTCGGCTGAGCCGGATCGGGTCGATCGGGTGCGGGACCGATGCTTCGGCGCGCGACCAGCTGGCCAGCCAGGCATCGTCGCGCCGTCCGGTCAGCACCACGATCGGTGGTCCCTGCGCAATTTCGTCTTTCAGCTGCTTCGCGATGCCCATGCCGCCGGTGGGGGTTGCCTCACCGTCGAGAATGGCCAGATCGATGTCTCCGGCGTCCACCCGCTGGATGACCACCGGTCCGGTGGCCACCTCGACGTAGTTCAGCTCGGGCAATTCGGGGTGCACCCGTTTGCCCAACGCCAGCATGACGTCCTGTCGGGTCTTGGCGTTGTCGCTGTAGACGAGGATCCGCAGTGGGCTGGTAGCAGACACGGTCCAGATGGTACTGCCCAGCGACCATGCGGGCGGCACAGCGCCCGATGCGATCTACCCCGCCGCCCGCACGAAGCAGGCGTCGGCCGACCCTGTCGCCGTCTTGGCGATCATGCCGAGCCGATTCCAACCCAGGCCGAACTGGGCCCGGTCGACCGTGATTTTCGCCGATACCCGCACTGAACCGTCGTTGAGCTGGATGATCCGGACCGGCAGTGGCAGCGGGGCAGTGACCCCCTTGATGGTGAGGGTGGCACGCAAATCCGCGGCGTTAGCGGTGGTCGGCTCCAAGGCGGTGACGACGACGCTGATCTCCGGGAAGCGTTCGGCGTCGAAGAAATCGGCGGACAGCAGGTGCTGGTCGCGTTTGCGGATTCCGGTTCGCAACGACGCCACTTGGATGTCGAGGCGACCGAAGATGGCGCCCTTGCCGGTGATCTGGCCGTCGCCGCTGATGCCGGTGAACCGGCCTTTGACGCCGATCAGGCCCCACATGTTCCTGATCTTGAAGCTGATCGTGGATTTGTCGGGAACGAGGTTCCACACCCCTGCGGTGTCGGGATCGTTCAGCAGTGTTTCCACGGTATTCATCTGCGCCGCTCCTCCTCATCGCCTTGATTTGCCCGACTCCTCCTCACCCCGCTTCGCGGGCTGCATCGTCGTCGGGCGCTGCATCGTCGCCGGCGCGAGTCATCTGCGCTGCTCCTCCGTTACCGGCTAGCTCATCAGCGGGGCGAGGCCGGCCGGGTCGAAGTACTCATCGATACGGCTGATCAGGCCGTTCACCCCCAACTTAATCACGATGCAGACCCGCATTGCGATCAATGCGCCGTCGTGGCCGGTTGCGTGCAGGATGTGTTGCTGGACGAAACCGTCGGTGAACAGCTGGCGGTCGAGGATCTCGTAGCGGCGCTGCGTGGTGACATCGATGAACCAGCGCAGCACCTTCAGCGCCCGCTCTTTGTCGTTGTCCCGGCGGGCGCCCACCCGCCACACCGCAATGTCGTCGTCGAAGAGCTGGGTGAGCGTCGTCTCGTCGCATCTCTCGATTGCCGCGAATAGCTGATCGGCCACCTCGGCGATGACTTGCTGACTGTGGCCGGAGCCGGTTGCGGGCATCGCGTTCTTTCTACTCGTTCTGGTAACCGGGATGCGCGACCGATAAACGGTGACTCACCAACGCGCGCAGAGCCGAGTGCACCTGTTCGTCGTGCCCGTCCAGCGCCCCGCCTCGAATAGCCGCCGCCAGCTGAGCTTCGTCGTCGAAGCCGAAGCCGGCCAGCGCGTCCGCGACGTCGTCGGCCGAGTCGACCTGCAATTCGCGCTCGACGATGCGCAACACGTTGGCCGCAACCCTGGCATGGAAATTGACCTGCCCGGCGGTCGACTCGCGGACATCGGTCTCGAGGAACTCGGCGACCGCGGCGATGAGTTCAGCCGCGGTGGGACGGCCATGCAGTGGGTCGCGAGACGTGGCCTCGGACGTCATCAGGTCGCGGGTGCCTCGGGACCGCGATCCACACCCGTGCGCAGCTTCACCGATGCCGAGTAGGCGAGCGTGCGGAAATGCAGCACTGGGTCATTCGAGGGCTCGATGCCGTCGGTGACTCGCATGGGGTCGAATACGACGATGTCACCGCCATGCTCGCGTTCGGTGTCGATGCCGGTGATGTCGAGGGTGCCGACGGCGGCGGTCTGTTGGCTGCGCCACGGTCTGGATGGATCGACGGTGGAATCGCCGTCCGCGGCGATCTGGACTTGGTAGGAGAACCGGACCGGTCCCGACGCGAGGCGCTCGTCGAGCTCCTCGATCAAAAAGTCCGCGCCTTTCGCCTTCGCGACGTCCGGTGGCAAGAACTCCTCGCCGGCGGCCGGAAGCAAGTGGTAGCGAACGAATCGGGCGCTGCCGTCGGCGGCGACCCAGCGGAAAGCGTGCAACCCGTGGTACTCGACGGTGCCGTAGCTGACAGGCACCCGATTCGCCGCGCGGACGACGGGCAAGGCGGCCAGGAAGCGGGGGTGGGTGGCGATGTAGCCGGCGAGGCGCAGCGGTGCGGTGGCGCCGGGGCGTGACGCACGTAGTAGGTCAATGAAGCCGTCGGGCGTGCTGGCCGGAAACAGCTTTGCCGTCTGCGTTGACACGTCGGTGGTCGACCCGTCGGGAAGGGTGAACTTCACCGCCATGCCGCGCACGCCCGGTGCATTGTCTGGCTGCTTCGGATTGCCGGAGCCGCTGGAGAATCGGATCAGCGCGGGCACGGCCGAACCGTCGAGATGTGCCGCGCGGGAGAGCTGGGCGGCCTCGGGGGTTGCGGTGAAGCTGCCGCGGTAGAGCTTGCCCTTGGCGTGCAATGCGCGGTAGCCGGGTTGGGCGCCACCGGTTTGGCGAATGGTGTCGATTGCCTGATCAGGAGTGACCACAGCGGCATTTTAGGCGGTCAACCGGCGACTGGTGGAGCCTTATCGAGCAACGTGAGTAGATCCCACTCGGTCTCGCAGACCCGACGGCCGATCGCCGCCAGCTCCACTGAGCGGGTCTGTCCGCTCAAGTGGCGCTCCGCCTGATAGCGGCAAATGACACCCCAGCGCAGCGTGGCCAGCACCAACCACCAGTGAAACGCCACCCGATCGATCGTGGCCCCGCCGGCCTGTTCGTAGGCGCAAAGAAAATCCTCGACGCTGCCCAGGCCGCCGGCCGCGCGAGCGGCTGGAGCGCCGAACCGCCAGGCCCGAATGCAGAACCAGGCCAGGTCTTCGTAAACCTCACCGATGTGCACCAGCTCCCAGTCCAGCACGGCCGCGAGCTCGGATCCGTCGATGATGAGATTGCCCATTCGGTAGTCGCCGTGCACCAGGCGCGACGGGGACGGCGCAGGCCGGTGGGCGTCGAGCCACCGAAAAGCCCACTCGAATGCGGCGGTGGTGTCGCCCATCTCGTCCAGTCGGGCGCGCCATTCGGCGAGTTGGTCCTCGCGGGTCAGGCCGGAGAGGTTCGCGTCGGCCCGGTGGATGGCCGCCAGCGCCTGCGCGCACTCGCCCAGCAACCGCGACCGGCCCATATCGTCGAGTTGGCGCTCTATGCGCCGAACGATGGTCTCGCCTTTGATCTCGTCGCAGATCAAGAACGGATTGCCCAGTGCGGCAGGCGAATCGTCGGCAACCAAAATGTGGGGGACCGGCGCGCCGACGGCCGCGGCGGCAGCCTGGGCGCGGGCTTCGAGCTCCATTCCGGCGTGCACGTCGTCGGGTGGTCCGATGCGCAGGATCAGCGATCGCCGTTCCTCGGGCGTGACCGCATCGAATGCCCACGTGGTTCGGCTGGCACCACCGGTCAACGCGCGCAGATTGTCGATCGCCACGTCTCCACCGCCCGAGCCGAGTATCGGGCGCAGCACCGCGGGCAGGCTGTCCTGCAGGCTCACTTTTGGCCAAATTTGAACAGTCGCTGCGCTACCCGCCGGATTTGGATCTCCTCGGCGCCCTCGGTGATTCGGTAGCGGCGGTGGTGGCGGTAGATGTGCTCGAACGGCTCGTGACGGCTGTAACCGAGGCCGCCGAAGACCTGCATGGCACGGTCGGCGGCGTCGCAGACCAATCGGTTCGCGCGGTAGTTGGCCATCGACACTTTGTCGGAGACCTCCATGTGGTGGTTGCGGTCCAAATGCCAGGCCGCGTACTGCACCAGCAGCCGCACCATCTGGGCTTCGGTCTGCAGCTCAGCCAACGGCCATTGCACGGCCTGGTTGACCGCCAGCGGCTTGCCGAACACCGTACGTTGGCCGGCGTATTCGGCGGCTCGATCAATGCAGTATTGCGCCGCGCCCAGACTGCTGGCCGCCTGCCGAATTCGGTTCTCGTGCAGAAACGTTTGCGCGACCTCCAGCCCGCGATCCACTTCGCCGAGCACCGCGTCGGCAGACACCCGGACATCGTTGAGTTCGACTTCGCCGTGGTCGGTGGGCATGTTGAAGGTCCACCAGTAATACGGAACGGTAAAGCCGGGCGCGTCGGTGGGCACCAAGAATGCGGTGATGCCCCGGGCTTGTCCTGGCTCGCCGGATGTGCGGGCAAAGATCAAGTCATGGGTCGCGCGGTGGACGCCGGTGTTGAACCGCTTGGAGCCGTTGAGCACCCAGTCGTCGCCATCGGGTTTAGCGTGCGTTTCCAGCCAGGTCGCATCGGAGCCGTGCTGCGGCTCGGTGAGCCCGAAGGCCATGGAGCGTTTCCCGGTGATCAACGCCTCCGACCACAGGGCGCGTTGCGTGTCGGTGCCGAAGCGCTCCATCATGATCACTTGCGGGAAGTTCCCGACGATCGATGACTCGTTCTGCAAGTCGTTGTGCAGGCCAAGACCCTTGTGCGCCAAATGTTCCCGGATCACCGCCATATCGAGGTTGGTGCCGTCCCGGCCACCCAGCGACGCCGGCAACCCGTAACGCAGCCAACCGGCCTTGTCGGCCCGTCGGCGCATCTCGGCGAGCAGATCCTCCCACTCCCGAGTCGGGATCCCATCGTTGTCCCAATCGGTGCGGGCGTGTTCTCGACGCTGGTCGAAGTACTGCATGTTCTCGGCCTGTAGCGGGACGATCTCACGCTCGATGAACGCATCCATGTCGGCGAGCAGCCCCGGAAGGTGTTCTGGCAAGGTGAAATCCACTGGTAGCTCCTTAAGTGCCGTACAGGGTCTTTTTCCAGATTGTCGACAAGGTCGCGATGGCTTCTTCGTCGCTGATCTCGACGCCCAGGCTGCCGGCGCCGGCAGGCGTGACGAACACGCTGGTGAAGTTCTCGAAGAGCAGCGCGATGGCCGCCGCTGTTTGTTGCGGGTTGAGCTCGGTTGCATAACCCTGCTCCTGGGCGCGGCGCACCGAGGCGGCAACGATGTCCATGCCGAACCGCCGGAATTCGTTCTGGACGGCGGCGAACCGCTGTTGGGTCGCCGCCAGCTGCGCTACTGCGATCATGATGCCAATGTTCTGCTTGAACATGTTCCAGTAGCCGGTGACCACCGAGGTGAAGAACGCATCGTCGTCCGGGGAGCCCGGCAGGTCGACACTCAACCCCGACGGTGTCACGATGTCGTGCAGGAATGACTGCGCCAGCGCGGCGAGCAGATCCTCCTTGTCGGCGAAATACCGGTAGAAGACCGCCGCCGACTTTCCCGCCGCCGACGTGATGTCGCCCAGCGTTGTACCGTGAAAGCCCCGTTCAGCGAACAGCTTACGAGCAGCCTGCTCGATGGCAGCCCGGGTCTGGCGGCCCTTGGCGGTCAGGGTCCGCGTCGTCTGCGGGGCTGACATCACGTCCGGATCCGGTCTCCGGCGCGGAGGAGAGCACTGGGCAAGTCATGGCCGACAACTGATTTCGCGACTCCGGCCGCGGCGATGGCCGCCTGCAGGTCGATGTCCACGTCGATGTCGCTGTCCCGCAGCAGGTACACCAGGTCCTCGGTGGCGATGTTGCCGGTGGCGCCCGGGGCGAACGGGCAGCCGCCCAGCCCGCCCACCGACGCGTCCAGCCGGGTGACTCCGGAGCTGACCGCGGCGTAGGCGCTGGCCAGTCCGGCGCCGCGGGTGTTGTGGAAATGTCCGCCCAGCGGAAGATCGCCGATCACCGGACGCAGTTGCGCGATCAGCGAACTCACCCTGCCCGGCGTGGTGGTGCCGATGGTGTCGGCAATCGAAAACCGGTCGACGCCCCGATCGCGCGCGGTGGCGGCGATGTCGAGGACGCGCTGGGGCGGCGTGGGTCCTTCGAAGGGGCAGTCCCACGCGGTGGCGACGATGACCTCGACGGTGGCGTCGCCGTCATGTGCGATCGCGACGATCTCGTCAATCTGATCGGTGGCCTGTGCACTGCTGCGCCCGACATTGGCGATGCTGAATGCGTCGCTGGTCGACACCACGTATTCGATCGAGCGCAGCCCCGCGGCGACGGCCCGCTTAGCGCCATTGGGGCTGGCCACCAGCGCGGAGAACTCGATGTCGGGGTAATTGCGCAGCTCGGCTGCAAGCTCGGCGGCATCGGCCATCGACGGCACCTTCGACGGGGAGACGAACGCGGTGGCCTCTACCTCGCGCACCCCGGTAGCGGCCACGGCTGCCAGTAGTTCCAACTTGGCCGACAACGGGATTGGCTTTTCGATCTGCAACCCGTCGCGCAGCGACACCTCGCGAATATCGACGTGCGTCATGTGCACCGCTCCTTCTCATCGCTTCGTCCCCCTCGCCGCTGCGCGGCTGGAGGTACCCCCACTGCGTCGTCGCCGGTGCGGGTCATAGCACCTCCTCGGTGCGCAGTTCCTCGAGCTCGTCGGCGGTCTTGCCGAGCAGTCCGATGTAGACGTCATCGTTGTGTTGTCCGGGCCGTGCCGGGCCGGCGTTGCGGACGCGGCCGGGAGACTCCGAGAGCACCGGCACGATCCCGGGTCCTAAGACGGGCCGTGCGAGTCGTTCGTCGTAATGTTCAACGAGCATGCCGCGCGCCTGCAGCTGCGGGTCGTCGACCACCTCGGCGACCGTGTTGATCGGGCCCGCGATCACGCCTGCAGCGCTGAGGGTTTCGATGACCTCGTTGGGCTCCCGTTCGGCGGCCCAGGAACCGATGATCTTGTCGAGCTCGTCTTGGTTGCGGCCGCGGGCACCGTGGGTGGCGAACCGATCGTCGCGGGCCAGCTCCGGGCGGCCCATCGCTTGGCACAGCCGGGCGAACACGGTGTCCTGGTTGGCGGCGATCACCACCCAGGAGCCGTCGGCGCTGCGGTAAATGTTCGAGGGCGCGATGCCCTCCAGACGGGTGCCGGACGGACCGCGTACCACACCTCCGACGTCGTAATCGGGAATCGTGGATTCCTGTACCGCCAAGCATGATTCGGTCAGGGCAACGTCGACGACTTGGCCGTGCCCGGTGACGCCGCGCCGGTACAGTGCGGCCAACGCCCCCTGGGCGCCGAACATGCCGGCCAGGCTGTCGCCCAGCGACAATGCCAGCCGGGGCGGCGGCCCGCCGGGGAAACCGTTGAGGTGCCGCAGCCCGCTGGCCGCTTCGGCCACCGAGGCGTAACCGGCCTTGAGCGCGTCGGGCCCGGTCTGCCCGTACCCCGACACCCGGACCAGGATGATGCCCGAGTTGCGTTGGCTGAGCACGTCATAACCCAGCTGCCACTTCTCCAGTGTGCCGGGACGGAAGTTCTCCACCACGATGTCGGATTTCTCGATCAGATCCAGGAACAGCTCGCGGCCGCGTGGCCGGCGCAAATCCAAGGTGATCGCCTTCTTGTTGCGGGCATGCACCGTCCAGAAAACGTGGTTCCCGTCGACTTCGGCCTGGCCCCAGGTCCGCAACGGATCCGGTGCGCCGGGTGGTTCAACCTTGATGACCTCGGCGCCCATGTCGCCGAGCAGGCGGCCCGCGAACGGTCCGGCGATCAGCGTGCCCAGCTCCAGCACCCGGACGCCGTCCAGCGGCCCAGTGGGTGTCATGCCATTCCCGCGAAATCGTGACGGACCAGCCAGTCGGTGACGACCTCGACAGCCTGGCGCAACTTGTCGCGTTGATCTGGGCCTGCGTAATAGTGTGTGGCGCCAGGGATTTCGTGGATCTCCTTGTCGGGATGGCCGATCGCCTCGAACAGCCGTCGGGTGTGGCTGGGCGTGCAGGCATCGTCGGCCAGGTTGCCGATCACCAGCGCCGGCACCGCGATGTCGCGTCCACAGGCCACCCCATCGCCGTGCGCGTCGTCGTAGCTCCATTGCGAGAGCCAACTGCGCAGTGTGGAGAACCGGGCCAGCCCGACCGGGCTCATGTTCACCACTTGAGGGTCACCCAGATAGCAGGTTCCCGGTGTGCGTTCGTTCGGATCGACATGTGGATCCAGCCACCGCGGGTCGGCCATGGTGCCATGCACGACGAATCCGAACTCGTCATCCGGGCGGCCGTCGGCTTTCAGCTCGGCCAGCTTTTCTTTCACCCAGGCCGTGATGCGGCGGTTGCGGCTGATCTGCGCTTCCCGGTAGCGGGCCAGAAACTCCTTGCTGTAGGGCGGTTGGTTGGGATTGTTCGGGTTGTACAGGTCCAGTTCCGGGTCGCGTTTGGTGGGATCGGATTCGTCGAGAATCGATGCATCCAGCCATTCGGTCAGCGTGCCGTGCCGACTGATGTGTGCGGCCAGCAGCATGATGCCGTCGGCGGCGGGCAGCTCAAGTTTGGTGAGATCGGGCCCGTCACCTGACGGGCTCGACGTGATGGTCGGGTGCTGGGCCTGCTGTTGGTAGAACACCGACAGCGAACCACCGCCACTCCAGCCGGCCAGCACCACCTTCTGATAACCCAGCCGTTCCGTGGCGTCTTTGATCGCCGCGCCGAGGTCCTCGATCACCTTCTCCATTAGCAGCGCCGAATCGGTGCCGCGGAACCGGCTGTTGCAGTAGATGACATGGTGACCGGCCCGCGCCAGCGCATTGATCATCGGCAGGTACGCGCCGCCGCCGATCGGATGCATGAACACCAGCACCGTGTCGGACGGTTTGTCTTTCGGCTTGAGTAGATGGCTTTCCAGCACGGTGATCTCGGCCAGCCCGCCGTAGACATCTCGGACGCCGGAATTGTTCTCAAAGGCAACGAGATAGGGGATCCGGTCGTAGTCGTGCTTCACGGCGGTGGTCATTGACGCCGCTCCTCCTCATCACTTCGTTCTGCATCGTCGTCGGCGTGGGTCATTAGTGTTGTCCTAGGTCGTGCGCCAGCACCTCGGCTGACGGGGTCAGTCGGCGGCGGGTGTCGACAGCGATCACTTGCCAGTCGACGCGAGAATGCTCGTCGAATTTGCGGCGGGCCCGTTCTCGCGCCTTCTCTGGCGCACCGTGGTGAACCCCTTGTGGCGCATGGGTAATCAGGCCGGGAGGCATCGGGATGCCGTAGAGCGAGCCGCCGTGGAAGAAGGCGATCTCGTCGTAGTCGACGTTGCGGTGATACCAGGGTGTGCGTTCGGTGCCGGGGACGCCTTCGGCAGGTTTGGGCAGGAAGTTCATCACGTAGACGCCGGTGGCTTGCATGAACAGGTGCACGGTCGGCGGTAGGTGGACGCTGTCGGACGTGATCACGTTGTAGTCGGCGATGTTGAAGGTGAACGCGAAGTTGTCGCCGCGCCAGCCTTCGACATCGATCGGATTGTGTTGATAGAACAGCGTTGTCGGGCCACCGTCGTGGACAAGCCTGACCTCGTACTCGTCGCGGCCGTCATCGTCGATGGGCGCCGGCTCGGGAATGACGGCCTGGGATGGGTCGAAGGGAAAATGCCGGCCCAGCGAACCGGGCGGTGGGACGCGGAACTCGTCGCTCGCCTCGATCATCAGCAACGTGGTTTCGGCGTCGGGTACCTGGCGCCAGGTGCATGCCTTGGGGATGTACACCCAGTCGCCCTCTCGGTAGGGCAGCGGGCCGAACTCGGTCTCCAGTAGGCCGGTGCCCTGGTGCACGAAGCACAGCAGGTCACCGTCGACATGACGGGTGTAGAACGGCATCGGCTGATGGCGGCGGGACAGCGAGATGCGGCAGTCTGGGTTGGCGAACATCAACAGCGGCTCACCGTTGGCGTCGGTGGCGTCGCTCGGCTTGAGCTCGCTGGACAGCACATCGATGGGGCGCAGTGGACCCTCCGACCGGTAAGCGGTGGGATCCTGACGGCGGTACATGTTGGCGGTGCGACCGGTGAATCCGCCGCGGCCCAGCTCGTCGTCTTTCAGACCTTCGAGGTCGGCGTGCAGGCGGCGCGGTGTCCTGCCTTTACGCAGGTGGATGAAGGATTCCATGGCGGCTCCCGAGGTGTGGGGCAGTCTCGTCGGCTAGAAAACTAAAAGTGACATTACTTTTTCTTTAACCGCGGCACAAGGGTCGCCACGACGCCTTGTCACCGTCCCCGCGCGTCGGTCGTCACATCCGCCACAGGCGTCGCGCCGGGGAAGGACCCATTCTCCGCTGAGGCTTGAGTGGCAGATGCGACGTGCGACACCGCCGAGTTCCGTCAATCCCGCACGCGTAGGACGACTTTTCCTTTGGCGGTGCGATTCTCCAGCGATGCGATCGCGGCGGCGGCTTCGTCGAGCGGATAGACCACC